>NZ_JBSSDH010000003.1:0-381751 GCF_054060555.1 Pseudomonas sp. TE6283
AGCGAAGCGTAGGGGCCGGATGAATGGAGCGAGGATTTTTTGGTTCCTTTTTGATCCTTCAAAAAGGGACCCGCCGTAAGGGCGGAAAGGTGACTGTGCGTCGACATAGCAAATGAATGCGCTTACACCTATAAAAACCCGCTCCAAAACGCTTTGGCTTTGGCTTTTTAGAGCGTGTGTATTGAAAGCTGTATGCGCATTCATTCGCTGTGGCGACGCATAGTCACCTTTCCGCCCTTACGGCGGGTTACTTTGGTCGTGGCCAAAGTAACCAAAGCCGTGGCGCTCCATTCATCCGGCCCTCCGCTGCGCTCCGGGTTCCCTCACTCCGGCCTTGCTCCCGGGAGGACCGAGCTGCAGGGCCCATCCTGGGCCCCAGCGCTTGACGGGCTCCATGCCCGTCACCTCCCTGCGCAAGGCCTGCGTTCGGCCTCCTGAAGTCGCGAAGGTACGGGCGGCGCCTGAACTGGCGCAGCTGTCGCTAGCTGGGTATGGCGCTAGACTCTTGATCGGCAACGGCAACGGCAACGGCAACGGCAACGGCAACGGCAACGGCAACGGCAACGGCAACGGCACGGATGGGGCGCGGTGCGGGGCGATAGGCACGCCGCATCGCCACAATAGCGAACGGTGGTTGTTCTAAAACCTGCGAAGTAGGACAATTATCGGCTTCACGTCCCAACCAGCGACCTTGCATGGCCTTTCTTGCACTTGGTATCAACCATAAGACTGCCTCGGTAGACGTACGCGAGCGCGTGGCGTTTACGCCCGAGCAACTGGTCGACGCCCTGCAGCAGCTCTGCCGACTGACCGCCAGCCGCGAGGCGGCGATCCTGTCCACCTGCAACCGCAGCGAACTCTATATAGAGCAGGACCACCTCGCCGCCGACGCCGTGCTGCAATGGTTGGCCGACTATCACCAGCTGAGCCTCGACGAACTGCGCGCCAGCGCCTACGTCCATGAAGAGCACGATGCGGTCCGGCACATGATGCGCGTGGCCTCCGGCCTCGACTCGCTGGTACTCGGTGAACCGCAGATCCTCGGTCAGATGAAGTCGGCCTACGCCGTGGCCCGTGAGGCCGGCACCGTCGGGCCGCTGCTGGGTCGCCTGTTCCAGGCCACCTTCAGCGCCGCCAAGCAGGTGCGCACCGACACCGCCATCGGCGAGAACCCGGTCTCGGTGGCGTTCGCCGCGGTCAGTCTGGCCAGGCAGATCTTTTCCGACCTGGGCCGCAGCCAGGCGCTGCTGATCGGCGCCGGTGAGACCATCACCCTGGTCGCCCGCCACCTGCACGAGCAGGGCGTGCGTCGCATCGTCGTGGCCAACCGCACCCTCGAGCGCGCCAGCATTCTCGCCGAGCAGTTCGGCGCCCATGCCGTGCTGCTCTCGGATATCCCGCAGGAACTGGCCAACAGCGACATCGTCATCAGTTCCACCGCCAGCCAGTTGCCGATTCTCGGCAAGGGCGCGGTGGAAAGCGCGCTGAAGCAGCGCCGGCACAAGCCGATCTTCATGGTCGACATCGCCGTGCCGCGTGACATCGAGCCGCAGGTGGGCGAGTTGGACGACGTCTACCTCTATACCGTCGACGACCTGCACGAAGTGGTCGCGGAAAACCTCAAGAGCCGCCAGGGCGCGGCCCAGGCCGCCGAAGAGCTGGTCTCGGCCGGTGCCGACGACTTCATGGTGCGCCTGCGCGAGCTGGCGGCGGTGGATGTGCTCAAGGCCTACCGCCAGCAGAGCGAGCGCCTGCGCGACGAAGAACTGCAAAAGGCCCTGCGCCTGCTCGGCAACGGCGGCAACCCCGAGGACGTGCTCATGCAGCTGGCCCGGGGCCTGACCAACAAACTCCTGCACGCCCCCAGCGTGCAGTTGAAAAAGCTCTCTGCCGAAGGCCGCCTCGATGCGCTGGCCATGGCCCAGGAACTCTTCGCCCTCCACGAGGGCTCGACGGACAAATCCCCGCAATGAAAGCGTCGCTGCTGAACAAACTGGACACGCTCCAGGATCGCTTCGAGGAACTCACCGCGCTGCTCGGTGACGCCGAAGTCATTTCCGACCAGACGCGTTTTCGCGCCTACTCCCGCGAGTACGCCGAAGTCGAGCCGGTGATCGCCTGCTATCAAGGCTGGCGCAAGGTCCAGGACGACCTCGAAGGCGCCCAGGCGCTGCTCAAGGACGCCGACCCCGATCTGCGCGAGATGGCGGTCGAAGAAGTGCGGGAAGCGAAAGAGCAACTGGTGGGCCTGGAGTCGCAACTACAGCGCATGCTACTGCCCAAGGACCCCAACGACGGGCGCAACGTGTTCCTCGAGATCCGCGCCGGCACCGGCGGCGACGAGGCGGCGATCTTCTCCGGCGACCTGTTCCGCATGTACTCGCGCTACGCCGAGAAACGCGGCTGGCGCCTGGAGATCCTCTCCGAGAACGAAGGCGAGCACGGCGGCTACAAGGAGATCATCGCCCGGGTCGAAGGCGACAGCGTGTATGGCAAGCTGAAGTTCGAGTCCGGCGCGCACCGCGTGCAGCGCGTGCCCGAGACCGAATCCCAGGGTCGTATCCACACCTCGGCCTGCACCGTGGCGGTACTGCCCGAGCCAGACGAGCAGGTGGCCATCGAGATCAACCCCGCCGATCTGCGCGTGGACACCTACCGCGCCTCTGGCGCCGGCGGCCAGCACGTCAACAAGACCGACTCGGCGATCCGCATCACCCACTTGCCCACCGGCATCGTGGTCGAGTGCCAGGAAGAGCGTTCGCAGCACAAGAACCGTGCCCGCGCCATGTCCTGGCTGTCGGCCAAGCTGAACGACATGCAGACCAGCGCCGCGCAGAACGCCATCGCCAGCGAGCGCAAGCTGCTGGTGGGTTCGGGTGACCGCTCCGAGCGCATCCGCACCTACAACTATCCACAGGGCCGGGTCACCGACCACCGTATCAACCTTACTCTCTATTCCCTGGACGATATCCTCGCCGGTGGCGTGGAGGCCGTGATCGAGCCGTTGCTGGCCGAATACCAGGCCGATCAACTGGCCGCCCTGGGGGATTGAATGACCATCATCGCCAGCCTGCTGCGCAACGCGCAGTTGCCGGACTCGCCGACCGAGCGGCTGGACGCCGAGTTGCTCCTCGCCGCGGCCATGGGCAAGTCGCGCAGCTTCCTGCACACCTGGCCCGAGCGCATTGTCAGCAGCGAGGCGGCGCAGGTGTTCGCCGACTACCTCGAGCGGCGTCGCGCCGGTGAGCCGGTGGCCTATATCCTCGGCCAACAGGGGTTCTGGAAACTGGACCTGGAAGTCGCGCCACACACGCTGATTCCGCGCCCGGACACCGAGCTGCTGGTGGAAACCGCGCTCGAACTCGTGCCGCCCACGCCTGCCCGGGTCCTCGACCTGGGCACCGGCACCGGGGCCATCGCCCTGGCCCTGGCCAATGAGTGCCCAGGGTGGCAGGTCACGGCGGTGGACCGCATCGACGAGGCCGTGGCCTTGGCCGAGCGCAACCGCGAGCGCCTGGGCCTGGGCAATGTCCAGGTGCGCGCCAGCCACTGGTTCGATGCCCTTGTGGGTGAGCGTTTCGACATGATTCTCAGCAACCCGCCCTATATCCGCGCCGCCGATCCGCACCTGGTGGCTGGCGACGTGCGTTTCGAACCCAGCAGTGCCCTGGTGGCCGGCGAAGACGGGCTGGACGACCTGCGGGTGATCGTCGCCCAGGCCCCGGCACACCTGCAGCCCGGTGGTTGGCTGCTGCTCGAGCACGGCTATGACCAGGCGCCTGCTGTACGCGACCTGTTGGCAGCGGCGGGCTTCATCGATGTCGCCAGCCGTGTCGACCTGGGCGGTCACGAACGTATCAGCCTGGGGCGCCGGCCATGCTGAGCGACCAGGAGCTGTTGCGTTACAGCCGACAGATCCTCCTGTCGCAGGTGGATATCGACGGCCAGTTGCGCCTGAAACACGGCAAGGCCCTGGTCATCGGCCTCGGCGGGCTGGGCTCGCCGGTGGCGCTGTACCTTGCCGCGGCAGGTGTCGGCGGGCTGCATCTGGCCGATTTCGACACCGTCGACCTGACCAACCTGCAACGCCAGGTGATCCACGACAGCGACAGTGTCGGCATGAGCAAGGTCGATTCGGCCATCAAGCGTTTGCAGGCGATCAACCCGGAAATCAGCCTGGTCGCCCATCGCCAGGCATTGGATGAGGATTTGCTGGCCGCTGCAGTGGTGGCGGTCGATGTGGTGCTCGACTGCTCCGACAACTTCGGCACCCGCGAGGCGGTCAACGCTGCCTGCGTGGTTGCGGGCAAACCGTTGGTCAGCGGCGCGGCGATCCGCCTCGAGGGCCAGTTGTCGGTGTTCGACACCCGCCGCGACACCAGCCCCTGCTACCACTGCCTGTATGGCCATGGCAGCGAGGCCGAGCTGACCTGCAGCGAGGCCGGGGTAATCGGCCCGCTGGTGGGGCTGGTCGGCAGCCTGCAGGCACTGGAAGCGCTGAAGTTGCTGGCCGGTTTCGGCGAGCCGCTGATCGGCCGCCTGCTGCTGATCGACGCCCTGAGCACCCGAATGCGCGAATTGCGGGTCAAGCGCGACCCCGCCTGTGCCGTGTGTGGCAGTCGCCATGGCTGAGCGTTCGGCGCCGGTGGGCGTGATGGATTCCGGTGTCGGCGGGTTGTCGGTACTGGCCGAGATCCAGCGCCTGCTGCCCAACGAGTCGCTGCTCTACCTGGCCGACAGCGGCCATGTGCCCTATGGCGAGAAGTCCCCGGACTACATCCGCCAGCGTCTGCGGCTGATCGCCAGGTTCTACCATGAGCAGGGCGCCAAGGCATTGGTCCTGGCCTGCAACACGGCCACGGTGGCGGCGGTGGCTGACCTGCGCGAGCTTTACCCGGACTGGCCGTTGGTGGGGATGGAGCCGGCGGTCAAGCCGGCGGCCGCGGCAACCCGTTCCGGCGTGGTCGGCGTGCTGGCCACCACCGGTACCCTGCAAAGCGCCAAGTTCGCCGCCTTGCTCGATCGCTTCGCCAATGACGTGCGGGTGATCACCCAACCTTGCCCTGGGCTGGTCGAGCGTATCGAGGCGGGGGACCTGGTCAGCGAGCAACTGCGCCAGTTGCTGTCGGGCTATGTGAGGCCGTTGCTGGCGGCCGGCTGCGACACCCTGATCCTGGGTTGCACCCACTATCCGTTCCTGCGGCCCATGCTGGCCGAGATGGTGCCGGCGGATGTGGCGATCATCGACACCGGTGCTGCCGTGGCGCGCCAACTGCAACGTCTGCTGGATGCTCGCGGGCTGCTCGGCGACGGGCCGGCGCAGCCGACGGCGTTCTGGAGCAGTGGCGAGCCAGGCAACCTGCAGAAAGTCCTGCCGCTGTTGTGGAACCAGTCCGCCAGCGTGCAGCGCTTCCTGCCTTGAAGCCTGCAGTCAGCTGCTCTTCGGCAGTGGCCACAGTTCGCCTGGGTTGAGCACCTCCAGTACCAGCTCGGGTTGGCGCTGATCCAGGCGTGCCAGCAACTCCTGCGCCGCGCTTTGCGCCGTCCAGGGCTCCGGAATGGCCTGCACCGAGCTCACCGGGTTTTTCAGCGATTGAGGCGCCACCACGGTCAGGTCGATGCCCAGCGCGTGCAAGGTGTTGCGTTGCTCGCTCAACCACTTCGGCAGGCTGTTGCCGCCACTGAGCGGCTGGTTCGGCTCGAACAGCTGCAACGCCGAGTAGCGGCTGAGGATGGCCATGACCTGTGGTTTCACGCCCTTGACCAGCAGCGGCAGGGCACCGGCCAGGCACTCCTGCGTGGCCAGCAGGTTGCTGCTGATGATCTGCTCGAACACCTCCCCATCCGCTACAGCATCTGGCAGGTAGTCGCAGGTGCCGGCGTTGATGATCAGGCTGTCGAGTGCGCCCCATTTCGCCAGAAGCCGTTGGCTGGCTTCCGGCAAGGGAGCGGGAAGTCGCAGCAGGCGTGCGCCGTGCTGTCGGCCCAGTGTGTCCAGTTCCTGGCTATCCCTGCCACTGGCGGCAACCTGATGCCCCGATGCGAGCAACTGTCCCACCAACGCCAGCCCAACTCCGTGGCTGGCTCCTGTGACCCAGAAACGACGTGTCATGCGTTATGCCCTCTGATCCTGCCAGTTTGACAAGCCTTTGAAGGCTTCCAGTGCTCTTTGGCGACTGCTATCGAGGTCGACTATCGGGCTCAAGTAACTAGTAGCAAATAGATCCGTGGATTTTACCGGTTGATGGATCGATCGATCATCTTTTTCTTCCAACTCAGGCAACCAATGACGTATGAAGGTTCCCTTGGGGTCGAAACGCTGCGATTGGGTAACGGGGTTGAAGATTCGGAAATAGGGTACCGCATCGGTACCGGTCGAGGCGCTCCATTGCCAGCCACCGTTGTTGGCGGCCAAGTCACCGTCTATCAGGTGGCGCATGAAATGCCGCTCGCCATGTCGCCAGTCGATCAGCAGGTTCTTGCTGAGGAACATGGCGACGATCATGCGCAGGCGGTTGTGCATCCAGCCAGTGTGCAGCAGCTGGCGCATGGCGGCATCGATGAGGGGGAAACCGGTTCGACCCTCTTTCCAGGCCTGCAGGTCGGCGGGTGCGTCGCGCCAGGGCAATGCTTCTGTCTGCGGGCGGAAGGCGCGGTGCCGGGAGACCCGGGGGTAGCCCACCAGGGTGTGCTTGTAGAACTCGCGCCACAGCAGCTCGTTGACCCAGGTCTGTACGCCGACGCTGCCGCTGTCGAATTCCCCTCGGTTGCTGGCCAGTGCCGCGTGCAGGCACTGGCGCGGCGAGACTACGCCGGCGGCAAGGTAGGGAGACAGCCGGCTGGTGCCAGCCTTGGCAGGCAGGTCGCGCAGTTGTGCGTAGTCGTCGATGGTTTCATCGACAAAGCGCTGTAGCCGCCGCCTGCCCTCATCCTCGCCTGCCGGCCAGTGCTGGCGCAGGGTATCGGAAGGAGGCTCGAAACCTTCGATCTGCAGAGGGATGGCGTCGCTGGAGATCCCGAGGGCCTGCTGTGCTTGTACCGGTTGAGCCAGCGGCGGGAGGCCGCGGTGCAGATGCTCCAGGCAGACACGCTTGAACTGGCTGAATACCTGGAAGTACTGGCCGGTGCGGGTCAGCACGCTGCCGGGCCTGAACAGCAGTTGGTCGAGGTGGCCGATGGCGGTGATTCCGGCTTGCTGCAAGGTTTCACGGGTGGCCTGGTCCCGGCGGGCCTCGTTGAGGCCGTATTCGTCGTTCCAGTGTACGGTCTCGATGCCGTGTTGGCAGCAGACCTCGAGCACGCATTCGGGGACATCCGCCCAGGTGTCGGTGGTGCGAATCAGCAGCGGAATGTTCAGCGCCGCCAGTGATTGTTGCAGCAACCGCAGGTTGCGCAGCCAGAAATCGACCTTGCACGGCGCGTCGTCGTGGGCCAGCCACTGGCTGGGGCTGGCAATCCAGAGTGCCAGGGTCGGGCCACGCTGGCAGGCGGCTGCGAGGGCGGTGTTGTCGTCTATGCGCAGGTCGCTGCGCAGCCAGATCAGTTGCATGGGTTGCAGACTCACGGTCGGGGTTGCTGAAGGCGGCGCAAGGCGGATTGCGGGCTGTCGAACAGGTGCAGGTCAGTCAACGACAGTGCGTGCAATTGCGCCTCATGGAGAGGGGCTGTGCTACCACCCAGGAGTTTCATCGTGTTGACGTCCTGCAACGCTCGGCCCAACCCGGCGAGGTCGGGGCGACGGCCCAGGTGCAGCAGCAGCGCGCTTGGCTGCAGTTGCTCCGCGGCCAGGCGCAGTTGACCAGGCTCGACCGACCACTCGAGGATCTCCAGTGGGTAGCCATTGCTGCTCAGCAGCCACGCGCAAAGCCAGAACTCGGCATCGAAGGGGGAGTCTTCACATCGGGCGAGCAACACACAGGGACCGGCGAGCGAGTGGTTGTCGTGATAGACCCTCGCCCCCAGCTTGCTACGTAGCCAACCGTGAAAGAACACCTGTTCCAGTCGGGCGTCGAAATGCGTTTGCCAGCGCTGGTCGAGGGTTTCGAGCAGAGGCAGCAGCAGGCGTTCGCAGATGGTCACGGCGGGATAGAGCGCCATCACCTCGTTGATCAACTGGTCCAGTGGGCGTTGGGCAAGCCGGGCGATGGCAGCGATCAGCCGTTCGATGCGTTCGCCCCATTCGCCTTGGATCGGTGCGCTGGCATGCGCGGCATTGTCCAGCAACTCGCGCACCTGGCTCACGGCGGCGCCACGCTCCAGCCAGCGCAGCACGGCCTGGACGCGCTGCACCTGATCCTGTGGATAAAGACGATGCCCCTTGGGTGTGCGCTGCGGCGTGATCAAGCCGTAGCGGCGTTCCCAGGCGCGCAGGGTGACCGGGTTGACGCCGGTCAGGCGGGCCACTTCGCCGATGGGCAGCAAGGGGTCAGATGGCATTGCGCAGTCCGAGGTCTTCCGGATGGGGTTGCAGGTAGGCCTGTTGCAGCAGGTAGGGATCGGGATGACGGCGCAGGTGGTGCTTGAGCAGGGTCAAGGGCACCACCAGAGGCACCACGCCTTTCTGGTACTGGCCGATGACCTGTTGCAGCTCGGCCTTGTCCGCCTGGCCGAGGTCGTTGCGCAGGTAGCCGCTCAGGTGCTGAAGCACGTTGCCGTGGGTGCCGCGGCTTGCGCAGCGGCGAAGCGCCTGCATCAGCTGGCTGAAGTAGCGCGGACCGAGCTGCGCCGGATCATCGTCGCGGCTCATGCTGCCGAGCAGGCGCCCAAGGCCGCGGTACGCCTGGGGATTGTGCGCCATCAGCAGGTACTTGTAGCGGGCATGGAAACGGATCAGCGCGCCGCGACTCAGGCCCTGGCGCAGCAGTTGGCGCCAGTCGGCGTAGGCGTAGACGCGGGCGATGAAGTTTTCCCGCAGCACCGGATCGTGCAGCCGTCCTTCCTCTTCGACCGGCAGGTCCGGGCGCCGCTCGCAGAATGCCGCGGCGTAGGCGCCCCGGCCACTCTGGTGGGCCGGGCGACCGTCCTCCTGGTAGACCTTGACCCGTTCAAGGCCGCAGGACGGTGACTTTTGCATGAAGATGTAGCCGCAGATATCGTCGAGTTCGTCGGCCATCTGCGCGCCGTAGGCACGCAACGGGCCGGCGAAATCGGTGACGTTGTTGCGCGTACCGGTGACAGCCGGGTGCTCGGGATCGCCCACCAGGCGAATGGGTTCCCGGGGCGTGCCCAGGCCAATGGCGACCTCGGGGCAAAGTGGGACCCAGTCGAAATGCTGGTCGAGCACTTCGAGACAGAGGCTGGAGGCTTTGTGGCCGGCATTGTAGCGTACGTTCAGGCCGGTCAGGCAGGCGCTGATGGCCAGTCGTGGCTTGCCGCTGGGCGGGAAAGCGTTCATCGCGGTCTCCGGAATGACTTGTACAGGCTGCACGGTTTGTACAAGTCTATTCCAGCACAGATGAAAACTTATACAAGAATATTTTTTTGTATAAATTTCCTGCCGATTATTCCAGATGCTCCAGCAGGCGTCGGGCGGCTTCCTGGCCGCTGAGCCACGCCCCTTCGACCCGACCGGACAGGCACCAGTCGCCACAGGCATACAGGCCCAGGTCGGCATCGGCCAGCGTGCCCCACTCATGATTGACGGCAGGGCGGGCGTACAGCCAGCGGTGGGCAAGCGCAAAGGTCGGTGCGGGGACGACGCAGCCGACCAGCTCGGCAAATTCTCCCCACAACTGCTCGATCACTTCTTCCCTGGGCAGGTCGATGTGCTGTTTGCTCCAGTTGGAGGTGGCATGCAGCACCCAGGTGTCGAGGTGCTCGTCACGGCCCGGTTTACTGCGGTTGCGCGCCAGCCAGTCGAGTGGGCTGTCTTGCACGAAGCAGCCCTGCATGGGGGTTTCCAGGGGTGTCTGGAAGCCCAGGGCAATGGCCCAGGTCGGTTCCATCTGCACCCCGGCGGCAACCGCCGCGAGTTTGGGGGCGGCGGCCAGCAACGGGGTGGCCTGGGGCGCCGGCACGGCGATCACCACCTGGCTGAACGGCCCATGGCTGCAGCCTTCGGTGTCCTGCAAGTGCCAGTATTGCTTGCCGCGGAACACCTCGGCGATGCGGCAGCCGAAGTTCACCGTGACATCCTTGAGCAGGCCGCGAGTGATGGCGCTCATGCGCGGCACGCCGACCCAGCGGGTTTGTTCGTCGGGGGAGGGGGTCAGTTCGCCATCGCGGTAGTTGTACAGCTGCGGTTTCCACTGCGCAGCCCAGCCATTGGCCACCCATTGCTGGACCTGCTCGACGAATCGCCGGTCGCGGGCGGTGAAGTACTGGGCGCCGAGGTCAAGGGCGCCGGCATCGCTGCGCTTGCTGGCCATGCGTCCGCCGCTGCCGTGGCCCTTGTCGAACAAATGAACGGTCTGTCCGGCCTTTTGCAGGGCCTGGGCGGCGGACAAGCCGGCGATTCCGGCACCGATGATGGCAATAGGTACTGTCATGATGGCCTCTTCGAACCTCGCTATACGCAGCCTACGCTGCCAGACAAACCTGTACAATGCACAATGTTTGTATAAGGTTATTCCGCTCGATGGGCAGGTTGGCCTATGTTTATCCGAGAGCGTTCGGTCAAAAAAGTGCCTTGATCTTAAAAATAGACCACGGCCGCCCAGTGTGAGGACACAGCCATGCATATATTGCTGACCGGCGGTACCGGCCTGATCGGCCAACACCTGTGCCAGGTGTGGCGCCAGCAAGGGCATCGCCTGACGGTCTGGAGCCGGCGCCCTGAACAGGTGGCGAAAATCTGTGGCACCGGCGTGCGCGGCATCGCCCGGCTGGAGGACATTGCCGATGACGACGAGGTCGACGCGCTGGTCAACCTGGCCGGCGCGCCGATCGCTGACCGGCCCTGGACCGCTGCACGGCGCAATCTGCTCTGGGCCAGCCGGGTGACCCTCACCGAGCAGTTGCTGGCCTGGCTGGAGCGCCGTGAGCGTCGCCCGCAGGTGCTGATCTCCGGCTCGGCGGTGGGCTGGTACGGTGACGGTGGCGAGCGTGAGCTCACCGAGGCTTCGCCGCCGGTGAAAGAGGACTTCGCCAGCCAGCTGTGCATCGCCTGGGAGGAAACCGCCCAGCGTGCCGAGGCCCTGGGCATCCGCGTGGTGCTGGTACGCACCGGCCTGGTACTGGCCGCCGATGGCGGCTTTTTGTCGCGCCTGCGCCTGCCATACAAACTGGGCCTGGGCGGGCCGCTGGGCGATGGTCGGCAGTGGATGCCCTGGGTGCATATCGACGACCAAATCGGCCTGATTGATTTTCTCTTGCAGCACAACGAAGCCAGCGGTCCCTATAATGCCTGCGCGCCGGAGCCGGTGCGCAACCGCGAGTTTGCCAAGCGCCTGGGGCGCACCCTGCATCGCCCAGCGTTCATGCCGATGCCTGCACTGTTGCTCAAGGCCGGGCTCGGCGAGCTGTCGACGCTGCTGCTCGGGGGCCAGCGCGCCCGTCCGGTGCGTTTGCTGGCGGCGGGCTTCACGTTCCGTTTCAACGATCTGCAATCGGCCCTGGACAACCTGTCCAGCCGCCTCTGACATAGGACGCTGCATGACTGATCACGCCCTGCTGCTGGTCAACCTGGGTTCGCCGGCCTCCACCTCGGTGGCCGACGTGCGCCGTTACCTCAACCAGTTCCTCATGGACCCGTACGTGATCGATCTGCCCTGGCTGGTGCGGCGGTTGCTGGTGTCGCTGATCCTGATCAAGCGCCCCGAGCAGTCGGCCCATGCCTACGCCTCGATCTGGTGGGACGAGGGCTCGCCGCTGGTGGTGCTGACCCGCCGTCTGCAGCAGGCGATGATCGCCCATTGGCCCCATGGGCCGGTGGAGATCGCCATGCGCTACGGACAACCGGCGCTGCCGGAGGTCCTGGAGCGCCTGGCCGCGCAAGGTGTGCGCAAGGTGACGCTGGCGCCGCTTTATCCACAGTTCGCCGACAGCACCGTGACCACGGTCGTGGAGTTGGCGAAGCAGACCATCGCCGAGCGCAAGCTGCCCCTGCAGACCCGCATTCTGCAGCCGTTCTACGACCACCCGGACTACATCGATGCCCTGGTGGCCAGTGCCCGCCCGTACCTGGAACAGGATTATGATCACCTGCTGCTGAGCTTCCACGGTTTGCCCGAGCGGCACTTGAAGAAGCTCGATCCCACCGGCAACCACGACTTCCAGGCCGCCGACTGCTGCAAGGACGCCAGCGCCGAGATGCGTGCGGTGTGCTATCGCGGCCAGTGCCTGGCCACGGCCAGGGCGTTCGCGCAGAAGATGGGCATCCCGGAAGGCAAGTGGTCGGTGTCGTTCCAGTCGCGCCTGGGCCGGGCAAAGTGGATCGAGCCCTACACCGAGACGCGCCTGGATGAGCTGGGCAAGGCGGGTGTGAAGAAGCTGCTGGTTATGTGCCCGGCGTTCGTCGCCGATTGCATCGAGACGCTGGAGGAAATTGGCGATCGGGGCAAGGAGCAGTTCATCGAGGCGGGCGGGAAGGAGCTGGTGCTGGTGCCGTGCCTGAATGATCACCCGGAGTGGGTGAGGGTGTTGGCGGGGATGTGCGAAAAGGCCTGAGAAACTCGCCTGGCTTTGAATCCTGGGACTGCAAAGCAGCCCCAGGATTTCAAGAAAAACTCAAGGCAACTGGTCATCCAGTTTCTTGTTCTTCCAGCCATCGTTGCCCGGCAGGATCAGGTTCAGGGCAATGGCCACCACGGCGCACAAGGCGATGCCCTTCAGGCCCCAATCGTCCGGGCCGTCGCCGCTGCCGATCAGCACGCCGCCGATGCCGAACACCAGGGTCACCGAAACGATCACCAGGTTGCGCGCCTCGGCCAGGTCGATCTTGTGGCGGATCATGGTGTTCATGCCCACCGCCGCGATCGAGCCGAACAGCAGGCAGAGAATGCCGCCCATCACCGGTACCGGAATGCTCTGCAGCAGCGCGCCGAACTTGCCAATGAAGGCCAGGGTGATGGCGAATACCGCCGCCCAGGTCATGATCTTCGGGTTGTAGTTCTTGGTCAGCATCACCGCGCCGGTCACTTCGGCGTAGGTGGTGTTGGGCGGGCCGCCGAACAGGCCGGCGGCGGTGGTGGCCAGGCCGTCACCCAGCAGCGTGCGGTGCAGGCCGGGCTTTTTCAGGTAGTCGCGGCCGGTCACGCTGCCCACCGCGATCACACCGCCAATGTGTTCGATCGCCGGGGCCAGGGCCACTGGGACGATGAACAGGATGGCCTGCCAGTTGAAGGCCGGCGCGGTGAAGTTGGGCAGCTCCAGCCAGGGGGCCGCAGCGATCTTGGCGGTGTCGACCACGCCGAAGGCGAACGACAGGGCGAAGCCCACCAGCACGCCGGCGATGATCGGCACCAGGCGGAAGATGCCCTTGCCGAACACGGCCACGATCAGGGTGGTCAACAGCGCCGGCATGGAGATCATCATGGCAGTCTTGTACGGCAGCAGCACGCTGCCGTCGCCGGCCTTGCCCATCGCCATGTTGGCGGCGATCGGCGCCATGGCCAGGCCGATGGAGATGATCACCGGGCCGATCACCACCGGCGGCAGCATGCGGTCGATGAAACCGGTGCCCTTGATCTTCACCATCAGGCCCATGAAGGTGTACACGAAGCCTGCCGCCATCACGCCGCCCATGGTCTCGGCCAGGCCGAACTGGCCCTTGGCGAGGATGATCGGAGTGATGAAGGCGAAGCTCGAGGCCAGGAACACCGGGACCTGGCGGCCCGTGACCATCTGGAACAGCAGGGTGCCGATGCCGGCGGTGAACAGCGCCACGTTCGGATCGAGGCCGGTGATCAGCGGCATCAGCACCAGCGCGCCGAATGCCACGAAGAGCATCTGCGCGCCCGAGACGACCTGACGCCAGAGCGGGTCGTTGAAGCCGTCCTGCATGATCAGGCGTCCTTCTGCTTGGTGCCGAAGATCTTGTCGCCGGCATCACCCAGGCCTGGGACGATGTAGCCGTGTTCGTTCAGGCGTTGGTCGATCGAGGCGGTGTAGATCTGCACGTCGGGGTGGGCTTTCTCCACCACGGCGATGCCTTCGGGGGCCGCGACCAGGACCATGGCACGGATTTCCTTGCAGCCGGCCTTTTTCAGCAGGTCGATGGTGGCGACCATCGAGCCGCCGGTGGCCAGCATCGGGTCGATGATCAGGGCCAGGCGCTGGTTGATGTCCGGCGCGAGTTTCTCGAGGTAGGTGTGGGCTTCGAGGGTTTCCTCGTTGCGGGCAACGCCCACGGCACTCACCTTGGCCCCAGGGACCAGGCTGAGCACGCCGTCGAGCATGCCGATGCCGGCGCGCAGGATCGGCACGACGGTGATCTTCTTGCCGGCGATTTTCTCGACTTGCACCTTGCCGCACCAGCCGTCGATCTCGTAGGTTTCGAGCGGCAGGTCCTGGGTGGCTTCATAGGTCAGCAGTGCACCGACTTCCTGGGCGAGTTCGCGAAAATTCTTGGTGCTGATATCGGCACGGCGCATCAGGCCGAGCTTGTGGCGGATCAGCGGATGGCGGATCTCACGAGTAGGCATAGGGGGAGGGCTCCGGGAGGCGGGCAAAAAAACCGCGCTAGATTAATCTATTCATTCCTTGATGTCGTGCAGTCATTGTGCACGTTAGTCCATAAAGGCTTGATCTGGGACGAGCGGATGCGTACCTTTGCCCGCTTTTCCAAAACGCACCCCCTGGAGAGCGCCATGTCCGCCGATCTCGAGCATATCCGTCAAGTGATGCGCGAGGCTGATTGCCTGTACAACGAAGCCGAGGTCGAGGCCGCCATCGCCGAGGTCGGCAAGCAGATCTGCCAGGACCTGCACGACAAGAACCCGGTGGTCTTCTGCGTGATGAACGGCGGCCTGATCTTCTCTGGCAAGCTGCTGACCCACCTGCAGTTCCCGCTGGAAGCCTCGTACCTGCATGCCACCCGCTACCGCAACACCACCAGCGGCGGCGAGCTGTTCTGGAAGGCCAAGCCGGAAGTGTCGTTCATCGACCGCGACGTGCTGATCGTCGACGACATCCTCGACGAGGGCCACACCCTCAGCGCCATCATCGAGTTCTGCAAGCACGCCGGCGCCCGTGCGGTGCATACCGCCGTGCTGATCGACAAGGACCACGACCGCAAGGCCAGTCCGGACCTGAAGGCCACCTACACCGGCCTGCCATGCATCGACCGCTACATCTTCGGCTACGGCATGGACTACAAGGGGTACTGGCGCAACGCCAACGGTATCTTCGCGGTCAAGGGGCTGTGATCATGCGCCAGCCTGCGTTCCTCGATCAGTCGTTGTTCGACGGGCTGGCGCAGAAGGCCAGCGAAGGGCCGCGTGGGCGTCAACACCACAACTTCCACCAGATGGATGAACCTTGCCATCGCATGGCAGTGGGATTGCAGCCGCACACCTACATTCCGCCGCACCGGCACCTGAGTGATGACAAGGCCGAGGCTCTGATCGTGCTCAAAGGGTGCCTGGGGCTGTTGATCTTTGATGATCAGGGTGAGGTGATCGACAAGCGTGTACTGCTGGCGGGCGGCGAGTGCCTGGGGGTCGACCTGGCGCCCGGGACCTACCACGGTTTGGTGGTGCTCGAGGCAGACAGCGTGATGTTCGAGTGCAAGGCCGGGCCGTACCGGCCTGTGGGCGAGGGAGAGCACGCTCACTGGGCGCCGCGTGAAGGCGAAGCGGGTGTTACCGAGTATCACGCCTGGATGCGCGCCCAGTTCGATTGAGCTCGCTCTCTCATCGCGGGAGCGGCGGTTCGCCGCTGCGACTTGCCCCGCGACAGGGCCTGTGCGTAGAGTGCCTGCTCATGCCAAGGAGCCCCACATGCGTGCGATCGTCCCCCTCCTGCTGGCGGTGAGCCTGCCGCTTTCCGCTGCGCCGCTGCACAGCCAGTTCCTCCCGCCCGACGACCTCTCCCTGCGCCAGGAGGCTCCGGCCAGCCAGCAACTGCTGCAGGTCACCGACTACAGCGTGGTTGTGGGCACCCAGCGCCAGTCCGACCAGCAACCGATTCCGATCACTTCGTCCTTGCACATGCGCCTGAAGGGCAAGCCGTTGAGCAAGGGTTCTACCATCGCTCAGGTGTTGCTCAACTTCGACGGCGAAGGCGGCAAGAGCTTGAAAAAGCCGGCCTATGACGACAAGAGCCGGACCCTGACCCTCAACTACCCGATGGCCGACTACCGGGTGATCATGGACTTGCTGCGCAACGAAACCCTGTACGTGCAGTTCCTCACCTACGCCAATGGCCACATCTGGGCCGACCTGCACACCGGTACCGTACGTACGCGTTGAGGGCCGCAGGTTTCGGGGGGTAAACTGCCGGCCTTCGAAAATGTCCGTGATGGTCCAGTTGGAGTCGGCGATGCGTAAAGACAAGAAACAAGTGATTGGTGACGAGATCAGCGACGAGTACATCAAGACGTTCCTGCAGTTCGAGCCGGCCGATGGCCTGACCTCGCCGTCGCATCACAAGCTGATCAAGGGTTATCGTGGCCTGCGCATCGATGATTTCGAGCGCTATGTGGGCTTCTTCGTCGCGGCTGGTTATGACCTGGACGGCAAGGACGAGCACGGCAAGACCTTCGTCGAGGTGATCGCCGACCAGCGCAATGCGCCGGAGTACATCGAGATCATCGACAACGCCCGGAGCTGATAGAGGTCCAGGCACAAAAAAACGCCCCGAGGGGCGTTTTTTCGTTTTGGCCGGATCAGGCGTAATGCTTGGCCGGGCTGCTTTCCACCAGTTCCAGTGCCTCGTCGTTGTCGGCGCTGATCTTGTGGTACAGGGCGGCGTCGCTGGCCAGGACCTTCTCGCGGGCCGGGAAGATCTCCTTGAGCTTGGCGGCCCAGGCACCCTTGGCCTGCTCGGGGAAGCAGCGCTCGATCAGCTCGAGCATGATCGACACGGTCACCGAGGCGCCCGGGGAGGCGCCGAGCAGTGCGGCCAGGCTGCCGTCCTGGGCCGAGACCAGCTCGGTGCCGAACTGCAGGATGCCGCCTTTCTTCGGATCCTTCTTGATGATCTGCACACGCTGACCGGCCACTTCCAGGCGCCAGTCCTCGGCCTTGGCCTCGGGGTAGAAGCGGCGCAGCGATTCCAGGCGTTGTTCCATCGACTGCATCACTTCGCTCACCAGGTACTTGGTCAGGTCCATGTTGTCGCGGGCCACCGCCAGCATCGGGCCGATGTTGCCCATGCGCACCGACAGTGGCAGGTCCATGAGCGAACCGTGCTTGAGGAACTTGGTGGTGAAGCCGGCGTATGGGCCGAACAGCAGCGATTTCTTGCCATCGACCACGCGGGTGTCCAGGTGCGGGACCGACATCGGCGGGGCGCCTACTGCGGCCTGGCTGTAGACCTTGGCCTGGTGCTGCTTGACGATTTCCGGGTTGTCGCAGCGCAGCCACTGGCCGCTGACCGGGAAGCCACCGAAACCTTTGCTCTCCGGGATGCCGGACATCTGCAGCAACGGCAGGGCCGCGCCGCCGGCGCCGAGGAAGACGAAACGGGCGTCGACTTCGCGGCTGCCGCCGCTGTTGACGTCCTTGATGCTCACGGTCCAGCCGCTGCCGTTGCGACGCAGGCCGACGACCTTCTTGCTGTACTTGACCTGGGCGTCCGGGCTGTTGCCCAGTTGCTTGAGCAGCTTGTTGGTCAGGGCGCCGAAGTTGACGTCGGTACCCTTCATCACGCGGGTCGCGGCGATGCGTTGGTCCGCCGGACGGCCCGGCATCATCAGCGGCATCCAGTCATTCATCACGGCCTTGTCTTCGGTGTATTCCATCTCCGAGAAGGCGTGGTGCTGCTTGAGCAGCTCGAAGCGCTTCTTGAGGAAGTCGATACCCTTGTCACCCTCGACGTAGCTCAGGTGCGGAACCGGGTTGATGAAGGCACGTGGCGAGCCGAAGTTGCCCTTCCTGCTCAGGTACGCCCAGAACTGGCGCGAAACCTCGAACTGGGTATTGATGTGCACGGCTTTCTTGATGTCGATGCTGCCATCGGCAGCCTGCGGGGTGTAATTCAGCTCGCACAGGCCGGCATGGCCGGTACCGGCGTTGTTCCAAGGGTTGGAACTCTCTGCGGCCCCGGAGTCCATCGCCTCGATGACCTCAAGCTTCAGGGTCGGGTCGAGCTCCTTGAGCAGTACGGCCAGGGTGGCACTCATGATGCCCGCGCCTACCAGTACCACATCAACCGATTCGTTCTGCGCCATTAACGCGTCTCCACAATCTACAGCACCTAATTGACAGCATAGGATCCCTGGGGTGGCCAGGATCGCCATGTCCGACTCTTCGCAGTTCTTGCAACTTCCGCGGACACCGCCAATCAGTCTTGGGTGTTCGGCTATTGAACGCCCTTTGCCACGGGTGCGGCAATTCGACTTATGGTCAAGTGCTCCGTCGTGCGTTATGGACCGGCCTCAGAGGCTCATCGGGGATGAGCGTTTTTGCCGTCTGTTCAGGGCTGTTCGGGACACATCTGCCGCTCTTGCACATGCCAGACTGTTCATTTGCTCGCCACACTCTCGTGAAGTTGTGAAAAACCGTTTTTTCACGCTCTTTTGGAGTCGTGAACCTCAAAAGTGGACTGCGCGATGGCAACCCGCAGGTTCATGCGAAGCAGAAGGCCGGAAACAGCAGGCACGACAGCCAATGCAAGACCTGAGTGGAAGGCTCTCTGTGGGCGAAGCGTCGAGGGTGCCGGGGTCAAGCGGCGAATGCGGGGCCCGATCAGGAGACGTCCTTATAATCGGGGGGAGATTATAACGATGTCGCGGGCGGAAAGGGCGTACTTGTTGGGTTTTTATTGCAGCGTTTGTCAGGCCGACAGGGTGCGTTGCCGCCAATGCTGTGTTGCACGGGCGCAAACCCGGGCGTTGGCTGGCAGCGGACGGCCGAGCCAGGCCAGTTGCGCCTCGTTCACCTGCACCCAGCCGGCGTTGCCCGGTGGCGTGACACAGTGCTTGAACCCGAGGCAGATGCCTTCGCTGTCGAGGCGGGCGTAGGTGGCGTGGCGCGGGCGGTGGAAGAGCAGGGTCCAGAGCGAGGCCATGGCGGTCAGTCCTGTGTGTGAGGGCTGGCGCCAGAATAGCCGGGGGGCATGAAACGATTGTGACAGAAGGGCGGTTGCAAGCTTCCAGGGGCAAGCTACGAGGAAAAGCGCAAGTGCTTTTGCTTGTCGCTTGCCGCTGGAAGCTTGCCGCTAGGTATACTGTGGGCCTTTGCCGCTTTTTCTGGAGAAACGCGCATGTTGCAACGTCTGTTGGTCGGTTTGTTCGCGGTGGCCAGCCTGAGCCTGGCCGGTTGTGCCCACAGCCCGCAGCAACTCAGCCCGCAACCCAAGCTTACCCAGCAACTGGCCCCGGTCGGCCACGGCCAGCCGGTGGTGGTCAAGGTCGTCGACGGGCGCGCCTCGCAGTCGCTCGGCACTCGCGGTGGCATGTACCCCGAGACCAGCACCATCACCGTCAATGGCAACGATGTCGTGCCCAAGCTGCAGGCCCAGGCCGAGGCGGCGGTGCGCCTGCTCGGCTTCACCCCGACGCCCAACGCCTACAACGCGCCGCAGTTGACCGTGACCCTGGCCGAGCTCAAGTACCAGTCGCCCAAGGACAAGATGTACGTGACCGAGGCGACAATCGGCGCCACCTTCCGTGCCGACGTGTCCAATGCCAACCGCCGCTACAGCGGCCGCTACGGTGCTTCGCTGGACCAGCGCTTCGGCATGGCGCCGAACCAGGAAACCAATACCAAGCTGGTGAGCGATGTGCTCAGCGATGCCCTGACCCGTCTGTTCAAGGACCCGACCGTCGGCCAGGTGCTGGGCGAGTAAGGCTTCTGGAATGAACAAAACCCGCCGCCCGGTCATCCAGGCGGCGGGTTTTTTATTGCCTTCGCGGCTCAGGCAGCCTGTACATTGAAGTCCAGCAGGCTGATCCCGGTATGCGGGTCGACCTCTGGCAAGTCCTGATGGGCATGCCCGCCCAGCGCGCAATACACCAGCCACTGGCGGTCCTGGACATTGATGGCGAAACCGTCGATCAGCGCCTGCTGCTCGTCGCTCTGGGCGACAAGGTAGAGGCGGTCCTGGTTTTCGGCGTGCAGCATGACAAGCTCCGGTTCGGTAGAGGCCGACAGGGTGGCCTGCCCTCATGACGAGCGTGTGACAGATGAAATTAAATGACAGCTGGTCGTAAAGTGGCGGCACCGATCCCGGGCTTGAGTAGAATGCCGGGCTTTGCCGTACGTGATGCCGAGGTCGCGCAATGTCGTTGCAAATGCTCTGGGGCTTCCTGGCCGCCCATCCGGCCAAGCTGATCAACCTGCTGGCTCTGCTCATTACCTGCCCTGGCGGGCTGCTGCTGCACAGCGCCCGGCGTCGCGAGGCGCTGAGCCGGGAGCGTCTGGCGGTGGATGAAGGCGTGGTTGAAGGCCTCGAACAGCGGGTGCCGCGCTATTACTACATCCTGGGTTTTTGCTGCCTGGCGATGGCCTTGCTGCTGTCCTGGTTCAGTACCTGGATCTGATTTGTCGGAGCGGGCACGCCCGCTTCGACAAAACATATTGTCAGGCCGATGCCGGCTGACGCTTCACCTGATACTGGTTACGTACCGGCGTCGCATACTGCTGTACCAGGTACGGCTGATGCTCCACGGGGCATGCGTCCAGCCGACGCTGCCATTCTTCCTTCGCCTTGGCCAGCTCGTCGGCCGGGAAGATTTTTTCCGCGCTCGGCACCTCGAGCGTCTCGTCCTTCTGCGCCCACATCGCATAGGCCAGGTAGTGCACCGGGAACAGCCGGTAGCCGCCGAGGATCTGCCGGTCGATGGCCTGGGCCAGTTGCTTGGTGTCCTCGTGATAGTCGCTCACCGGTGGGGCGAAGTTGATGTGTACCCGACCTTTGTAGCCGGTGATGCCCTGGGCGATGCTGTTGTCGTCCTCGCCCGGCGCCTTGGTGTAGCTGCCGGTGGTGGCGCGGATGTACAGCTCGCGGGCCTTGGCCTGGTCGCAGGGGTCGTATTCGTAGCTGATCGACACCGGGATCAGGTTCAGGCCCTGGATCACCGCGCCGAACGGCTCGTCCTTGCGGCTCATGTGGAACATCTTGAGGATCGCCGAATCGGTACGGTCGTCACCGTCCTTGGCGCGGCCTTCGGCCTGGGCGATCCAGATCGACACGCAATCGTTGCGGATCGAGTGGTTGATGTAGGCCGAGAGCAACTGGTAGGCGGCCAGCTTCTCGCGGCGGCCACTGATCGAGCGGTGCACGATGAAGCTCTTGTTCAGGCGCATCATGTCGCTGACGAATGGCTTTTGCAGCAGGTTGTCGCCGATGGCGATGCGCGGCGTCGGCAGGCCGGCGTGGTACACCGCGTAGTTGACGAAGGCCGGATCCATGACGATGTCGCGGTGGTTGGCCAGGAACAGGTAGGCGGTACCCGACTTGAGCTGTTCGACGCCGGTGTAGGTGACGCCATCGGTGGCGCGGTCGATGGTGCGGTCGACGTAGTACTCGACCTTGTCCTGCAGCGTGGACACGCAGCTTACGCCGGCGAATTCCTTGCGCAGGCGCCGGGCGATCAGCGGTTTGAGCAGCCAGCCGAAGGCGCCCGCGGCGCGCGGGAAGCGGAAGTGGGTGAGGATATCGAGGAATGCCGGGTCGCTGAGCAGGCGTGCCAGAACGGCAGGGACCTCAGCGTCGTCGTACGGTCGGATGGCATCGAATTCGCCCATCATGCTCTCTTGTTGGAAACGGCTAGGGTAATTAGGTAGGGGCGGGCTCCGAAAAACGGCTCGGACGCACACTGGCCCTGTAAACAGACCGGCAATTATACGCACAAGTCACTCCGGAGGCCGCGATGCTGGAAACTGCGATCTACGATTGCCCTTATTGTGGCGAAGAAGTCGAAACCACGGTGGACCTGTCCGGCGGCGACCAGGAATACATCGAGGACTGCCAGGTGTGCTGCAAGCCTATCCGCTTCGTGCTGCAGGTGCATGGCGAGGAGTGGATGCTCGATGTCTATGGCGAGAACGATTGATGCAACGGATCTATGAACCCGAAAGCCTGCTGGAGGCGCAGATGCTGGTGGGTATGCTGGCCAGCGAGGGCATCGACGTGCACCTGGTCGGGCGCGACCTGATGGGCGCCGTGGGCGAGTTGCCGATGCACGGTTTGCTGGGGCTGGCGGTACCGGACGAGCAGGCCGGGTACGCACGGCAGTTGATCGATGCGTACAATGCCGCCCAGCCGCTTGCCGGCGACGAACCGGAGAGTTACCCCGGAACCCTGATCTGCTAGGTTTTGATTTCGCCCATGTGTGGACGCTACGCCCTGTTTCGCTGGTCCCAGAGCTTCGCCGGCTTGCCGGGCTTCCCTGCGGGCCAGCAGGCCCAATGGAACATCTCGCCCGGTGCCACGGTGCTGATCCAGCGCCAGCTCGACGGCCAGTTGCAACTGGCCGGTGCGCGCTGGGGACTGACTCCGGCCTGGCTCACCGACCTGTCCCGCACCCCGGCCCAGGCCCGTGCCGAGACCCTCGCCGAACAGCCGATGTTTCGCGAGCCGTTGCGTCAGCGGCGCTGCCTGATGCCGGCCAACGGTTTCTACGAATGGCGCGGCACGGCGCGCAAGCGCCCGTACTGGGTAACGCCGGGGGAAGGTGCATCGCTGTTCTTCGCCGCGCTATGGGAGGTTTACCCCGTGCAGGAGCAGGCATGGCTGAGTTGCGCGGTGGTGACGCAAGCGGCGATGAACCAGCGCCGGCCGCTGATTCTGGACGAGGCCGAGCAGGCGCTGTGGCTGGACCCCGAAACACCGATGGCGAGGCTGCACGAGTTGCTGGCCAAGCCGCCAACGGTGTTGCGTGAGCGGGCGCTGGCGAATTTCGTCAACGATCCGAAGCTCAATGGGCCGGAGTGCCTGACCCCGGCCTAGGTGGCGGCGCGCCCTGGGATCAAACCCTGAACTGATTGATCAACCGCCGCTGCTGCTCGGCCAACTTGGTCAGCTCGGCGCTGGCCTGGCTCGACTCGTCGGCGCCACCCGCCACTTCGCCGGCCACCTGGCCGATGTTGATCACGTTGCGGTTGATGTCCTCGGCCACGGCGCTCTGTTCCTCGGCGGCGCTGGCGATCTGCGTGTTCATGTCGTTGATCACCGACACCGCCTGGGTGATGCTGGCCAGCGACTCGGCCGCGCGGCTGGCCTGCTGCACACTGATGTCGGTCTTGCCCTGGCTGTCTTCCATCACCTTGACCACTTCGCGGGTACCCAGCTGCAGTTGCTGGATCATCTGCTGGATTTCCTGGGTGGCCTGCTGGGTCTTCTGCGCCAGGTTGCGCACCTCGTCGGCGACCACCGCGAAACCGCGGCCCTGCTCGCCGGCCCGGGCCGCCTCGATGGCGGCGTTGAGCGCCAGCAGGTTGGTCTGCTCGGCGATGGCGCGGATGGTCACCAAAATGGCGTTGATGTTCTCGCTGTCGCGGGCCAGGTCCTGGACCACGGTCACGGCGCGACCGATCTCGGTGGCCAGTTCGCTGATCGAGTGCGAGGTATCGCGGACGATGTCCAGGCCCTGGTTGGCGGCGCGGTCAGCTTCACTCGCGGCCTGTGCCGCCTGCGTGGCATTGCGCGCCACGTCCTGGGCAGTGGCGGTCATTTCGTGTACGGCGGTGGCCACCTGGTCGATCTCGGCCATCTGTTTGTGCACGCCTTGGTTGGTGCGAATGGCAATGTCGGCGGTGTGTTCCGACGAGTCGCTGACTTTCTGCACCGAACTGACCACCTGGCTGATCATCGCCTGCAACTTGGCCAGGAAAGTGTTGAAGCCCTTGGCGATGGCGCCCAGTTCGTCGGCCCGGTCGCTCTGCAGGCGCCGGGTCAGGTCGCCTTCGCCCTGGGCGATGTCGTCGAGCATGCTCACCATCTGCTTGAGCGGGCGGGCAATGCCCAGGGCCAGCAGCCAGATCACCAGCAGGCCGAGGGCGGCGATGCCCAGGCCGACCACGGTCATGCCGGCGATATCGGTGCGGCGCTGTTCGGCCAGGTCCTGCTGCAGGCGGTTGACGTCGGCCATGACCGTGCTCAGCGGCAGCTCCAGCAGTAAAGTCCAGCGTGCGTCGGTGCCGGCGATCTTGAATGGCAGGTACAGTTCGATGCGGTCCTTGGCGGCATCCACTTCATAGTGCAGCGCCTCGCCGCTCAGGTTCTTGAGGGTATTGGCTTCGTCGCTGTCCAGCACGTCGCCGGCCTTTTCACCGAACTTGGCCGGATCGCGGGTGTAGGCCACCAGGCGCCCGTTGCTGGAGACCAGCGCCAGTTCGCCGGCACCGTCGTAGAGCTGGCGGTCGGCGGCATTGAGCAGGTCCTGGATGAAGTTCACCGACAGGTCGGCGCCGGCCATGCCCTGGAACTGGCCGTCGATCATGATCGGCTCGACGAAGGAGGCGAGCATGACCATCTTGTCGCCCACTTTATAGGGCGCGGGATCGATCACGCAGGCCTTTTTCGACTCCTTGGGGCACAGGTAGTACTCGCTGGCGCGCACGCCGGTGGCGAGCACCGTGCGGTCGTCGACATCGGCCAGCTTGTCCTGGCCGAGGCTACCGTCGCCATTGCGGAACCACCAGGGCAGGAAGCGCCCGCTGGCGCTGTCGATACCCACCAGGTGGCTGCCGACGTAGCGGCCATCGGCATGGTCGAGGGCGTTCGGTTCCCAGCCCAGGTAGGCGCCCAGCACGCTTGGGTTGACCTCCACGGTGCGCTTGAGCTGGTTGATCAGGTGTTCGCGATCGACGCGCATCAGTGGCTGGCCGTCGGCGCCCTGCATGCCGAGCATGGCATTGCCGGTGGCCAGGCCGCGGGCGATCGCCAGGGGCGCTTCCAGGCCGCGCTGGATCTCGCTGACCTGGGTGCGGGCCAGGGCCGAGAGGCGCTGTTCGATGACCGTCTCGAACTGCTGCTGCGTGCGCTGTTGTACCAGCGTCTGGGTCCGCTGCCCCGAATACACGGCGTACAGCACCAGGGCCGCGACAATGCTCAGCACGATGGCACCGGCCAGGGCGGCCACGGAAAACTGGATCGACTTGAACTTCATGGCAAAGCTCCGCGCGCAAGGAGGTCGTTACCGAATGTTATCGGCGGGCTAATACCAAAGCATGAGGGGATTATCAGAAATCTTACCTGTGGCTCTGGCAGGCGCGGACGTCTGGGCCTAGGATACGCGGCACGTAAATAGGGAGTGTTTTCATGCGTAAGTCATTCGTTGTCAGCATGCTGACGGCCAGCGTCCTGCTCGGCGGTTGCCAGGCGGTCAATACCACCAGTGGCGGTGCCGTGGGCGTCCAGCGCCAGCAGTACATGTTCAGCATGCTCTCGACCGATGAGGTCAACCAGATGTACGCCCAGTCCTACCAGCAGACCCTCGGCGAGGCGTCGAGCAAGGGCGTGCTGGACAAAACAAGCAATGATGCCAAGCGCGTGCAGGCCATTGCCAAGCGCCTGATTGCCCAGGCACCACAGTTCCGGCCGGATGCCGCGCAGTGGAATTGGGAAGTCAACGTGATCAAGAGCGACGAGCTCAACGCCAACTGCGGCCCGGGCGGCAAGATCATCGTCTACACCGGCCTGATCGACCAGCTCAAGCTGACCGACGCCGAGATTGCCGCGGTGGTGGGCCACGAGATCGCCCACGCCCTGCGTGAGCACAGCCGTGAAGCGATGTCCAAGGCCTATGGCGTGGAAATGGCCCGCCAGGGCGCCGGCGCGATCTTCGGCCTGGGCCAGGACAGCATGGCCATGGCCGATACCGTGGTGAACTACGCCATGACCCTGCCCAACAGCCGGGCCAACGAGAACGAAGCCGACCTGATCGGCCTCGAACTGTCGGCCCGCGCCGGCTACGACCCGAACGCCGCGATCACCTTGTGGAACAAGATGAGCAAGGCGTCCGAGGGGGCGCCGCCGGAGTTCATGAGCACCCACCCGGCGTCGAGCAGCCGGATCGCTTCGCTGCAGGCGGCGATTCCGAAGGTGATGCCGTTGTATCAAGCGGCCAAGAAGTAAGCCGCCGGGGTTGCATGCAAAACGTGGGAGCGGCGCACCGCCGCTCCCACAAGGGGTAAAGCCTCCTGCGCGATCAGCCAACCCAGCCACTGGTCTTCATCGCCGAATACACCGCGACGATGGCCAGCACGATGAACGCGGTCGCCGCCAGGCGACGGATCAGCGTCAGCGGCAGTTTCTCCGCCGCGAAGTTGCCCGCCAGGACCACCGGCACGTTGGCGATCAGCATGCCCAGGGTGGTGCCGATGATCACCATGATCAGGTGCGGATACTGGGCGGCCAGCATCACCGTGGCCACCTGGGTCTTGTCGCCGATCTCGGCGAGGAAGAACGCGATCAGCGTGGTGACGAACGGCCCGAAGCGGCGCGCGTTGCTGGTTTCGTCATCGTCCATCTTGTCCGGTACCAGCGTCCACAGCGCGGTGGCGGTAAAGCTCGCGGCAAGAATCCAGTGCAGCACCGACTCGCTGAAGAAACCGCTGACCCAGGCGCCCACGGCACCGGCGGCGGCATGGTTGGCCAGGGTCGCGGCGATGATCCCGGCAATGATTGGCCAGGGCTTGCGAAAGCGTGCGGCGAGGATGAGCGCGAGCAATTGCGTCTTGTCGCCGATTTCGGCGAGGGCAACGATGGCGGTGGGGACGAGCAACGATTCCAGCATCAGGATTCCTACGGGGGCGGGTCGACACGGCTATGACACGTACAGCCTCCCCGCCCCGGGTAAGGTGTGCGTGTCATAGGTCTTGTCAAACCCTGGACCTGTCTGCGCAGATCGTGGGTCGCACGCGCCATGGCCTGTGGGCCAAGTGTGTTGACGCGTACCGGGCGAGCAGGGGGCTCGCGGGAGACTACTCCCCTAGGACGGAGCGGATTCTGCCTAGGCGAAACGCTTTCGGCAAGCCCTGTTTTTATTCGCGCGTCGCCCGGTAGATGCGAAAGCCTTGTGCCTCGGCTCGGATTTCACAATTGCCCAGGGCGCCTTCGATGAGGGGTTGATAGCGCAGGAAACTGTTGGCTACCAACCGCATTTCTCCGCCTTTTCGCAGATGTTCGCCTGATTTTTTCAGCAGGTTTTCCGATGCCTGGTAGTCGGTGTGCACACCGGTGTGGAACGGCGGATTGCTCAGGATCAGGTCCAGATCCGACGGCGCGGCATCGATGCCGTCGCCGCTGATCACCTCGCCTTCCAGGCCATTGGCCGCCAGGGTCAGGCGGCTGGCCGCGACCGCGAAGGCATCGACATCGAGCAAGGTGACCCGGCTCTGCGGATAACGGCGCTTGATCGTGGCGCCGAGCACGCCGGCGCCGCAGCCGAAGTCCAGGACATGGCCGTTGGGCAGGCCGTCGAGGTGTTCCAGCAGCAGTGCGGTGCCCTTGTCCAGGCGCCCATGGCTGAACACTCCGGGCAGGCTGATGACTTGCAGCGGACCATCGGCCAGCGGCAGTTCGAAGCGTTCGGCCAGGCTTTCCAGCGGCGTGGCCCCAGGGGTGTTGTCCACGGTTACCTGCCACAACTGGCAGTGCCTGGCGCTGTCGAGCTTGCGCGGTTTGCCGAACACCTGCAGCTGCTTGGCCGCGCCTTCGATGCCGCCGCGCTTTTCCCCCACCAGGTACAGCTGGCGACCGCCCAGGCGCGAGGCCAGGGCATTGAGCAGGTAGGCGGCCAGCTCGCGGGACTTGGGCAGGAACAGCACGGCGGAATCGAAGGCCACCTCGGGCACTTCGACACCATAGTGGCTACGCCCGGGGAAGCGGCTCTCGAGCAGCGCCTGGTCGCCGGCATGCCAGGTCCAGCCATGGGCGCCGGGCAGTTGGCCGAGCAGGCCGTCGGCCTGGGCGCCGGCGATCAGCAGCGGGCCTTGGAACAGCTCTGCCTGGCGGAGCAACACTTCACTGCGCGGGTCCATGGACGACGCCTCCTGAAAAAAAGTGGCGCAGTGTAGCAGAGGCGTCGGCGGATCAGCCGACCATTCGCCGCGGTTGGCCGGCGAAGTAGGCCTGGGCGTTCTCGGCCAACTGGCTGACGATGCGCTGGCGCGATTCCACCGCGCCCCAGGCGCTGTGCGGGGTGATGATCAGGCGCGGGATGTCCGCCGCCAGCAGCGGGTTGCCCTCGGCCGGCGGCTCGACGCTCAGCACATCGGTGGCGGCGCCGCCCAAGTGGCCGCTACGCAGGGCATCGGCCAGGGCATGTTCGTCGATCAGCCCGCCGCGGGCGGTGTTGACCACCAATGCCCCCGGCTTGAGCAGGGCCAGTTCGTTGGCGCCGATCATGTGCCGGGTCTGCTCGTTGAGCGGGCAGTGCAGGGTCAGGGCATCGACCTGTGGCAGCAGTTCGTCCAGCGGCAGGCGATCGGCGCGGGCGGGCCGGCCGGGAATCTGCCCGCTCAGCACGCGCATGCCGAACGCCTCGGCCAGGTGCGCCACCGCGCCGCCCAGCTCGCCATGCCCGAGCAGGCCGAGGGTCTTGCCCTCCAGCTCGACGATGGGGAAGTCCAGCAGGCAGAACTGGCTGGCCTTGGCCCACTGCCCGGCCTTCACCGCCTGGTTGTAGTCGCACAGGCGCGTGGCCAGGGCCAGCAGCAGTGCCAGGGTGTGCTGGGCCACTGACGGCGTGCCATAGCCCTGGCAGTTGCACACGCTGATGCCCTGGGCTCGGGCGGCGGCCAGGTCGACATTGTTGGTGCCGGTGGCGGCCACCAGGATCAGCTTGAGGTCAGGGGCGGCGGCCAATGTGGCGGCGTCGAGCATCACCTTGTTGCTGATCACCGCCGTGGCGCCTTGCAGGCGTTCGGCGACCTGATCGGCTGTGGTGGCGGCGTACAGCTGCAGTTCATCGAACTGCGCCTGCAGCGGTGAAAGGTCGAGGTCACCCAGGTCCAGTGACTGGTGATCGAGAAACACGGCGCGACGTGGGCTGGGCATCAGGGGCTCCGGTGGTAGGGCGGCGGGCATCAACGCAGTGTCTGGTCCGCCGGCGCCATTCGTCAACGGTGCCGTCCGCACTCATACCTCGCGGGCGCAAATCATTCCTTCGGCTGATTTGACCGGTGCGTCACCGAACTACAGTGGATTACTGAACCGTTCTGCCCGTATTGAAGAAAAGGGATACCCATGTTGCAGACTCGCATCATCAAGCCCGCCGAGGGCGCCTACGAATACCCGTTGCTGATCAAGCGCCTGCTGATGTCCGGCAGCCGCTACGAGAAGACCCGCGAGATCGTCTACCGCGACCAGGTCCGCCTTACCTACCCGCAGCTCAACGAGCGTATCGCCCGCCTGGCCAACGTGTTGACCGCGGCCGGTGTGAAGGCCGGTGACACCGTGGCGGTGATGGACTGGGACAGTCACCGTTACCTGGAGTGCATGTTCGCCATCCCGATGATTGGCGCGGTGGTGCACACCATCAACGTGCGCCTGTCGCCCGAGCAGATCCTCTACACCATGAACCACGCCGAAGACCGCTTCGTGCTGGTCAACAGCGATTTCATCGGCCTCTACCAGGCAATTGCCGGGCAGTTGACCACGGTCGACAAGACCCTGCTGCTGACCGACGGGCCGGACAAGACCGCCGACCTGCCGAACCTGGTGGGCGAGTACGAGCAACTGCTGGCCGCGGCCAGCCCGCAGTACGACTTCCCTGACTTCGACGAGAATTCGGTAGCCACCACCTTCTACACCACCGGCACCACCGGCAATCCCAAGGGGGTGTACTTCACCCATCGCCAGCTGGTGCTGCACACCCTGGCCGAAACCTCGGTTCTGGGCAGCCTGGACAGCGTCAGGCTGCTGAGCAGCAACGACGTCTACATGCCGATCACGCCGATGTTCCACGTGCACGCCTGGGGTATTCCCTACGTGGCGACCATGATGGGGATCAAGCAGGTCTATCCGGGGCGCTACGAGCCGGACATGCTGATCAGGCTGTGGCGCGAGGAAAAGGTCACCTTTTCCCACTGCGTGCCGACCATCCTGCAGATGCTGCTCAACTGCCCGTCGGCGGCCGGGCAGGATTTCGGTGGCTGGAAGATCATCATCGGCGGCAGCGCGCTCAACCGCGCCCTGTACCAGGCGGCGTTGGCCCGGGGCATCCAGCTCACCGCCGCCTACGGCATGTCGGAAACCTGCCCGCTGATAAGTGCCGCGCACCTGAACGACGAGTTGCAGGCCGGCAGCGAGGATGAGCGCACCAGCTACCGGATCAAGGCTGGCGTGCCGGTGCCATTGGTCGAGGCCGCCATCGTCGATGGCAATGGCAACTTCCTGCCCGCCGATGGCGAAACCCAGGGCGAACTGGTGCTGCGCGCGCCCTGGCTGACCATGGGCTACTTCCGCGAGCCGGAGAAGGGCGAGGAGCTCTGGCAGGGTGGCTGGCTGCATACCGGCGATGTCGCCACCCTGGACGGCATGGGCTTCATCGACATCCGCGACCGCATCAAGGATGTGATCAAGACCGGTGGCGAATGGATCTCTTCGCTCGACCTCGAGGATCTGGTCAGCCGGCACCCGTCGGTGCGTGAGGTGGCGGTAGTCGGGGTGCCCGACCCTCAGTGGGGCGAGCGCCCGTTCGCGCTGCTGGTGGTGCGCGAGGGGCAGAGCATCGATGCCCGTGCGCTCAAGGAACACCTCAAGCCTTTCGTCGAACAAGGGCACATCAACAAGTGGGCGATTCCCAGCCAGATCGCCCTTGTTACTGAAATTCCCAAGACCAGCGTTGGCAAGCTCGACAAGAAGCGCATCCGCGTGGACATCAGCCAGTGGCAGGCCAGTAACAGCGCTTTCCTTTCCACCCTGTAACCCGGGCGCGGGTCGCGCTTTTTCAGGCGCGACCCCGCAGGCTAGACAGGATTCCGCCTTGTCAAACGGCAGAATTGAGCCATGCTTGAGCACTGCCAGCGCGCAGGCCGGCCGATCGGGGTGGGCCGCAAGCAGGACGCGCAAATCACACTTTAGAGGGATCAAGCACCTGTGACCGCTGGCTATAGTCGGGTCAGGGGATTTTCAGGAATGGGGGAGGGCACCACGCGGCAACGCGCGGCGCCACGGGCAGGAGCCTGCTTCACCAGGCGCTCGAGCCGTTTCTGAAAGGACTCACTGCCATAACAAAAAAGTACATGGAGTAGCGTCGATGACATCTGCAAACCTGTTCTGGCGCCGGGCGAAACTGCCCCTGGCCGTCAGCCTCGCTTCCACGCTCGCAAGTCCTGCTTTCGCTGTCAGCTTCAACATCGGTGAAATCGAAGGCCAGTTCGACTCCTCGCTCTCCGTTGGCGCCAGCTGGTCGACTGCCAACCCCAACAAGAACCTCATCGGGGCCAACAACGGCGGCAGGGGGTTGTCGCAGACCTCCGACGATGGCCACCTGAACTTCAAGAAGGGCGAGACCTTCTCGAAGATCTTCAAGGGCATCCACGACCTGGAACTCAAGTACGGCGACACCGGCGTGTTCGTCCGCGGCAAGTACTGGTACGACTTCGAGCTCAAGGATGAAAACCGCGAGTTCAAGGACATCAGCGATTCCAACCGCAAGGAGGGCGCCAAGTCTTCGGGCGCGGAACTGCTCGACGCCTTCGTCTATCACAACTACAGCATCGCCGATCTGCCGGGCACCGTACGCCTGGGCAAGCAGGTGGTGAGCTGGGGTGAAAGTACCTTCATCGGTGGCGGTATAAACTCCATCAACCCCATCGACGTCTCGGCGTTCCGCCGTCCGGGCGCGGAGATCAAGGAAGGCCTGATCCCGGTCAACATGTTCTACCTGTCGCAGAGCGTGACCGACAACCTGACCGCCGAAGGCTTCTACCAGATCGAGTGGGACCAGACCGTTGTCGACAACTGCGGCACTTTCTTCTCCCAGCCTGACGTGATCGCCGACGGCTGCAACAACAACCTGGCGGTGCTGGCCAAGCAGGCAAACGTGGCGGGACGGCTGGGGCCAATTGCCGCGCCGACCATGCGTGCCCTTGCCGCCCAGGGTGTCTCCTGGGGTTCGCCTGACGAAGGTGTGATCGTGCGCCGCGGGGCTGACCGTGACGCCCGTGATAGCGGTCAGTTCGGCCTCGCTTTGCGTTACATGTACGAGCCGTTGAACACCGAGTTCGGTGGTTACTTCATGAACTACCACAGCCGTGCGCCGATCTTCAGCGGTCGCGGTGCCGATGCCCGATTCTACAACCCGGCCAACCTCGCCGCCGCGCTGGCGCGGGCTGGCGTACCGGGTGGCGCAATCAGCCCTGCGTTGCTCCAGCAGCTCATGCCGCTGTATGTGGCGGGCAACTCCAGCTACCACGTGGAGTATCCCGAGGACATCCGCCTCTACGGCCTGAGCTTCTCCACCACCTTGCCAACCGGTACGGCCTGGAGCGGCGAGATCAGCTATCGCCCGAACGCGCCGGTGCAACTGAACACCACCGACATCCTGTATTCCGGCCTGACGCCACTCGATCCGAACGCATCGGTCCTGAAAGGCACGCCGAACACCGACCAGCCAGGCTATCGTCGCAAGGAAATCACCCAGCTGCAGACCACCTTCACCCACTTCTTCGACCAGGTCATGGGCGCCGAGCGTCTGACCATGGTGGGTGAAGTCGGCTGGACGCATGTCGGTGGCCTGGAAAGTACTTCGAAGGCGCGCTATGGCCGCGACCCGGTCTATGGCCCCGGCCCGCTGCCCAATGGCCGCTGCCAGAGCCTCAACGCCACCACGCTGGCAGGCGTCGAGCAGAACAACCTGTCGCGCTACTGCGAAAACGAAGGCTTCACCACCTCTGACTCCTGGGGTTATCGCGTTCGCGCCATCTGGGACTACAACAACGTCTTCGCCGGTGTGAACCTGCGCCCGAGCGTGGCCTGGTCCCATGACGTCGACGGATACTCCCCGGGTCCCGGCGGCAACTTCGAGGAAGGCCGCAAGGCTATCAGTCTGGGCCTGGACGCCGAGTACCAGAACACCTACACGGCGAGCCTGTCGTACACCAACTTCTTCGATGGCAAGTACACCACCGTGGATGACCGCGACTTCGTCGCCCTCAGCTTCGGCGTGAACTTCTAAGAAACCTGATCCAGGACGACACACAATGAAAATGACCACACGTCTGCTGCAAGCCGGTGTACTGGGCATGTCCCTGCTGGCAACCAGCGTCATGGCTGCGGTTTCCGCCACCGAAGCGGCCAAGCTGGGCTCCACTCTGACACCGATGGGCGCGGAGAAGGCCGGTAACGCCGATGGCTCGATCGGCCCGTGGGAGCCGCTGTCCAAGAGCGCCGGCAGTGCCGACGCCAAGGGCTTCCTGTCCGACCCCTTCGCCAGTGAGAAACCGCTGTTCACCATCACCGCGCAGAACGCCGACCAATACAAGGACAAGCTCTCGCCTGGCCAGCTGGCGATGCTCAAGCGCTACCCGGACACCTACAAGATCCCGGTGTACAAGACCCACCGCGGCTCCACGGTACCGGACGATGTGTTCGCCGCGATCAAGGAAAACGCCACCAAGACCACCCTGGTCGCCGGCGGCAACGGCCTGGAGAACTTCCGCACCGCCGTGCCGTTCCCGATTCCCAAGGATGGCCTGGAGGTGATCTGGAACCACATCACCCGCTACCGTGGTGGCAGCGTGACCCGCCTGGTCACCCAGGCCACTCCGCAGCAGAACGGCTCGTACAGCCTGGTGTATTTCCAGGACCAGTTCGTGTTCCGCGACAAGATGAAGGACTACGATCCGGCCAACCCGGGCAACATTCTGTTCTACTTCAAGCAGGAAGTGACCGCCCCGGCGCGCCTGGCCGGGACCGTACTGCTGGTCCACGAGACCCTCGACCAGGTCAAGGAGCCGCGCAAGGCTTGGATCTACAACGCCGGCCAGCGCCGTGTGCGCCAGGCGCCGCAAGTGTCGTACGACGGCCCGGGTACTGCCGCCGACGGCCTGCGCACCTCCGACAACCTGGACATGTACAACGGCGCGCCGGACCGTTATGACTGGAAGCTCGAAGGCAAGAAGGAGATGTACATCGCCTCCAACGCCTACAAGCTGGACGATCCGAAGCTCAAGTACAGCGACATCATCAAGGCCGGGCACATCAACCAGGACTTGTCGCGTTACGAGCTGCGCCGCGTCTGGCACGTGGTTGCCACCCTCAAGCCGGGTCAGCGCCACATCTATGCCAAGCGTGACTTCTACATCGACGAGGACACCTGGCAGGCTGCGGTGATCGACCAGTACGACGGTCGCAACCAGTTGTGGCGCGTTTCCGAGGCCCACGCCCAGCCGTACTACAACGTGCAGGTACCCTGGTACACCCTGGAGGCCATCTACGACCTGCAGTCGGGCCGCTACCTGGCCCTGGGCATGAAGAACGAAGAGAAGAGCGCCTACAACTTCGGCTTCAGCGCCAGCAAGGCCGATTTCCAGCCGGCAGCCCTGCGTCAGGCGGGTGTGCGTTGAGCTGACAGTCGTCGCAACTCCGTTTGATCTCCCAGAACGCCCCGGCTAGCCGGGGCGTTTCTGTTTGTGCGGGCGTGAAGTCGAGCGGCCTGTCGCTGCTGTTTCTTTTTGTCGTAGTCTTTTTAGGGCAAAGCGCCTGCATCATCTTCAAATGCGCAGCGTTTGCCGCTAGTCTCGCAACAAACCCTAACGCCGCCCTATTCCAATCAGAACGAGCCGGCCATGACAGACCTGTCCCGTACCCACGGAGTCGCCAGCCAGGCCTTGGGCCTGCTGGATGGGCGTTTCTTCCGGCCGCCGCTGCCGGAAGCGCACGTCCCCAGAGCACGCCTGTGCCAGCGCCTGCAAAGTGGCCTGGGGGGGCGTCTGTTACTGGTGAATGCACCGGCGGGGTTTGGCAAGAGTTCGTTGGCCATCGAGTTCTGCCAGGCGCTGCCCAGCCACTGGCGCAGCCTCTGGCTTGGCTTGAGCCAGCGCGATGCTGATCCGGGGCGTTTTCTCGAACGCTTGCTAGAAGGCTTGCAGCAGTTCTGCCCGGCACTTGGCGGCCAGGCCCTGGGGCTTTTGAAGATGCGCCAGAGGCATCAACCCTTCGCCTTCGAAGAGTGGCTCGACGGCCTGCTTGATGAACTCGCGCTCTACCTGCAACCGGACACGCCGTTGCTGCTGGTGCTGGACGACTACCACCTGGCCCAGGGGCCGGTGCTCGATCGTTGCCTGCAGTTCTTCCTCAACCACCTGCCGGCCGGGTTGGTCCTGCTGGTCACCAGCCGCCAGCGGCCCGACTGGCACCTGGCGCGCCTGCGCCTGTCGCGCCAACTGGTCGAACTCAACGAGCAGGACCTGCGCCTGACCCCCGATGAAGCGCTGGCCGTGATCGGCCGCCAACCCACCGGTTTGCGCGGCCAAGCCCTGGACAACCTGATCCAGCGCAGCGACGGTTGGGTGGCAGGGCTGCGTTTCTGGCAACTGGCGGCCAGCGAGTCCGGCGAGGACCACGCCTTGCCCCAGGCGCTGCATGGCGGCGAAGGGCTTATCCGCGACTACCTGCTGGAGGAAGTCATCGACATCCTGCCGGCCCCCGTGCAGGCGTTTCTCTACGAGACTGCCTGCCAGGAGCGTTTCTGCGCCGAATTATGTGACGCCCTGCGCGAGCGCCATGACAGCGGCGAGATCCTGAGCTTCCTGCAGGCCCACCAGGTGTTTTTGGTACCGCTCGACGAGCACGGGCTGTGGTTCCGCTATCATCACCTGTTTTCCGACCTGCTGCGCAGCCGCCAGGCCACTGAGCCATTGGCGGGGCTGCACCTGCGTGCCTGCCGCTGGTTCGAAGGGCAGGGCCTGCTGGATGAGGCGGTCGAGCAAGCTCTGCGTGCCGGCCTCCTGGATGTTGCGGCTGACCTGGTGCAGAGCCTGTCCGAGGAGCAACTGCTGGCGGAGCAGAATGTCGGCATGTTGCTGCGCTGGAAAATGGACCTGCCCGATAGCCTGTTGATCAGCACGCCCAGGCTGATTGTCCTGTACAGCTGGGCCCTGGGCCTTGCCTGCCAGCTGGACGCCGCCGAGGAACTGGCGGCCTACCTGAGCCGCTTCCTGCCTGCGCCATCGGCCACCGCCCAGAAGTCGATGCTGGCCCAGTGGCTGGCCCTGAGCGGGGTCATCGCCCGTGGTCGCGGCGATCGCGAGCGGACAATTGCCTACTGCGGCGAGGCGCTGCAGAGCCTGCCGAACAAGCGCTACGGCCAGCGGCTGGTGTGCCTGTCGACCCTGTCGAACCTGGCCATCGCCGATGGCGATTTCTGGCGGGCGCGGGGCTGGAACCGCGAGGCGCTTGAACTGGCGCAACGTGTCGGCAACCCGCTGTTCGAGGCCCTGGCCCATTACGACCGGGCGCGGGTGCTGCACGCCCGCGGCGAGGTATTACGCGCCCTTGATGAAGTGCGCGAGGGATTGCAGCGGTTGCAGGGCCTTTCGGGGCAGCGCCTGTATGCCGTGCGCGCGCGCCTGACCTTGTACGAGGGGTATCTGCTGGCAGCCCGCCTGCATTGTGCCCAAGGCCGTGCGCGCTTGCGCGCCGGACTCAGTGAGGCGCGTAGTTGTCGCGACATCAGCGTGCTGATCGGACATTGCGTGATCGCCTCGCTGGACGGTCGCGAAGGGCGTTTTGCCGAGGCGTTCTCGGAACTGGCCGAGGCGGAGCGGCTGATGCATATCTGGGACGTGCCGCCGATCTTCTACCTGGCCATGATCACCTTGGTGAAGTGTGAGCTCTGGCTGGCCCAGGGGCGCACGGACCTGGCCGAGTCCTGGCTGCTGCGTCTGGGGCAGACCTACGGTGGCGAGCAGCCGGCGGCAGCACCGGAGTTCCACCCGCTGCTGGCATTGCATATCGAGTTGCAGCAGGCCTTGCTGGAACGGGTCCTGGCTCGCCCCAGCGATGCCGAAGCACGGCTGCGCACGTTGGTTGAACGGGGGCAGGCCAGCGGTGGCATGACGCTGGTTGTGAGCGCGCAGTGCCAATTGATCGCCTTGCTGCTGGCCGAAGGGCGCGAAGCCGAAGCGAGCAGGCTGTTGACGCAGGCACTGGAGGCGGCACAGGGGGGCGCCCTGCAGGCCTTCCAGCGCTTGATCGAAGAACATTCGCACTGGCTGCGGGAGCAGTTGGCAGGGCGTGCGGCCTGCCCGGTCCAGAGCGATTTGCTGACCCATCTGCCGCAGGCCCAGATCGCTGGGGGCGGCGCTACCGAGACCTTGAGCAGTCGCGAGTTCGCCGTGCTGGAGCTGATCGCCCAGGGCTGTTCCAACCAGCAGATCAGCGAGCGCCTGTTCATCTCCCTGCACACGGTCAAGACCCACGCCAGTCACATCAACAGCAAGCTTGGGGTGGAGCGTCGCACTCAGGCGGTGGCAAGGGCCAAGTCTCTCGGCTTGCTGGTCTAGTGGCCTGGGACGGGCTTGGCCGCTAAGATAGCGGCACAAGGCCATCTTGCGGCATCATCTTTCCGGGCTCATCTTTCCCGACCCACTGCCGATACAGATCTCGGCGGTATGCATCGCCACGCGCCACTTTCCACTTCTTTCAATACAGGTCGTGTTGATGCTGCAGTATGGGCAAAAAAGCTTTCTGATCGTCGACGACTTCACCGACTTCCGCACCTCGACCCGTTCGATGCTTCGCGAGCTGGGCGTGCGCGACGTCGACACCGCCGACAGTGGCGAACAGGCGCTGCGCATGTGCGGGCAGAAGCGCTATGACTTCATCCTCCAGGACTTCCACCTGGGTGACGGCAAGAAGAACGGCCAGCAGGTGCTCGAGGACTTGATCCTCGACAAGCTGATCAGCCATGAATGCGTGTTCATCATGGTCACCGCCGAAAGCAGCCAGTCCATCGTGCTCAGCGCCATCGAGCACGAGCCCGATGCCTACCTGACCAAGCCTTTCAACCGGGTCGGCCTGGCCCAGCGCCTGGAGAAGCTGACCCAGCGCAAGACGCTGCTCAAGCCGATTCTCCAGGCCCTCGACCGCAGCCGTCCGGCCGAAGTGCTCGCCGCCTGTGCCGAGTTGTGCAAGAAAGACCCGCGCTTCGCCCCGCTGTGCCTGCGCTACCGCGCTGACGCATTGCGCGATCTCAATCGTTTCGAGGAGCTGGAGAAGTTTCTCAAGAACATCCTCGCCAGTCGTCCGCAGCCCTGGGTCTACGCGGCGCTCGGCAGCCTGCTGCACAAGCGCGGGCAGAACGCCCAGGCCCAGGGTGTCTACGAGCAGGCCCTCAAGGCCTTCCCGATCATGCCCAACCTGTACGATGGCATGGCCGAGGTGCTGGTGGCCCAGGGTGAGACCCGGCGTGCCCAGCACATGCTCGAGGAGGCGGTGCGCCTGTCGCCGCTCGCCGTGCGCCGCCAGGCCGCGCTGGGCAAGTTGGCACTGGACAACGCCGACTTCGAAAGCGCCTCCAAGGCCTATCGCCATGCGGTGAACCAGGGGCAGAGTTCGCGCTACAAGGACGCCGAGAGCAACCTGGGGCTGGTCCAGGCGTTGATGAACAAGAACAGCGGCAACGGTCTCGATGCCCGTACCCGGGTCGAGATCAACACCGTGCTCAGCGAGGTGGCCAAGGAGAACGTCGAGGACCAGGGCCTGCAGGTGCGTGCGCGGTTGATGAAGGCCGCCAGCCTGCAGCAGGCAGGCGATCCAGAAACCGCCGCCAAGCTCACTGAGCAGGCCATGCAGCGTCTGGAGAAGATGGACCAGTTCTTCTCCGTGGAGGCGGCGCTGACGGTGGCCAGGCAGCTGCAGCAACTTGGCCAGGACGCGGCGGGTACCTCGATCCTCAAGGGGTGTGTGGAAACCTACGGCGACGACCCCAAGGTCATGCAGAGTGTCGCCAAGCTCACCGACGATCCGCTGGTGCTGGGGGCGGTGACCGAAGCCGTGGACCTCAACCGCCAGGGTGTGCGCAGCTACCAGGGCGGTCAGCTCAACGAAGCGCTGGGCATGTTCCGCAAGGCATTGTCGCTGCAGCCGAAGAACATCAGCATTGCCCTGAACACCGCCCAGGCCCTGCTGCGTATCGGCGGCGAGACGCCACCGCCGGCACTGATGCAGGAGTGCCGCGACTGCCTCACCAGCGTGGCCGGCATTCCCGCCAGCGACAGTCGCTATGACCGCTACCGCAAACTGCACATCCGGGTCTTCGGCGCATGAACCAGGACAACCAGGGGCTGGACTTCTCCACGGTGATCGCCTCCACCGTGCACGACCTGAAAAACTCCCTTTCGGCGCTCACCCATGCCCACAGCCAATGGTTGGCGCGCCTGCCCGAAGCGCTGCGCGGCGGCACCGAGCAAGGCGTGGTGGAGCATGAGCTCAGCCACCTGAACGGGATGCTCGTGCAGTTGCTGGGGCTGTACAAGCTGGGCGTCAACCAGTTGCCCATCTGCCCGGACTACCACGAGCTGGACGACTTCCTCGAGGCCCAGCTGGCGGCCCAGGAAGAGGTGATCAAACACCGCGACATCCTTGCCACCTGGCGCATCGAGACCGAGAGCCCGCTGGGCTTCTTCGACCGCGAACTGGTCGCCTCGGTGGTGGCCAATGTGCTCACCAACGCCATCCGCTATGCCGGCCATGCCCTGCTGATCAGCATCGAGGAAGAGGGCGAGCAACTGGTGATCAGCGTCAACGACGACGGCGCCGGTTATCCACAGCGCATGCTCGAACGCCAGCACGACTATGTGCAGGGCATCGACTCGCAGAGCGGCAGCACCGGGCTGGGGTTGTACTTCGCCGCGCGAATTGCCGCGCTGCACGAGCGCAACGGGGTTCGCGGGCGGATCGAGATTGCCAATGGCGGGACACTGGGGGGCGGGTTGTTCCGGTTGTACCTGCCTTGAGATCTGCCGCGTTCGTCAGGTCTTTCAGAGGCTTTGATCACGAGTTGGCATACCGCAGGCCTGGCGATAGTCTTGTCGGACATCCGTGATTTCTCCAGGCCAACAATGAACGCTCTACCTTCAACCCTCATCCGCGAAACCTTCCCCGTCGGCCCGCTGCAGTGCAACTGCACCCTGATCGGCGACCCGCTCAGCAAAAAGGCCATCGTCGTCGACCCGGGCGGGGACGAGCAGAAGATCCTCGCCCGCCTGCAGCATCATGGCCTGACCCTGGTGAGCATCATCCACACCCATGCCCACTTCGACCATTTCCTCGCCTCGGGCAAGCTCAAGGAACTGACCGGTGCCACGCTGCACTTGCACAAGGCCGACCAGTCGCTGTGGGAAAACCTGGAGATGCAGTGCCAGATGTTCGGCATGCCCTACACGCCGGTGCCGTCGCCGGACCGCTGGCTGAGCGACGACGAAGAGCTGGCCTGTGGCTGCGGTGTGGCGTTGCATACTCCAGGGCATACGCCGGGCTCGATGAGTTTCTGGTTCGCCGAACACAAGCTGCTGATCGCCGGCGATACCCTGTTCCGTCGCGGTGTCGGGCGCACCGATTTGTGGGGTGGCGATCAGCGGGCTATCGTGCGTTCCATCAAGGAACGGCTGTACCGCCTGGATGAGGACGCCATCGTGGTGACCGGCCATGGCCCGGACACCCGCCTCGGCGACGAGATGCGCGAGAATCCGTTCGTGCGCGCCTGAGGTTTCATGGAATTTTTCCGCCGCGCTGCAATCCAAGGCTGGCATAGATCCGTAGGTGATCCGCTGCACTTTTGAATTTCAGTAGGAGCTTGTCCATGTTCACCATGCGTCGTCTGATTATCGTCGCTACCGCCGCCGCCCTGATGTCCGGTTGTGCCAGCCCCAACCCGTATGACAACCAGGGACAGGCGCAGGGCTCCACAGGGATGAGCAAGACCGCCAAGTACGGTGGCCTGGGCGCGCTGGCCGGTGCCATTGCCGGTGCCGCCATCGATCACAACAACCGTGGCAAAGGCGCGCTGATCGGCGCCGCTGCGGTGGGCGCCGCCGCCGCCGGCTACGGCTACTACGCCGACAAGCAGGAAGCCGAGCTGCGCGCCAAGATGGCCAACACCGGCGTCGAGGTGCAGCGCCAGGGCGACCAGATCAAGCTGATCATGCCGGGCAATATCACCTTCGCCACCGATTCGGCGAACATTTCCCCAAGCTTCTACTCGCCGCTGAACAACCTGGCCAACTCGTTCAAGCAGTTCAACCAGAACACCATCGAGGTGGTGGGCTTCACCGACAGCACTGGCAGCCGCCAGCACAACATGGACCTGTCCCAGCGTCGTGCCCAGGCGGTCAGCACCTACCTGACCTCCCAGGGCGTGGATTCGTCGCGGGTCAGCGTGCGTGGCATGGGGCCGGACCAGCCGATCGCCAGCAACGCCGATGCCAATGGCCGTGCGCAGAACCGCCGCGTCGAGGTCAACCTGAAGCCGATCCCGGGTCAGCAGTATGACCAGCAGGGGACTGTGCAACAGTATCCATAAGTCGCCTGGCTGCAACCGATCGCGGGGCAAGTCGCATCGGCGCACCGCCGCTCCCACGCCATCCACTCATGGCGTGGGAGCGGCGGTGCGCCGATGCGACTTGCCCCGCGATGCTTTCTAGCGTTCGGTACTGGCCTGAATCGCCGTCAACGCGATGGTATGCACGATATCGTCCACCTGCGCCCCACGGGGCAGGTCGTTGACCGGCTTGCGCAGACCTTGCAGCATCGGCCCGAGGCTGACGCAGTCGGCGCTGCGCTGCACCGCCTTGTGGGTGGTGTTGCCGGTGTTCAGGTCGGGGAACACGAACACCGTGGCACGTCCGGCCACCGGGCTCGACGGCGCCAGTTGCCGGGCGATCTCGGGGTTGGCGGCGGCGTCGTACTGCAACGGCCCGTCGATCAGCAAGTCGTGCTCGGCCTGCTGCGCCAGGCGCGTGGCTTCGCGTACCTTTTCCACCTCCTCGTCGCTGGCCGCCGAATCGCTGGAATAGCTGAGCATCGCCACCCGTGGCGCGATGCCGAACGATTCGGCGGACTCGGCGCTCTGCCGGGCGATTTCGGCCAGCTCGGCGGCGCTGGGATGCGGGTTCATCACGCAGTCGCCATACACCAGCACCTGGTCGGGGAACAGCATGAAGAACACCGACGACACCAGGCTGCTGCCCGGCGCCGTCTTGATCAGCTGCAAGGCCGGGCGGATGGTGTTGGCCGTGGAGTGCACCAGGCCGGAGACCAGGCCGTCCACTTCGCCGAGGGCCAGCATCATGGTGCCGATCACCACCGGGTCTTCCAGCTGCTGCTCGGCCATCGGCGCGTTGAGGTTCTTGCTCTTGCGCAGCTCGACCATCGGTTCGACATAGCGGCCACGGATCAGCTCGGGGTCGAGCACCTCCAGGTCCGGCGGCAGGCTGATGCCCTGGGCGCGGGCCACGGCCTGCACGTCCTCGGGCTTGGCCAGCAGCACGCAGCGGGCAATGCCACGGGCCTGGCACAGGGCGGCGGCCTGCACCAGCAGGGGCTCGGCGCCCTCGGGCAGGACGATGCGCTTGTTGGCCTGCTGGGCGCGCTGGATCAACTGGTAGCGGAACACTGCCGGTGACAGGCGCAGTTCCCGTGGCGTGCCGCAACGCTGGTGCAGCCAGGCCGCGTCCAACTGGCTGGCGACGAAGTCGGTGATGAACTCGGCGCGCTCGCGGTCGTCCACCGGGATCTCGCGGTTCAGCGAGTTGAGCTGGTTGGCGGTGTCGTAGGAGCCGGTGCTCACCGAGAGGATCGGCAGGCCGGCCTGCAGGGCGCCGCGGCACAGCTCGAGGATGCGTGGGTCGGGCTTGCTGTCGCTGGTCAGCAGCAGGCCGGCCAGGGGCACGCCGTTGATCGCGGCCATGCACACGGCGAGGATGATGTCGTCACGGTCGCCCGGGGTCACTACCAGGGTGCCGGAGGTCAGCAGTGGCACGGTGTTGGCCACGGTGCGGGCGCAGATGATGATCTTGCTCATGCGCCGCTGGTCGTAGTCGCCGGCGTTGAGTACCTGGGCGCCGAGCAGCTCGGCCACGTCGCGGGTTCGCGGGGCGTTGAGCTCGGCCTGGTACGGGATGCAGCCGAGCAGGCGGAAGTCGTTGCCGCGCAGCAGCGGCGAATGCTCGCGCAGGCGCGTGGCGAAGTCGGCCATGCTTTCGTCGGTGCGCACCTTGTTGAGGATCACACCGAGCACCTTCGGGTCCCGCGGGCCGCCAAACAGCTGGGCCTGCAGCTCGACGCGGCCGGACAGCTCGCTCAATACCTCGTTCTCCGGTGCCGACACCAGGATCACCTCGGCGTCCAGGCTCTTGGCCAGGTGCAGGTTGACCCGGGCGGCATAGCTGGCATGGCGGGTCGGCACCATGCCCTCGACCACCACCACGTCCTTGCCGACGCAGGCCTGCTGGTAGAGGCGGATGATCTCCTCGAGCAGCTCGTCGAGCTGGCCGTCACCGAGCATGCGCTCGACATGCCCCAGGCTCAGGGGCGTGGGCGGCTTGATGCCGTGGGTGCGGGCCACCAGTTCGCTGGAACGCTCCGGCCCGGTGTCGCCTGGGTGCGGCTGGGCGATCGGCTTGAAGAAGCCGACCTTGAGCCCCGCGCGCTCCAGGGTGCGCACCAGGCCCAGGCTGATGGAGGTCAGGCCGACGCCGAAGTCGGTCGGCGCGATGAAAAATGTCTGCATGCGTGCTTCTCGAAATAAGCGGTGCAAGGAATTCAGCGGCCAAGGGTATCGCTAACCGCCCCCTGCGCGCACCAGCCGCAGGCGAATACCTGGCCGATGCGCCGGGCGCGCTCGTCGGCATCGAGCACCCAGGGCCGGGCCTGCCACGGCGGCTGGTGGCGCAGGTGCTGGGTGTGGCCGCAGGACAGCTCGACCACCCAATGACCCTCTTCGTCGAGGTGGAAGCCGGTGATCCGACTGATGGGCGGCCCTTGGTCCGAGTCGCGTTCGCAATCGGTCGATGCGTTGGTTACACTTGTCCGTTCTACATTCTTTTGCAAAAGGTCTTGCCCCATGCTGATCGCCGCCAACAAGGCTGTCTCCATCGACTATACCCTCACCAACGACGCAGGTGAGGTCATCGACAGCTCCGCCGGTGGTGCGCCGCTGGTCTACCTGCACGGTGCCGCCAACATCATCCCGGGCCTGGAAAAAGCCCTGGAAGGCAAGCAGGCCGGTGACGAGCTGACCGTTGCCATCGAACCGGAAGACGCCTACGGCGAGTACTCGGCCGAACTGGTCAGCACCCTGAACCGCAGCATGTTCGAAGGCGTCGACCAGCTGGAAGTCGGCATGCAGTTCCACGCCTCGGCGCCGGACGGCCAGATGCAGATCGTCACCATCCGCGACATCGACGGCGACGACGTGACCGTAGACGGCAACCACCCGCTGGCTGGCCAGCGCCTGAACTTCAAGGTCAAGGTTGTCGACGTGCGTGAGGCCAGCGAAGAAGAAATCGCTCACCGCCACATCCACGGCGAAGGTGGCCATCACCACTGATTTTCTGCGCTAAGCTCAGAGAGTCGCCAGGCGCTCGGGCAAGCCGGACTTGCCCTCCTCAGGAGGGTGGACGGTTTGGCCGCGCGCCTTTTTAGTGGGCGAGATTCGCCCCAGCGGCAATCGGGAACCTGAGAGGGGATTTCATCATGAGTGCATTTCACGACCTGACGTTGAAGGCGTTGAACGGCGAGGACCTGCCGCTGGCCCCGTTCAAGGGCCAAGTGGTGCTGGTGGTCAATGTCGCCTCCAAGTGCGGGTTGACCCCGCAGTACAAGGCCCTGGAGAACCTTTATCAGGACTACAGGGACAAGGGCTTCAATGTGCTGGGTCTGCCGTGCAACCAGTTCGCCGGCCAGGAACCTGGCAGCGAGGAGGAGATCCAGTCGTTCTGCAGCCTCAACTATGGGGTGAGCTTCCCGCTGGGCGCCAAGCTCGAGGTCAACGGGCCGCAGCGTCATTCGCTGTACCGCCTGCTGGCGGGTGAAGGGGCCGAGTTCCCCGGCGATATCACCTGGAACTTCGAGAAGTTCCTGGTTGGCAAGGATGGCCGTGTATTGGCGCGTTTCGCCCCGCGTACCGCCCCGGATGATCCGACCGTGGTGCAGGCGATCGAGAAGGCGCTGGCCTGATTTGCGCTATTTGCCGAATACACGCTCTTCAGGCCACACCACATCCCCTGTATGAGCGGCAAGGCCGCTTATACAGGGGACGGCGAAAGTCGCGATTTCCCGCCCCGGTCTGTCAGAACGCTACCGACGTCTGCACATACAACGTTCGCGGCTCACCCACGTACTTGCCCTTGTTGTTGTCGTCGAACGAGCGGGTGTAGTACTCGCGGTTGAACAGGTTCTTCACTCCCACCGCTACCTTCAGGTTAGAAAGCTGCGGGCCGAAGTCATAGCCGGCGCGGGTGCTGACCAGCATGTAGCCGGGGATGCGCCCGGTGCTGCCGTCGGCGCTCTCGCTGCCAGTGTTGGCATTGTCGGCGTACTGGCTGCTCTGGAAGCTGCTGTCCAAATTCAACTGCCACGGGCCTTCGGTGTAGCCGATCCCCAGCGTGCCCTTGTGACGGGACGAGAACGGTACCTGGTTGCCCTTGTTCGGGCCGTCTTCGCGGATGGTGGCATCGACGAAGGCGTAGCCGGCGTGCACGTCGAAACCGGCCAAGACCGGGCTCAAGCCGTCGAGGGCGTAGCGCACGCTGGTCTCGATGCCCTGGTGGCGGGTCTCGCCGCGGGCGATCACCGAGTCGTTGGTCTGGTTGCTTTCGTACTGGTTGTCGAAGTTGATCAGGAAGGCGCCGATCTCGGCCTGCAGGTCGCCATTGTCGTAGCGGGTGCCGACTTCCCAGGTGCGCGCCTTCTCCGGTTTCACCTCGCCGCTGCTGACCCGGTTGGGCATCTGGCTGTACTGCACGCTGCCGAACGAGCCTTCGGTGTTGGCGTAGAGGTTCCAGTTGTCGGTGAGGTGGTACATCACGTTCAGGGCCGGCAGGGCGGTATTGTAGCTGCCCTGGTACTGCTGGCCGTTGAGCTTGTTGCTCTGCTCGGAGTCGATCATCTCGTAGCGGATGCCCGGGGTGATGGTCCAGCGGCCGATGTCGATGCGGTCGTCCAGGTAGATGGCATGGGCTTCAGTGCTGCCGCGGGTGTCGCGGTCGTTGCGGCTGGCGGTGGTCGGCAGGGCGCCGTTGACCGGCTCGCGATAGCGCAGTTCGTGGCCGGCCTCGTTGACGTAGCGGTAGCCGATGCCCAGTTCGTGCCAGCTGTCGCCCAGGGCCACGCCCTGCGAGAAGCGGGTCTCGATGCCACGCACCCAGTACTCGCGCGGCGACAGCGAGACGAAGCTGCCCTGGTCGAGGTAGCCGCTGCGCAGGGTCTTGGTGAAGAAGCTGTTGACGCTGAACTGGCGGTCGTCCTGCTTGTAGTCGTAGCCCAGGTTGAACAGGGTGCGGCGGCCCCAGAACTTGTCCTTCAGGCGGGTCGACTGGTACGGGTCGGCGTCGAAGTCGGCAGTGCTCAGGCCGCCGGGCATTTCGGCTTCGCCCTCGTAGTACTGGGCCATGGCATGCAGGCTGTTGGCTTCATCGAGCTGCAACTTGCCCTTGAGCATCAGGTCGTCGATCTGCGTGTCGCTGTGTTCGCGCCAGTCGCTGCCCCGGGTGCCGGAGTAGAGCAGGGCGCCGCCCAGGCCGTTGGCGTTGCTGCCGCCGACCAGCAGGTTGGCGCTGTTCTTCAGGCCATCCTGGCTGGACGACGGGCTGATCTGGTTCTGCATCGCCGCCTTGAAAGTGGCTTCTTCGGGAATGGCGCGGGTGACGAAGTTGACGATGCCGCCGACGTTCTGCGGCCCGTAGCGCACCGCGCCGCCGCCGCGCACCACGTCCACGGCGTCCATGTTGCCCAGGCTGATCGGCGCCAGCGACAGCTGCGGCTGGCCATAGGGCGCGAAGGGCACCGGGATGCCGTCCATCAGCACGGTGGAGCGCGAGGCCAGGCGCGGGTTCAAGCCACGGATGCCGAAGTTCAGCGCCAGGTCGTGGCTGCCGGTGCCGTTGTTTTCCGGGGCATTGACGCCGGGGATGCGGTTGAGCACTTCGCGGGCACTGCTGGCGCCGCTGCGTTCGAATGCCTCGCGGCGCACCACGTCGCGGGCGCCGGGGTGTTCGAAGACGTTGTCTTGGCGGGCCTCGGCCAGCCAGTCGCCGACCACGGTCGAAGCGCCCAGCTCGACCGGGGCGTTGCCGACCGTGGCCGGCAGCGGTTGCAGGCTGTAGGCGTTGTCGGTCTCCTGGCGTGCCTGCAGGCCGCTGCCGCGCAGCAGGGCATCGAGCCCCTGGCCGACCTCGTACTGGCCCTCCAGGCCGGGGCTGCTCAGGCCCTGGGTCAGGCCTGGGCTGAACGAGATCAGCGCGCCGCTTTCGCGACCGAACTGGTTCAGTGCCTGTTCCAATGTGCCGGGGGCGATGTGGTAGTCGCGGGATTCGCCGGCCAGGGCGAGCGGGGTGGCGAGGAGCAGGGCGTAGGCGAGGGGGCTGAGGCGCAGGGGCATGTGACGGAGGTCCTGTGACAAGGGGTTCTGTCTTCTCTGTCACGCGAGGTTCGGGAAATGGCTCAACAGAAATGAAATAAATTCGGGTTGCAGTCGGGATTAGTGGGAGCGGGCTTGCCTCTCAGCCCGTTGACGCCGCCTCGAGCGACACCCAGTACCGGGTGAATCGCCGCACCTTCACCGGCAGCGTCACTTCCAGCATCTCCAGGATCCGTTCACTGTCTGCCAGCGGATACGATCCGGAAATCCGTAGATCGGCCACCCGCTCGCTGCATCCCAACTGCCCGAGTCGATACCGCGACAGTTCGGCGAGAAAGTCACCCAGGCGCATCTGTGACACCACCAACATGCCTTCCACCCACGCCGCCCGGTTGGGGTCCAGCGGTGCAACCGCCTGCCAGCCGCCTTGGGCGAAACGCGCCTGATTCCCGGCCAACAAAGGTGTGCCGGCCACGCTGGCGCTGCCGCTGAACACCGACACCAGGCTGAAACCGTCGAACTGACGGACGTCGAAGCGTCCGCTGTGCAGATGCAGCTCGCCCTGGGCCGTGGCCAGGCGCAGTGGCCGTGGATCGTTGATCACCTCCAGCAGCAGCTCGCCTTCCTGCAAGCGCACCAGGCGCTGCCGGCCGTCGAAGCGCACATCGGCGGCGCTGCGGGTGTTCAGGTGCAACAGGCTGCCGTCGTCGAGGGCCAGGCGGCGGCGCTGGCCGATCGGACTGCGGTAGTCGGCCATCAGTCCAGGTAGCGGATTGTGTTGTTGCAGGCCGAGCCCGGCTGCACTGGCCACCCCTGCCAGCAGCAGCGCCTTGAGGGCGCGACGCCTGGCCGGAGAAGGCGGCGCCTGCAGCGTGGCGTGGACCACCGGGGCGGCGACGCCGCGCAGACGCTGGTTGACCTGCTGGATATGGGCCCAGGCTCGTTGGTGTTCGCTGTCGGCCTGCAGCCAGCGCTCCAGGGCCTGGTGCTGGTCGAAGTCGTCGCTTTGCGACTCGATCAGCCAGTGCACCGCCTGTTCGGCGATTTGCGAGGAAAAGGCTGCGTTCACGGGGCCAGCCCTTTGAGCGTATTGAGAATTGGCGTCCGGCTTGGATTTGCCGGGGTCGCTTTGCGACCCTTTCGCGACACAAGGCCACTCCTACAGGCGACCGCGCTCCTTGAAGGAACGGGCCTTGCCGATGCGTCGGACCGGTTGGAAAGGGCTGCAAAGCAGCCCCAGCAATCTTGAATTGGAGCGTTCATATCCAAAAGATCGCAAAACCTCGAAAGGTAGGATTCACAGGGTGAAATAACAGCGCAAGGCCGCCTTGTGCAGGTAACGCTTGACCGTCGCCAGGGAAATGCCCAGCTCGCGGGCGATCTCGCCCTGGCCCAGGCCATCGACCTGGGCCAGCAGGAAGGTGCGCTTGACCAGCGGCGGCAGGCTATCGAGCAGGCGGTCGAGTTCGAGCAGCGTGTCCAGGATGAGGGCTTTGTCTTCCTCGCTGGGCGCCACCTGCTCGGGCTGCTGGGCCAGGGCCTGGAGGTAGGCGCGTTCCAGTTCCTGGCGGCGGAAGTGGTTGCACAGCACGCGCTTGGCCACGGTGGTGAGGAAGGCACGGGGCTCGATCAGCTGCGGCGCCTCGCGGGCCTGGAGCAGGCGCAGGTAGGTGTCCTGGGCCAGGTCGGCGGCGCTCTGCGGGCAGCCCAGGCGTCGTCGCAGCCATCCGGTCAGCCAACTGTGATGGGCGTGGTAGAGGCCTTCGACGGTGGAAGAGAGGGCACTGGACACCGATACGACTCCGGCGCCAGAAGGCGCAACTGGAAGTAAGAATTGTTCGCATTGTATTCATGCCGCCGGTGTTCGGCAATCACTGCCGCCGCAAGGCATGCGTACCGCTGGTGCCTGCATGCTTTGCTTATGAGAATTGAAATCATTAGTATTGCACTCCCAATCCCCGGACCCTCGCCATGAAGAGCAAAGCCGCCGGCCTTCCCCTGAGCTACCGCCTGGCCGTGACCTCACGCAGCCTGGCCGCGCTGCTGGGTGGCTACCTGCTGGCGTCGATGGCCAGTGTCTGCATCACCCTGCTTGCGCCGATGACCCAGGCCGACGCGACGATGACCGGGATGATGCTGTCGTTCGTCTTCTACCTGATCGCCTTCATCGGGTGCTTCGCCTGCCGCAGCGCCTGGCGCGCCTGGCTGGGCGTGCTGCTGCCAAGCCTGGCCCTGGGGCTGATCAACGTGCTGGCCTACTGGATGAACCTGCCATGAAAGAAGGCTTCCGCCAGGCCATGGCCTGGCTGCACACCTGGACCGGCCTGATCTTCGGCTGGCTGCTGTTCGCCATCTTCCTTACCGGAACGCTGTCGTACTTCAAGGAGGAGATCAGCCACTGGACCCGGCCCGAGGTGCAGAGCCATCCGCTCGACCCGGTACGCAGCCTCGGCCTGGCCCAGCGTTACCTGGAAGCCAATGCCGGTCACGCCAGCACCTGGTTCGTCCGCCTGCCCAGCGAGCGCGAGGCGGCGCTGAGTGTCAGCTGGCGCGACCCGAACGGCGGTGGGCGCCGGGGTTTCACCGACAAGGAACTCGACGCCCGCACCGGCGAGGCGGTCGAGGCCCGTGACAGCCGTGGCGGCGAGTTCTTCTACCGCTTCCACTTCCAGCTGCAGATGCCCCACCCCTGGGGCCGCTGGCTGTCGACCTTCTGCGCTTTCATCATGCTGCTGGGGCTGGTCACCGGGATCATCACCCACAAGAAGATCTTCAAGGAGTTCTTCACCTTCCGCCCGGGCAAGGGCCAGCGTTCCTGGCTCGATGGCCACAACGCCATCGGCGTGCTGGTGCTGCCGTTCCACCTGATGATCAGCTATAGCAGCCTGGTGATCTTCATGTACATGGTCATGCCGGCCAGTATCCTGGCCAGCTATGGCGACAGCAGTGGCTACTTCAACGATGTGTTCGGCCGCGACGAGGTGCCCGAGGCGGTGGCCCAGGCCGCGCCGCTGGCGCCGTTGACCGAACTGTACGCCAAGGTCCAGGAACAGGCGCCGGGCGCGCGGATGGGCTACATCCAGGTGCACAACCCAGGCGACCGCAACGCCCGGGTCACCTTCACCCGCGCCTCGGCCGACAGCGTCGCCTACCAGCGCAGCGCCACCTGGACCTTCGATGGCGTCAGTGGCGAGCTGCTGCGACGCGGCGCGCCGGAAAGCGTGGCGATGGCCACCTCCTTTACCTTTGTCGGCCTGCACATGGGCAACTTCGCCGGGCCCTGGCTGCGCTGGTTGTACTTCGCCTTCGGCGTGGCCGGCACGGCGGTGATCGGCACGGGCCTGGTGATGTGGTTGGGCAAGCGCCAGCTCAAGCATGCCAAGAGCGAGCGCATGCCCGGCGAGCTGCGCCTGGTGGAAGTGCTGAATATCGCCAGCATGAGCGGCCTGTTGCTGGGCGTGGCGGCGTTCTTCTGGGCCAATCGCCTGCTGCCGACGGCCATGGCCGGACGGGCCGACTGGGAGATCAATGCCTTCTTCCTGGCCTGGGGCGCGTCATTGCTCCACGCCATGCTGCGCAGCGGGCGCCGCGCCTGGGGCGAGCAACTGACCCTGGGGGCACTGGCGTTCGCCTCGCTACCGGTGCTCAACGCGTTGACCACTGACAAGGGGTTGGATCACTCCATCGCCGCGGGTGACTGGGCGATGGCCGGTTTCGACCTGACGGCGCTGGCCACCGGCGTGTTCCTGGCCTGGGCTGCCGGCAAGATGCTGCGTGCGCCCAAGCCGGTCGCCAAGCGTGCACCACGCACCGCCACGACCGTGGAGGCGAACTGATGCTGGGGGTCGCGCTGATGGGCTTCGCCGGTTTCGCCGGCCTGTGCCTGGCCATGGAAAAGCACTTCAACGACCTGCTCGGGCGCAAGCCCACGAGTCGGCAACTGCGAGCCCTGAAAGTCGCGGGCTGGGTGTTGTTGCTGTTGTCGTTGGTCCTCGCCGTGCACGGGCGCGGCTGGGCCCTGGGCCTGGTGGAGTGGATCGCCGTGCTGATGGCCGGCGTGACCCTGTGGGTGTTCGGCCTGCCTTACCAGCCGCGCCTGCTGCTGGGGGCGGCGCTCGCCAGTCTGGTGCTCGGGCCGCTGTTGGCCATGCTGGCGGTCTAGGTCCTTGAGCGACTCCGAAGCCGGCGGCGGTCGGGCGCGTTTTCTCCAGGTGTTCCTGGCCCAGCGCGCGCGCATGGAGGCGCTGGTCAGCCGGCGCGTCGGCTGCCGCGCCACGGCGTCGGACCTGGTCCAGGACCTGTTCCTGCGTTTCTGGCGGCGCCCCGAGGTGAAGGTCGAGGCGCTCGACACCTACCTGCTGCGCAGCGCCAGCAACCTGGCCATCGATTACCTGCGCAGCGAAGGCAGCCGCGACCGCGCCGCCGAAGGCCTGCACGACCTCGACGAGCCGCAGGGCAGCCAGCTCCCCGAGCAGGCCCTGGAGGTCGACCATGACCTGCAGCGTATCGAGGCGGCCCTGCGGGCGTTGCCCGAGCGCACCCGGCAGATCTTCCTGCTCAACCGCATCCACGGCTGCACCTACGGCGAGATCGCCAAGGCCATGCAGTTGTCCCAGAGCGCGGTGGAAAAGCATATGATGCGCGCCCTCGAAGCGTGCAAGGCGAGCGTCGCCGAACCCGCGTCCCCACTACGCCGGCCAGGGAGCGCCCGTCGATGAGTCTTGAACAGCCGATCACTGCCGCACAGTCCCAAGCCGCCCTGCGCTGGCTCGGGCGCATCCAGCAGCAGCCGGCGCAGGCCGAGGGCGCGGCGTTCAAGCGCTGGCTGCTGGAGAGCCCGGCCCATCGCCAGGCCTACGCCGAGGCCCAGGCGCTGTGGCGCTTGAGCGAGGCGCCGGCGGCGCGGCTGGCGGCCGAGGAGCAATCGAGTCTGCAACAGTACCTCGACGCCATGCGCCGGCCCGCGCGCAGGCGGCCTTGGCGCGGCCTGGCGGTGGCGGCAAGCCTTGTGCTGGCGCTCGGCTACGCGGCGGGCTGGCAGCCGCAGTTCTGGCTGCAGGACCTGCGTGCCGACTACTCCAGCGGCGCGCAAGTGCGCCAGGTGACCCTGGCCGACCGTTCGCGCCTGACCCTGGATGCCGGCACGGCCGTGGCGGTGTATTTCGCCCAGGGCGAGCGGCGCGTGCGCTTGCTGCGCGGCGCCGCGTTCTTCGAGGTGACCCATACTGGCGAGCCATTCCTGGTGGATGCCCAGGGCGGGGAAGTGCGGGTGCTGGGAACCCAGTTCGAGGTGCGCGAGCAGGGCGAGGGTGCCCAGGTCACCGTGCGCAGCGGGCGGGTGGCGGTGGCGACGGCCGAAGGACAGGTTGCCCGCGAGCTGACGGCCAATCAGCAACTGGCCTATGCCGGCGGCGTGGCCGGCGAGGTCGAGGCGGTGGACAGCGACAGCCGCCTGGCCTGGCGCCAGGGCTGGCTGAACTATTACCAGGTGCCGTTGGCGCAGGTGATCGAGGACCTTGGGCGTTACTACCCCGGGCGGATCCTGTTGCTCGACGGGGAGCTGGGGCAACGCAGGGTCAGTGGCAGTTTCCCGGTGGCGCAGCCGCTGGCCGCACTGGATTCGCTGGGCAAGGTGATGGGCTTCTCGCGGCAGACAGTGCTGGGGCGGTTGACCGTCTTGCGTTGAACTGTGCGCCAGTGCCGCAAAATTTTTTCGATCAGGTGATGAGGTATCCCGCCACGGCATCCGTGTAGTGAGTGGAAGTGCGATTCATTCGCAAACGTTCATCCCTCTCACAGGTCCGCGTCCATGAAGTTCACCCCGCGTTGCGTCCCGCTCTGGTTCGGCCTCTGCTCCCTGCCCGCTATCGCCATCGTGCCCCAGGCCCTGGCCGCGCAGCAGAGCCAGGTCTACAGCTTCGCCCAGCCAAGCCAGCCGCTGGCCCAGGCACTCAACGCCTTCAGCCGCGCCACCGGGCAGAGCGTGGTCTACACCCTGGCCCTGCCGGATGTGCAGGCCCCGGCACTCAACGGCACCTTCGACGCCGACCAGGCGCTGCAGCAGCTGCTCGGCAACTCGGGCCTGGCCTGGCGCCGCCTCGACGTCCGCACCCTGACCCTGGAGCCGGTCGACAGCTCCGGCGCGCTGAACCTGCAGGCCACCACCATCAACTCGCAGCTGGACGACTACAGCTACCAGCCGCCGGCCAGCGCCGCGATCATGCGCGGCCAAGGCGCGACGCTGGACATCCCCCAGGCCGTCAACGTGGTCCCGGCCCAGGTGATCCGCGATCAGGCGCCGCGCAACCTGGATGATGCGCTGTACAACGTCAGTGGCATCACCCAGGGCAACAATTTCGGCGGCACCGCCGACACCGTGATGAAGCGCGGCTTCGGCGACAACCGCGATGGCTCGATCATGCGCGACGGCATGCCGATCGTGCAGGGCCGCGCCCTCAACGCCAGCACCGAGCGGGTCGAGGTGCTCAAGGGGCCGGCCTCGCTGCTGTATGGCATCCAGGACCCGGGCGGGGTGATCAATGTGGTCAGCAAGCGCCCGCAACTGCAGCAGTACAACGCCCTGACCCTGCGCGGCTCGACCTATGGCAGCGGCAAGAACGGCAGCGGCGGCGGCCTGGACAGCACCGGGGCGCTGGGTGACAGCAACCTCGCCTACCGTCTGATCGTCGATCACGAGGACGAAGACTACTGGCGCAACTACGGCGTGCACCGCGAGTCGCTGGTGGCCCCGTCGCTGGCCTGGTACGGCGAGGACACCCAGGTGGTGCTGGCCTATGAGCACCGCGAGTTTCTCTACCCGTTCGACCGCGGCACCGCCTTCGGCAGCGACGGCCACCCGTTGAACATTCCCGCCACCCGCCGCCTCGACGAGCCGTTCAACGACATGGAGGGCCGCTCCGACCTGTACCGCCTGGAGGTCGATCATCGCCTGGACGATGACTGGAAGCTGCACTTCGGCTACAGCTTCAACCGCGAGACCTACGATGCCAGCCAGGTCCGCGTGACCGGCGTGGATGAAAGCAAGGGCACGCTGTCGCGCAGCATCGACGGCACCCAGGGCGCCCTGAGCCGTGATCAGTTCGCCACCCTCAGCCTCAACGGCAGCGTCGAACTGGCGGGCATGCGTCACGACCTGGTGGTCGGTGTCGATCACGAGGACCGCAAGGTCTACCGCGCCGACCTGATCCGCCAGACCAGCCGCTCGAGCTTCAGCTACCTGAATCCGGTCTATGGCCGCGAAGTGGAAGGCACCAACGTGCGCGCCAGCGACAGCGACCAGACCGACAAGCTGCGCACCGACTCGCTGTTCCTGCAGGACGCCTGGCACCTGGACGAGCACTGGATCCTGGTGGCCGGTGGGCGCTTCCAGCAGTACGACCAGTACGCCGGTCGCGGCCGCCCGTTCAACGTCAACACCGACACCAGCGACCAGACCTGGGTGCCCCATGCGGGCGTGGTGTACAAGGTCGATGACCAGCTGTCGTTCTATGGCAGCTACAGCGAGTCGTTCAAGCCCAACTCGACCATCGCCCCGTTGAGCCTCGGCGGTGGCCGCACCCTGACCCTGGACTCAGGTATAGCGCCGGAGGAGGGCAAGTCGTGGGAACTGGGGGCCAAGCTCGATGTGCCGGGGGCGTTGACCGGTACCCTGGCGTTGTTCGACATCACCAAGCGCAACGTGCTGGTGGCCGATGGTGACACCCAGCCGGGCACCATTCTCTACAGCAATGCAGGCGAAGTGCGCTCACGTGGCGTCGAGCTGGACCTGACCGGCCAGCTCAGCGAGCGCTGGAGCTTGATCGGCGCCTACGCCTTCACCGACGCCGAGGTGACCAAGGATCCGCAGCTCAAGGGCAATCGACTGCAGAACGTCGCCCGGCACAGTGGTTCGCTGTCGGCGGTGTATGACTATGGCAGCCTGTTCGGCGGTGATCGCCTGAGACTTGGGGCCGGTGCGCGCTATGTGGGGGAGCGTGCGGGGAACGCCACCAATGACTTCGACCTGCCGGCTTATACCGTGGCGGATGCCTTTGCCAGCTACGAAACCAAATTGGACGAGCACAAGGTGCGGTTGCAGTTGAACGTGAAGAACCTGTTCGACAAGGTGTATTACAGCTCGGCGGTGAACCGGTATTTCGTCGCGATTGGGGATGCGCGGCAGGTGAGCTTGTCGAGTACCTTAGAGTTTTAAATCGCCGGGACCGCTTTGCGGTCCTTTCGCGATACAAGGCCGCTCCCACATGGACCGCGCCAAGCCTGAGCTTCACTCCAAACCTGTAGGAGCCAGCTTTGCTGGCGATGCCCGGCATGGCCGGGTCAGCTTCCACAAAGAAGACAGTTGCTCCCACAGGGGACAGCATTCTCCTGTGGGAGCGGCCTTGTGTCGCGAATGGGCCGCAGCGCGGCCCCAGGATTCAACTGGCGAACGCAGCCCGATACGCCCCCGGCGTCGCCCCCAGCGCCTGCCTGAACCGGTTGCTGAAATGGCTGGCACTGGCAAACCCGCACAACAACGCCACCTCGCCCAGGGGCAAGGTGCCCAGGCGCAGCAACCGGCACGCCCGCTGCAGCCGTCGAGCCAGCAGGTACTGATGCGGCGGCAGGCCGAAACTCGCCCGGAACATCCGCGCGAAGTGGTACTCGGACAGGTTGCAGCGCAGCGCCAGCTCCCCCAGTGTCAGCGGCTGGTCGAGGTTGGCCTCGATATAGTCCGCCAGTTGCCGGCGCTGGTGCGGTGCCAACCCGCCCTTGAGTTTCAGCCCCTGGCGTAGGCCGACCTGGTTGAGCACGGCGTGGTCGATGATGTCGTGGGCCAGGCTGCTGGCCAGCAGGCGCTCGCCGGGCTCGGCCCAGTCCAGGCTGATCAGCTCGCGAAAGCGTCGGGCCTGCTGCGGGTCGTCGAGGAAGGTCGCCTCGTGCAATTGCATCTCCCGCGGCTCGCGGTCCAGCAGGCGGGTGCAGCCGAGGGCGAACTGTTCCTCGCTGATATACAGGTGGGCCAGGCGGATCGAGCCGTTGATTATCCAGTTCGACTCATGGCCGGCGGGCATCACGCACAGCTTGTCCGGCGCGCCGCGATCACTGGGGCGCTGGCGGCGGAAGGTGCCGGTGCCGTCGGCGATGTAGCACGACAGCGTGTGATGGCTGGGCGCCTGGTAGTCGCGGGCATCGTCGCGGTTGCTCCACAAGGCCGCCGCCAGCCCGTCGCCCAGGTGCGCGCTCAGCTCCAGCCGGGCGTGGGGCGAGGCGTTCAGGACGTTGAAGACCTGCAGGTGATCGAGTGGGGGCATGGGCGGTTCCTCTGCTGGCCATCGTACTGCGCTGGCGTCGGGATGGCAGCTAGCAGGGGAGGAAAAGCGCAAGTTTATGCAAGCGCCGAACAGCAATGGCGCAAGAAACTGGGCTCATGGGGTTTTCATCGCGGGGCAAGCCCGCTCCCACCGAGGTCGCATGGGCCCTGTGGGAGCGGGCTTGCCCCGCGATAGGCCTGATACCTGTCGAGGAAGTCCATCATGAACCTGTCGCTCTACCTGCTCACCGTCCTGATCTGGGGCACCACCTGGATCGCCCTGAAACTGCAGCTGGGCGAAGTCGCCATCCCGGTGTCGATCGTCTACCGCTTCGCCCTGGCCGGGCTGATCCTGTTCGCCTTCCTGCTGCTCACCCGCCGCCTGCAGCCGATGAACCGGCGTGCTCACCTGGTGTGCCTGGCCCAGGGCTTGTGCCTGTTCTGCGTCAACTTCATGTGCTTCCTCACTGCCAGCCAGTGGGTCGCCACCGGCCTGATCGCCGTGGTGTTCTCTACCGCCACGTTGTGGAACGCCATCAACGCGCGGATCTTCTTCGGCCAGAAGATCGCCGCCAATGTGCTCGGTGGCGGGGCCCTGGGCCTGCTCGGCCTGGGTCTGCTGTTCTGGCCGGAGCTCTCGCACCACGCTGCCAGCCGCGAGACCTTGTATGGCCTGGGGCTGGGCCTGCTCGGCACACTGTGCTTCTCGGCCGGCAACATGCTCTCCAGCGTGCAGCAGAAGGCCGGGCTCAAGCCCATGACCACCAATGCCTGGGGCATGCTCTATGGCGCCTCGATGCTGGCGGCGTACTGCCTGGTCAAGGGCATTCCCTTCGATATGGAATGGAGCGCCCGCTACATCGGCTCGCTGCTGTACCTGGTGATCCCGGGTTCGGTGATCGCCTTCACCGCCTACCTGACCCTGGTCGGACGCATGGGGCCGGAGCGGGCAGCCTATTGCACCGTACTGTTCCCGCTGGTGGCGTTGAATGTGTCGGCATTCGCCGAGGGCTACCAATGGACGGCGCCGGCGTTGCTCGGGCTGGTGGCGGTGATGGCGGGGAATGTGCTGGTGTTTCGTAAACCGAAGTCCAAGCCAGTCGAAGGGATGCTGGCCGTCAAGTAACCACGGCCCTGTCGCGGAGCCCCGCGACAGGGCCGGTACGTCGGGCTGAACGTATCAGCCCTTCCACACCTGCGGATTCACCAGGTCCCGCGGCCGCTCGCCCAGCAGCGCCGCCCGCAGGTTGTCCAGCGCCCGGTTGGCCATGGCCTCACGGGTTTCGGCGGTGGCCGAGCCGATGTGCGGCAGGGTCAGGGCGTTGGGCAGCTTGAACAGCGGTGAGTCGCCAAGCGGTTCCTTCTCGTACACATCGAGCCCGGCACCGCGGATCGTGCCGTTCTGCAGGGCCTCGACCAGCGCCGCCTCGTCCACTACAGGTCCGCGGGCAATATTGATCAGGAACGCGTTGGGCTTCATCAGTTGCAGCTCGCGGGCGCCGATCAGTTTGCGGGTGGCCTCGGACAGCGGTACCACCAGGCAGACGAAATCGGCTTCGCCCAGCAGTGCCTCCAGGCTGCGGAACTGCGCGCCTAGTTCCTGTTCCAGCGCGGTCTTGCGGCTGTTGCCGGTGTACAGCACCTGCATGTTGAAACCGAAGCGGCCACGGCGGGCGATGGCCGCGCCGATGTTGCCCATGCCGACGATGCCCAGTTTCTTGCCGTGCACATCGCAGCCGAACTGCGCCGGCCCCACGGTGGCCTGCCAGTGGCCGGCCTTGGTCCAGGCATCCAGCTCGGCGGTGCGCCGTGCGCAGCCCATGATCAGGGCGAAGCCCAGGTCGGCGGTGCTTTCGGTGAGCACGTCGGGGGTGTTGGTCAGGGCGATGCCGCGCTCGTTGAAGTAGTCCAGGTCGTAGTTGTCGTAGCCGACCGAGACGCTGGACACCACCTCCAGCTTGCCCGCGCCTTCGAGCTGCGCGCGGCCGAGCTTGCGACCGACGCCGATCAGGCCGTGGGCCTCGGGCAGCGCTTCGTTGAACTGGGCACTGATGTCGCCGAGTTTCGGATTCGGCACGATCACGTTGAAGTCTTGTTGCAGGCGTTCGGCCATGGCTGGCGTGATGCGGCTGAAGGCCAGGACGGTCTTTTTCATCGGGCTGCTTCTCTGCAAGTCGGGTGAGGACTGCCTCATCGCGGGGCAAGCCCGCTCCCAGGCATGCCGTGGAGCACTCGTGGGAGCGGGCTTGCCCCGCGATGACGGGGTCATTGCTTAGCAACCTACCATTGCCGCCCGTTGTAATGCAGCAGCTTTTTCAGTTGGCGATCAGCAGCTCATGGGTCTTCAGGTCGGCCTCATGGGCGGCAAGAATCTCCGGCAGCGAATTGCGCAGGTACTCGACCCAGGTCTTGATCTTGGCATCCAGGTACTGGCGCGACGGGTAGATCGCGTACAGGTTCAGCTCCTGCAGGCGGTACTCCGGCATGATCCGCACCAGGCTGCCGTCGCGCAGGCCGTCGATGGCCGAATAGATCGGCAGCACGCCCACACCCATGCCGCTGCGGATCGCGGTCTTCATCGCGTCCGCCGAGTTGACCTGGAACGGCGAGGTGGTGATGTTGACCATCTCCTGGCCTTCCGGCCCGTCGAACAGCCACTTCTCCAGCGGGATCACCGGGCTGACCATGCGCAGGCAGGCATGCTTGAGCAGGTCGGCCGGCTTGTGCGCGCTGCCGTGGCGGGCCACGTACTCGGGCGAGGCGCAGACGATGCTGTAGGTGATGCCCAGGCGCTGCGAGACGAAGCCCGAGTCGGGCAACTCGCTGGCCAGCACGATGGACACGTCGTAGCCCTCGTCCAGCAGGTCGGGCACGCGGTTGGCCATGGTCAGGTCGAAGGTGACGTCCGGGTGCGACTCGCGGTAGCGGGCGATGGCATCGACCACGAAGTGCTGGCCGACGCCGGTCATCGAATGCACCTTCAGTTGCCCGGCAGGACGAGCGTGGGCGTCGCTGGCCTCGGCCTCGGCTTCTTCCACGTAGGTAAGAATCTGTTCGCAGCGCATCAGGTAGCGCTTGCCGGCCTCGGTCAGCGCGATGCGCCGGGTGGTGCGGTTGAGCAGGCGGGTTTGCAGATGGGCTTCCAGGTTGGAGACCGCCCGCGACACGTTCGCGGTGGTCGTATCCAGTTGCGCCGCGGCAGCGGTGAAGCTGCCGAGCTGGGCCACGCAACTGAAAGCACGCATGTTTTGCAGGGTGTCCATGGGTCACTCTCGGTTTAGAGGACAAAATTGTGACATGAAGTTGCGGAATTCCGCTTCCGACTAAAGCCGGATTATCGCTGTTTTGGTAACAAAGATTCGCAGGAATCTGCGCTTATCGCCAATGAAACCCGCCCCTAGAATTGCCCGGCCCCTTCACCTCTTCCTCGGGAAATCGCAGCTGTGCCGCGTCGCCACATCAGAGCGCTCCATGCGTTCAGTGCCTGTGCCCTTTGTCTCACCTTGAGCGGCTGTATCGGAACCTGGGGCATCGCCCCGCAAAGCAAGACCCTCCAAGCCAACCAACTGACCACCGACGCCGCGATCCGCGAGGCCGCGCGCGACGCCCACTGGCCGGCCCAGCAGTGGTGGCGCGACTATGGCGACCCGCAGCTGGACGCCTGGATCGCCCAGGCGCTGGCCGGCAGCCCGAGCATGGCCATGGCCGCCGCGCGGGTGCGGGAAGCCAAGGCGCTGGCCGGCGTGGTCGAGTCGGCGGAAAAATTGCAGGCCAACGGCAACGCCACGCTCAAGCGCCACAACTGGCCCGAGGATCAGTTCTACGGCCCGGGCGCGCTGTCCGGCGCCAACACCTGGGACAACAACGCCGCCATCGGCTTCAGCTACGCCCTGGACCTGTGGGGCCGCGAGCGCAATGCCAGCGAGCAGGCCGTGGACCAGGCGCACATGAGCGTCGCCGAGGCGCGCCAGGCCCAGTTGGAGCTTGAGAACAACGTGGTGCGCGCCTATATCCAGCTCAGCCTGCATTACGCCCGGCGCGATATCGTCCAGGCCGAACTTGCGCAGCAGGAGCAGATCGTCGCCCTGGCCAAGCGTCGCCTGGACGGCGGCATCGGTACCCATTTCGAGGTCAGCCAGGCCGAGGCGCCGCTGCCGGAAACCCACCGCCAGATCGACAGCCTCAACGAGGAGATCGCCCTGACCCGCAACCAGCTGGCCGCCCTGGCCGGCAAGGGGCCGGGGGAGGGTGCCAAGCTGCAACGCCCGACCCTGACCCTCGGCGCGCCGCTGAAACTGCCGTCGAACCTGCCCGCCGAACTGGTCGGCCAGCGTCCCGACGTGGTCGCCAGCCGTTGGCAGGTGGCGGCCCAGGCCCGTGGCATCGACGTGGCCCACGCCGGCTTCTTCCCCAATGTCGACCTGGTCGGCGGCCTTGGCTTCATGGCCACCGGCGGCGGCCCGCTGGAGTTCCTCACCGGGCGCAAGTTCAACTACAACGTGGGGCCGGCCATCAGCCTGCCGATCTTCGACGGCGGCCGCCTGCGCTCGCAGCTGGGCGTGGCCTCGGCGGGCTATGACGTGGCCGTGGCACGCTACAACCAGACGGTGATCGGGGCGTTGAAGAACATCTCCGACCAGTTGATCCGCCGCGAGTCGATGAAGGAGCAGGCGCACTTCGCCGCCGAATCGGTGGCCGCGGCGCAGAAGACCTACGACATCGCCACCGTCGCCTTCCAGCGTGGCCTGACCGATTACCTCAACGTGCTCAACGCCCAGACCCTGCTGTTCCGTCAGCAACAGCTGCAGCAGCAGGTGCAGGCCGCGCGCCTGGCCGCCCACGCCGAGCTGGTCACCGCCCTGGGCGGCGGCCTGGAGGCGGGCAAGGACGTGCCGGATGAGCAGCGTCAGGCCGCACCGAAAACCCCGGCCACCCTGGCCATTTTCGATCAGCCGGACCACGCCGAATGAGGACATCGAGCTTGCCCCTGCGCTGGCTGCGGAGCCTGGAATGGCGCCGGGGTTTCTTCGCCTGGGCGCGCACCGACGGGGTCACCTGGGTCTACATCTTCAAGGTGCTGGCCGCCGCGTTCATCACCCTGTGGTTGGCCATGCGCCTGGAGCTGCCGCAGCCGCGCACGGCGATGATCACCGTGTTCATCGTCATGCAGCCGCAGAGCGGTCATGTGTTTGCCAAGAGCTTCTACCGGGTGCTCGGCACCCTGGCCGGTTCGGCGATGATGGTCGCGCTGATGGCGATCTTCCCGCAGAACACCGAGCTGTTCCTGCCCAGCCTGGCACTGTGGGTCGGCCTGTGCTCGGCGGGGGCCATGCGCTACCGCACCTTCCGCGCCTATGGCTTCGTGCTGGCCGGTTATACGGCGGCGATGATCGGCCTGCCGGTGTTGCAGCACCCTGACCAGGCGTTCATGGCGGCGGTGTGGCGCGTGTTGGAGATCGCCCTGGGGATTCTCGTCTCGACCTTCGTCAGCGCCGCGATCCTGCCGCAGTCGGCCAGTGCCGCCATGCGCAACGCCCTGTACCAGCGCTTCGGCGTGTTCGCCGGGGTGGTGGTCGAGGCGCTGCGCGGCGACAGCCAGCGCGACCGCTTCGAGACCAGCAACGTGCGCTTTGTCGCCGAGGCGGTGGGCCTGGAGAGCCTGCGCAACGTCACTGCCTTTGAAGATCCGCACATGCGCCGACGCTCCGGCCGCCTGGTGCGGATGAACAGCGAGTTCATGGCCATCACCACGCGCTTCAACGCCCTGCACCGGTTGCTCGAGCGCCTGCGCGCCCGTGGCCCGCTGCAGATCGTCGGCGCCATCGAGCCCGGCCTGGACACCCTGGCCGAGCTGCTGCAGCCTTATGTCGGTCGGGCTCTGACCGACGCTGATGCCTTGCGCCTGGCACTGGAGCTGGGCACCTACAAGGAAGGCCTGCAGGCCCAGGTGCGCGGCCTGCGCGCCGAGTACCTGCAGACCAACCCCAGCGAGTCCGATCTGCTCGATTTCCACACCGCCTTCGAGCTGCTCTATCGCTTCGTCGACGAGATGTACAGCTATGCCGAGACCCATGCCTCGCTGGCCGTGCACAAGCACGAACGCGAGCAGTGGGACGAGCCCTACGTGGCCCAGACCAGCTGGCTGGTATCGCTGGCCGCTGGCGTGCGCGCCTCGGCGGTGCTGCTTCTGCTGGGCAGCTACTGGCTGCTCAGCGACTGGCCCAGCGGCGCCATGATGACCCTGATCGCCACGGTCACCGTGGGCCTGTCTGCGGCCTCGCCGAACCCCAAGCGCATGTCGTTCCAGATGGCCTGTGGCACGGCGATCGGCGCCTTCGTCGGGTTCTTCGAGACGTTCTTCGTGTTTCCCTGGATCGACGGTTTTGCGCTGCTGTGCATGGTGCTGGCGCCGGTGTTCGTGCTTGGGGCGTTCCTCGCTTCGCGCCCGGCCTATGCCGGTTACGGCCTGGGCCTGCTGGTGTTCTTCGCCATCGGTTCGGTGCCGAACAACCTGACGATCTACGACCCCTACACCTTCATCAATGACTACATCGGCATGGTCATCGGCATGTTCGTCTGCGCCGCGGCCGGGGCGATCATCCTGCCGCCCAACAGCCGCTGGCTGTGGAGCCGCCTGGAACAGGAACTGCGCGAGCAGGTGCTGTTCGCCATCGGCGGGCGCCTGCGCGGTTTGGGCTCGGCGTTCGAGAGCCGCACCCGCGACCTGCTGCACCAGGCCTATGGCCTGGCCGCCGGCAAGCCGCAGGTGCAGAGCGAGTTGATGGGCTGGATGTTCACCGTGCTGGAGATCGGCCACGCCATCATCGAGCTGCGCAAGGAGCAGGATCGCGCGCCGATCCACCCGGCCTACGCCGAATCGCAGCCCTGGCGCCAGGCCATCCGCGTGATGGGCCGGGCCTTGGCGCGGCTGTTCCTGCAACCCAGCGCCAGCAACCACGAGCGCGCCCTGGTGGCGGTGGACCACGCCATCAGCCGCGTGCAGGCCACCGACGAACCCTTCGCCCGGCACTTCGACACCTCGGTGCTGCGCCGGGCGCAGAGCTACCTGCACTTCATCCGATCCTCCCTGCTCGACCCACAGTCGCCGCTGGCACCGGCGAAAGGAATGCACCATGCCCCGTGAGATCGCCTTCCATGGCGTGTACATGCCCACCATGACCTTGATGTTCCTGTTCGCCCTGGGCCTGGCCTGGGGGCTGGACCGGTTCATCGCAAGCGTTGATGGCTATCGCTTCTTCTGGCACCCGGCGCTGTTGCGCCTGTCGCTGTTCGTCTGCCTGTTCGGCGCCCTGGCGCTGTCGCTCTACTGGTGAGAATCCTGCAATGAAAAAGTTCTTCAGCCTGATCGCCACCCTGCTGGTGCTGGCCGCTGCCGTGGCGATCGGCCGCCAGTTGTGGCTGCACTACATGACTACGCCATGGACCCGCGACGGCCGGGTGCGCGCCGACATCATCAACGTCGCCGCCGATGTGCCGGGCTATGTGGTGGACGTGCCGGTCAAGGACAACCAGCGGGTGAAGAAGGGCGACGTGCTGATCCGCATCGACCCCGAGCACTACCAGCTGGCGGTGGACCAGGCCAAGGCGCTGGTGGCCTCGCGCAAGGCCACCTGGGAGATGCGCAAGGTGAATGCCAAGCGCCGCGCCGACCTGGACAACCTGGTGATCTCGAAAGAGAACCGCGACGACGCCAGCAACATCGCCAGCTCGGCACTGGCCGACTACCAGCACGCCCAGGCCCAGCTCGCCGCTGCCGAGCTGAACCTCAAGCGCACGCAGATCGTCGCCACCGTCGATGGCTACGTGACCAACCTGAACATCCACAAGGGTGACTATGCCCGCACCGGCGAGGCGGTGATGGCGGTGGTGGATGAGCAGTCGTTCTGGGTGTACGGCTTCTTCGAGGAGACCAAGCTGCCCCATGTGAAGGTGGGCGATGTGGCCGAGCTGCAGATGATGAGTGGCGAGCGCATCAAGGGGCATGTGGAAAGCATCGCCCGTGGCATCTACGACCGCGACAACCCGCAGAGCCGTGAGCTGATCGCCGACGTGAACCCGACCTTCAACTGGGTGCGGCTGGCGCAGCGGGTGCCGGTGCGGATCCATATCGATGAAGTGCCGGAAGGGTTCCTGCTGGCGGCGGGGACCACGTGCACGGTGGTGGTCAAGGCGAGCGCGGAGTGATCCAAGCAGACCATCGCGGGGCAAGCCCGCTCCCACGAGTATGAGGGTGCTCTGGGAGCGGGCTTGCCAAGCGATGGTGGCGGTGAGCTTATCGCGAGACTTCAGCCAACGTCAGTCGGCACGCCTACCAGAACGGGTACATGTGCCCGATCAATCACCTTGGCACTGATCGACGGATCCAGCAGCCTTCCGACCCGCGACAGGTGGCGGTGGCCGATGATGATCAGCTCGCATTCAAGCTCCCGGGCCTTGGTGATGATCGCCTCAACCGGCTGGCCGGCGACCATGCAGCCCAGGCTTTCGAAGCCGGCTTCGCACAGGATGCCCACGGCGCTGTTCACGGCGTGCTCGGCCAATTGCTGTTCGTCGCAGGCGGCGGGGTACTCCTCCAGCTCCTCCTCGGTGTAGGCCGTCCGGTGATCGTGTACGGCGAAGGTCGAGTCGATGGCCAGCAGCACGTGCAGGGTGTGTTCGCCCGGGCGGCAGTAGCGGCGGGCTAGGTCGAGCAGGGCGTGGCTGGCGGGGGAGGCGTCGATGGCGATCAGGACCGGGTGGGGCATGGGCAATCCTTTGGAGAATGGATGGCAGTGTTGGCCTGATCGCCGGCAAGCCGGCTCCCACAGGGAGATGCGCTGCCAGTGGGAGCCGGCTTGCCGGCGATGAGGCCACACCATTCTCTGTTCATTCGCCCACATGGATAAATGGCCCCTCACGCACGGTGCCATTGCGCCTGACGCAATCCACCAACCTGATACCATCGCGTTTCCCACAGCTGTCACGGAAAACGGCCATGCAACTCCCGGACATGAACCTGCTCGTCGCCCTCGATGCCCTGCTCGACGAAGGCAGCGTGGTCGGCGCCGCCCAGCGCATGAACCTGAGCCCGGCGGCCATGAGCCGCACGCTGGGGCGGATCCGCGAGGCCATGGGCGACCCGATCCTGGTACGCGCTGGCCGTGGTCTGGTGCCGACACCACGGGCACTGGCCCTGCGCGACCAGGTCCGGGCGCTGGTGGAGCAGGCCGGGCTGGTGTTTCGCAGTGGCGACGAGGTCGACCTGCCGAACCTCGACCGGGCCTTCAACATCCGCACCAACGACCTGTTCATCGCCTTGTATGGCGCGCGCCTGCTGCACATGATGCTCGAGCAGGCGCCGAACACCGTGCTGCGCTTCGTCCCGGAGCACCAGGGCGACGATGACCTGGTGCTGCGCCACGGGCAGATCGACCTGGTGGTCAGTTCGAGTATCGACATGGGGCCGGAGATCAAGGTGCAGAGCCTGTTCGACACCTGGTTCGTCGGGCTGGCGCGGGCCGACCACCCGATCTTCGACGCCGGGATCACCCCAGAGCGCTTTGCCCGCTATCCGCAGATCAGCGTGTCACGACGCGGACGGGCCAACGGCCCCATCGACGTGGAGCTGGGCACCCATGGCGTGCAGCGCAGGGTGGCGCTGATCACGCCGAGCTTCCATTCGGCGATGTTCTCGTTGCCGGAGTCGGACCTGATCCTGCCGATGCCGGCGAACATCCTCGGCAGCGTGACCAAGTTCGGCCTGCCGCTGCGCTCGTTCGAGATCCCGGTGCCGCTGGAGCGGGTGCGGGTGATGCAGGCCTGGCATCCGCGTTTCGACAACGACCCGGCGCATCGCTGGTTGCGCCAGACCATGCGCGCCTGCTGCGCGGGCGAGCCCACGCCAGCTTCAAGCCCTGCGCGTTCCCTGTAGGAGCGGCCTTTGTGTCGCGAAAGGGCCGCAGAGCGGCCCCGACGATCTTTGCATGAACGCTGAAATCCTGGGGCTGCTGCGCAGCCCTTTCGCGACACAAGGCCGCTCCCACAGGGGGACAGTTCCCTGCGCGACAGTGTGCCCGAGGGGCTGGGCAGTCTCCTACAGAGGATGCGCAATCTTCATGGATTGCGTCTGACGCAACATAAACCTGCCAACAAGTCAGTTTTCGTCAGTATTCGACCTACTTAGACTTGCTCCAGTCCTGAATTTGTTGCTGGAGATGTCTATCCATGAGTTCCCTGACCGCGCCCTGCGCCGCGCTGGCCGCCGCTCCCGCACCGGCCGCCCCCGCGCAGACGGCGTTCGGCCTGCGGGTAGTGGTCGGGCTGTTCGGCGTGTTGCTGGCGGTGCTGTGCGCCGGGCTAAACGAGGCGGTGACCAAGATTTCCCTGAGCGACATTCGTGGCGCCATGGGCATCGGCGCCGACGAAGGTGCCTGGCTGTTGGCGGTGTATGCCGCCGCCTCGGTCTCGGCCATGGCCTTCGCACCCTGGCTGGCCACCACCTTTTCGTTGCGCCGCTTCACCATGAGCGCCGTCGGCGTGTTCGCCGTGCTTGGCCTGATCCAACCCTTCGCCCCCAACCTGCACAGCCTGATGCTGCTGCGCGTGCTGCAGGGCTTCGCCTCGGGCGCCTTGCCGCCGATGCTGATGAGCGTGGCGCTGCGTTTCCTGCCGCCGGGCATCAAGGTCTACGGCCTGGCCTGCTACGCCCTGACCGCCACCTTCGGGCCGAACCTCGGCACGCCGTTGGCGGGCCTGTGGACCGAGTACGTCGGCTGGCAGTGGGCGTTCTGGCAGATCATCCTGCCCTCGCTGCTGGCGATCGCCTGCGTCGGCTGGGGCCTGCCCCAGGATCCGCTGCGCCTCGAGCGCTTCAGGCAACTGGACTGGCGCGGCGTGTTGCTCGGTCTGCCAGCGATCAGTTGCATCGTCCTCGGGCTGTCGCTGGGCGACCGTTGGGGCTGGTTCGACTCGCCGCTGATTTGCTGGCTGCTCGGCGTTGGCGTGTTGCTGCTGGTGCTGTTCATGTTCAACGAATGGTCCGAGCCGCTGCCGTTCTTCCAGTTGCGCATGCTCACGCGACGCAACCTGAGCTTCGCCCTGGTGACCCTGGCCGGGGTGCTGGTCGTGCTCTCGGGCGTGGGCAGCATTCCGTCCGCCTACCTGGCGCAGATCCAGGGCTACCGCCCGGCGCAGACCAGCCCGCTGATGATGCTGGTGGCCATGCCTCAACTGATCGCCCTGCCGTTGACCGCGGCGTTGTGCAACATCCGTGCGGTGGACTGCCGCTGGGTGTTGGCGATGGGCCTGGCCATGCTGGCGGCCTCGTGCGTGGGCAGCAGCCTGCTGACCTCGCAGTGGATCCGCGGCGACTTCTACCCGTTCTACCTGCTGCAGGTGTTCGGTCAGCCCATGGCGGTGCTGCCGCTGCTGATGCTGTCCACCAATGGCATGACCCCGCAGGAAGGCCCCTTCGCCTCTGCCTGGTTCAACACGGTCAAGGGCCTGTCGGCGGTGATCGCCGGCGGTTTGCTCGACGCCCTGGGCACCGTGCGCCGGCATTTTCATTCCAACCACCTGGTCGACAGCCTGGGCAATGCCCCGCTGATCGACGACAACGCCGCTGGCCTGGCCAAGCGCGTCCATGAACAGGCCCTGGTGCTGACCTCGGCCGACCTGTACCTGGTGATGGCGGGTATCGCCGTCGCCCTGATCTGCCTGATTCCCTTCGTGCCTACCCGGATTTTCCCGCCGCGTGCGGTGGCCTGATCCGTGGATGAATCCGAGACCTTGAAATGACCAACAAGCGCAAGACAATCCTTATCGGCTCGGTGCTCGCCGTGGCCGTGCTGGCCGCCATCGTCGGCCCCTGGATGTTCGGCAGTGACCATCGCCAGAGCACCAACGATGCCTATGTAACCGCCGACTACACCGTGGTCGCGCCGAAGGTGGCGGGCTTTATCAAGGAGGTGCTGGTGGAGGACAACCAGCAGGTGAAGGCCGGCCAGTTGCTGGCGACCATCGACCCGCGCGACTACCAGGCCGCCCTCGACGCGGCCCAGGCCCAGTTGCTGGTGGCCAGGGCGCAGAGCCTGGATGCCCGCGCCACCCTCGAGCGCCAGGCCTCGCTGATCGCCCAGGCCGAGGCCGCGGTGAAGGCGGCCCAGGCCGAAGCGGCCTTCGCCGATCATGAGGTGACCCGCTACAGCCGCCTGGCCGAGCAGGGCGCCGGCACTGTGCAGAATGCCCAGCAGGCGCGCAGTGGCGTTGACCAGGCCCGCGCCCGGCTGGCCAACACCCAGGCGGCGCTGGTGGCGACGCGCAAGCAGGTGGATATCCTCGGCGCCCAGGTGGCCAGTGCCGATGGCCAGCTGAAACGGGCCGAGGCCGGCCTGGAGAAAGCCCGACTGGATCTGTCCTACACCCGCATCACCGCGCCGGTGGACGGCATGGTCGGCGAGCGCGCCCTGCGTGTAGGCGCCTACGTAAACCCGGGCGCGCGGCTGTTGTCGGTGGTGCCGCTGGCGCGCGCCTACATCGTCGGCAACTTCCAGGAGACCCAGTTGACCCACGTGCAGCCGGGCCAGCCGGTGAGCATCAGCGTCGATACCTTCTCCGGCGAGAAACTCCACGGCCGCGTCGAGAGCATCGCCCCTGCAACGGGCGTGACCTTCGCCGCTGTGAAGCCGGACAACGCCACCGGCAACTTCACCAAGGTGGTGCAGCGCATTCCGGTGAAGATTGTCTTCGATGACGGCCAGCCGTTGCTGGAGCGTCTGCGGGTGGGCATGTCGGTGGAGGCGGTCATCGACACCCAGGGTGACAAGCTGGCCGGTAAAGAGGTGACTGCGCGATGAAAGCGGCATCACGCTTGAGTCCTTTGCTGCTGGCCATGTTGCTTGCCGGCTGCACCCTCGGACCGGACTTCCAGAGCCCGGCCAGCGAAGCGCCTCAGGATTGGGCCTCGTTGCAAGGTGAGGCCGCGGCCAGCCAGCCGGTCGCCGAGCCAATGGAACTGCGCTGGTGGGACAGTTTCCACGACGCCCAGTTGAGCGCGCTGATCCAGAAAGTCACCGAGCGCAACCTCGACCTGCAGATGGCCAGTGCCCGCCTGCTGCAGAGCCGCGCCTTGCGCAGCACCGTGGCGGCTGACGAGACGCCCACGGTGGATGCAAACGCAGGTTACAGCCGGGCGCGCAACAGCGCCGAAGGGTTGAACGACCCCTCCGGCAAGGCCGGCAAGTCGGCGTACAACTTGTGGCAGGGTGACTTGGTCGCCGGTTGGGAACTGGACCTGTGGGGGCGCGTGCGCCGCCAGGTCGAGGCCGCCGACGCGAGCGTGGCGGTGGCCGAAAACGACCGCCGAGGCGTGCTGTTGGCGCTGTTGTCGGAGACTGCCGGCAACTACATCCAGCTGCGGGCCGTGCAGCACACCCTGGATATCACCCAGGACAACCTCAAGGTCGCCCGGCACAGTCTGAAACTGTCCGAAGGCCGCCAGGCCGAAGGTGTCGCCACCCGGCTCGATGTCGCCCAGGCCAGCGCCCAGGTGGCATCGATCGAGGCGCGCCTGCCGACTCTGGAGGCGCGTCGCGACGACCTGATCAATGCCCTGAGCCTGCTCGCCGCCGAACCGCCGCGCAGTTTGCAGGCCCAGCTGCTGCAGGGCGGTGAGCTGCCCGCGCCGCAGCAGCGTTTCGCCATCGGCGTGCCGTCGGAGCTGGCCGAGCGCCGCCCGGATATCCGCCAGGCCGAGGCCCGGTTGCATGCGGCCACCGCCAGCATCGGCGTGGCCAAGGCCGATTTCTATCCAAGCATCCGCCTGTCCGGGAGTGTCGGTTTCCAGGCCATGCAACTGTCCGATCTCGGGGCCTGGGACTCGCGCCGGTTCGCCTTCGGGCCGCAGCTGTCGTTGCCGATCTTCGAGGGCGGTCGGCTCAAGGGCCAGCTGGAGCTGCGCGAGGCCCAGCAGCAGGAGGCGGCGCTGAATTACCGCAAGGTGGTGCTTGGCGCCTGGCATGAGATCGACGATGTGCTGCGTCTGTACAACGCCAGCCAGTTGCGCCGTGATCACCTGGCCGAGGCGGTGCGGCAGAACCGCATCGCCCTGGAGACCGCGCAGCGCCAGTACGTGGAAGGGGCGGTGGATTTTCTCAACGTGCTGACGGTGCAGTCGGCGTTGCTGGCCAGCGAGGAGCAGTGGACCGACAGTTCGGCGGCGGTATCGCAGGCGCTGGTGGGGCTGTACAAGGCGCTGGGTGGAGGCTGGCAGGCGTTCGATCAGGTCTGAGCAGTATCGCGGGGGCTCCCAGGCATGCGTAGGAGCGGCGGTGCGCCGATGCGACTTGCCCCGCGATAACGTCAGAGTGGTCGCAACAATCCGAAGCGCTTGCGCAACACCCAATCCAGCAGGCGCTGCGGCAACAGCCGGGCCATCAACGGCAAGGCCGTGCTGCCATTGCCGATACGCACCAGCGCAGGCACCGGCGACTTGCGGGTCGCCGCCAACAATCCCTGGGCAAACACCGCCGCCGGTGTCGGCCGATCCTGCGAGGCCCTCGCCCGGGCCTGTACTTGCTCACGCAGCGGCCACCACGGCGAACCACTCGCCAGCACCTGCTCGGCCTGCTGTTGCGCATTGCTGGCGAACTGCGAGGCAATCGCCCCCGGCTGCACTTCCATCACACGGATGCCAAACGGCGCCAGCTCCAGGCGCAGGGCATCGCTCAGTCCGTGCACGGCGGCCTTGGACGCACAATAGGCACCGGCGAAGGGCGTCACCAGCACACCGGACACGCTGCCGATGTTCACCACCAGCCCCCGGGAACGGCGTAGCAGCGGGAACAGTGCCCGGGTCACGCTGACCAGGGCGAAGACATTGGTCTCGAACTGCTGGCGCATGGCCTCGACGCCGCCGTCGAGCAGCGGGCCCATGGCGCCGTAGCCGGCGTTGTTGATCAGGATGTCGAGGCTTTGCAGCTCCTCTGCCAGGCGGGCGAGGGCATCGGCGTCGTTCACGTCCAGTTGACGGGCATTGAAACCGGCGGCGGCCAGTTGTTCGACATCCTTTGCCTTGCGGGCGGTGGCCCAGACTTCATGGCCAGCATCGCGGAAGGCGTCGGCCAGGGCGCGGCCAATGCCGCTGGAACAACCGGTGATCAGGACGGTGGGCATGGGGCGGGCCTGTGTTCGGTAGGGAGGATTCAGTTGGCGAATGTACCTTGCAGGTGCTCGGCACGGAACTCCAGTGTTTGTGGCCGATAGCCCGAGCGCAGCGGTGGCAATGGCAGGCAATCGCTCCATTCGGCGCCCGGTTGCAGTTCCCCGGGGCCACGATAGCGCGGTGCGGCGTAGGTGTTTTCGGCCAGGTTCACGGTATCGCCCGGCGCATAGGCGCCGACGCGCCAGCGCAGTTCACTGAGCGGGACTTTGTTGCCGTTCTTCATGCGCACCTGCAGGGCGCGGTCGGCGGGGCACTGGTCGGGGGCGTAGGCCAGGCGGATATCGAGGCGGGCCAGTTGCGAGGCTTCGCGGGTGTCCTGCCAGACCACGTACAGCGCCACCAGCCCCAGGCCAAAGACGCCAGCCATGGAAATCGGCAGGGCCTTGGCCGGGTAGCGCAGCAGCAGGACCAGCCAGGTGAGAACGAGCAGGGCGCCGATGATCATGGTGGGGCAAGCCTTGGTGGCGAGGGTTCGACCATCCTAGCCGCAAATTGTGCAGGCCTCAAAAACGCAATCGCGGGGCAAGCCCGCTCCCACGCTGTGTACTGCATTTCCCCGGGGGGAGTTCACAGCGTGGGAGCGGGCTTGCCCCGCGAAGATGCCCCAGGCTTACTGCGCGATGGTCTTCACCGAAACCCCACGCTCCACCGGCGTCGAAGTCCGCCCATACACATCCTCGAAGCGTTCGATATCATCCTCGCCCAGGTAACTACCGGACTGCACCTCGATGATTTCCAGCGGGATCTTGCCCGGGTTGCGCAGGCGGTGCACCGAGGCAATGGGGATGTAGGTCGACTGGTTCTCGGTGAGCAGGAACACGTTCTCGTCGCAGGTTACCTCGGCGGTGCCGGACACCACGATCCAGTGCTCGGCGCGGTGGTGGTGCATCTGCAGCGACAGGCTGGCGCCGGGTTTGACGGTGATGTGCTTGACCTGGAAGCGCCCGCCCATGTCCACCGAATCGTACGAGCCCCACGGGCGGTACACCTCCAGGTGGTTCTGGGTTTCCGTGCGGCCCTGGGCGTCGAGGGTGTTGACCAGCTGCTTGACCCCCTGAACCTTGTCCTTGTGGGCGATCATCATGGCGTCCTTGGTCTCGACCACCACGATGTTCTCAAGGCCAATCACCGACACCAGCTTGCCGTTGCCGTGAATCATGCAGTTGCGGCTGTCCTGCACCACCACGTCGCCCTTGGTGACGTTGCCGTCGGCATCCTTCTCGTGCACGTCCCACAGCGACGACCAGCAACCGACGTCGCTCCAGCCGGCCGACAGCGGCACCACGCAGGCGCGCTGGGTCTTCTCCATTACCGCGTAGTCGATGGAGTTGTCCGGGCAGCAGGCGAAGGTGGCTTCGTCGATGCTCAGCGCATCGGTGTCCTCCTGGCTGCGCTCCAGGGCCAGCAGGCAGGTGTCGTAGATGTCCGGGTCGTGCTTTTTCAGCTCTTCGAGGAAGCGGCTGGCGCGGAACAGGAACATGCCGCTGTTCCAGAAGTAGCCGCCGGCGCGGACGAACTCGTTGGCGCGCTTCTCGTCGGGTTTCTCGACGAACTGCGCGACCCGCGCCACGCCCTCGGGCAGCAGCGCGTCCTGGCTCGAGCGGATGTAGCCGTAGCCGGTCTCGGGCTTGGTCGCCGGTACGCCGAACAGCACCATCTCGCCGCGCTCGGCGGCCACGGTGGCCAGGGCCAGGGCGCGTTGCAGGGCCTTCTGGTCCTCGATCACGTGGTCGGCCGGCAGCACCAGCATCAGCTCGTCACGGCCTTCGTTGACCAGTTTCATCGCGGTCATGGCCACCGCCGGCGCGGTGTTGCGGCCGAACGGCTCCATGAGGATGGCCTGGGTTTGCAGTTGCAGTGCGTTCAACTGCTCCTGGACGATGAACTTGTGGTCCTTGTTGCAGACCACGATAGGCGTGTCCATGCCATCGAACACCAGGCGTTCGATGGTCTGCTGGAACAGGGTGTGTTCGCCGGTCAGGGCCAGGAACTGCTTGGGGAACTGCTTGCGCGACAGAGGCCACAGACGCGAACCGCTACCACCAGAAAGAATTACCGGGATCATCATGTTTCTCCAATAGTCGTTTAGAGGCAGGGGAATCAGTTGCTAGCCACGGGGCGAGTGACCCATACCGGCGACAGGCTATTGCCGGAACCGGTGACATACAGCACGGCGGCTTCGCCGCGCGCCAGGGCGACGGGTTTGACGTCGCCGACTTTCTTGTCGCCTTGATACAGGGCCAGGTTGACCTTGACCGGGTTGATCTCGCGCTCGCCACGGCCCTTGGCGGCCACCGGGCTGACCACTTCGGTCTTGCCGTCGGCGGTCTTCAGGGTCAGCGACTGGTCGCTGAGGTTCTGCACCCGCACCAGGGCCTTCTGCTTGTTCTTGAACGGCGGCTCTTCGATAAGCTGCGGGTTGCCGCTGCTGCTGTTGACCAGGGTGTAGTACTTGTCGGCGGCGAGCTTCACCGGGACGCTCTTGCCGCCGACCTGGGCGGTGTAGTCACCGCCGGGCAGGAAGCTGAAGTCGCTGCTGGCCTGGGCGCCGACCTGCTTGATCTGGGTGTTGCCGACCGACGCGGCGGCGGGGCTGCTGGCGGCGTTGTACAGGCGCACGAAGGTCGAGCCTTTCGGCGCGCTCGGGCCATAGAGGGCGGCATCGGCGCCGGCGAAGGCCTGCAGCGAGGCCAGGGACAGGCCGGCGGCGAGGGTGAGGGCTTTGGCAATGGAAGTCTTGGTGGTCATGTGCGTATTCCTCTCTATCTTCAGTGGTCCGTCCGGTTGGACGACAGGGCCAGGTTTTCTTCGGATTGACGGGAGTTCTTCAGCTGCGCGATCCACTGCGGATCGAAGGCGCTGAGGTCGTTCTTCATTGGCAGATACCGTTCGGGGAATTCCCACACCACGACCTGTGGCGGGGCGTTCTTGAATGCATCGCTCTGCAGGTACTTGAGCATCGGCAGCAGCGGGCCGTGGCCGTCCTCGGCGTAATTGGCGACGTCGCTGTGCAACGCCTGCTGCAGGGCGCCGAGGAAGTTCCAGTGCGGGTTGGCGCTGTAGCTGGTGCCCACCAGCGCCACCGGGATCCGGCTGTCGGCGAACAGCGCATCGTCGCCTTCGGCCTGCACCGGGTGGGTCTTGCGTTGTTGCAGGGTGTCGGGGGTGGGCAGCAGGTTGCTGAACAGTGGATCCAGCGGCAGGAAGTTGGTCAGGTCGCCCTTGTACGGCGCGCTGGCGCCGGCCTCGGTTATGTACGCCTGGGGCTCGCCGGTGAGCAGCTGCTGGCGATCGACGGCTTCGGCCAGCGATTGCGCGACCACTTCGGCGCCCATCGGCGTCCAGTGGGTGTCGGTACGCAGGAACACCTGGCCGCGGGCCTTGGCCTGCTCCAGCGGCGCCAGCAGGTCGGGGGCGAACACATTGGCCTGGCGCGCCTGGGCGTGGAACTGGTTGAACAGCTCGTCGTGCAGGCTGGCCGGCGCCTCCTTGCCGATGTATTCGGAATAGAGGCGGGCCTTGGCCGGGACGATCGCCAGCACCAGTTGCACGCCCTGGCGTTGCAGTGCGTCACGCACTCCACGCACCAGTGCCAGGTTGTCCTGTATCTGTTGCTGCGCGCCGGCGGTGGGCTTGAACTCCTCGTCGGTGAACAGCCACTGGTCGCGGCCCAGCACCACGCCGGGGCGGCCTTCGTTGAACAGTTTGAAGTCCAGCGCGGCCCACAGGTTGGTGCCGACGCGCTTGATCGGGAACTGCTCGTCGTAGTGGGTTTCGGCAGCCTTGGCGAGCTTGCCGTCGAGCAGGGTCATCTGCCCTGTGCGGTTGAAACTTTCCAGCCCGCCGACCGACCATGCGCCCAGCCCGACCAGCAGGCCCATGAACGTCAGCGAATAGGTGATGCGAAGTGTCCGGTTCATGATTCAGGCCTCAGAACTGGAAGTACAGGAACGGTGAGTAGCTCTGCGCCGAGAGCTTGAGCACCGAGGCGGCGAACAGCAGCAGGACCAGGGCGCGGGTCATGATCCGCGTCCAGTCCAGGCCCACCGAGCCGTCGGCGTTGATCTGCACCGGGGTGGCCTTGGGCGCGGGCGTTGCATTGCGGTAGAAGTCGCGCAGGCCGAAAAACGCCAGGCTCAGGTAGGCGACGATCAGCGTGGCCACCTGCAGGCCGGTGAGGTTGGCGCGGTTGAGTTCCGACAGCTGCCAGTCGCCGAAGCTGAACATGGCGCCGTACATGCGCGCCGCCACGTGCAGGTTCTCGGCGCGGAAGATCACCCAGCCGACCACCACCAGGAGGAAGGTGAAGGCCCATTTCACCGGGTTGAAGCGCTGCGGGTTGGTGTCCAGCCCCAGTGCGCGCTCGATGGCCAGCCACAGGCCGTGCCAGGCGCCCCAGATGATGTAGGTGAAGTTGGCGCCGTGCCACAGCCCGCCCAGCAGCATGGTCAGGAACAGGTTGCGGTAGGTGTTGAAGGTGCCTTTGCGGTTGCCGCCCAGGGTGATGTACAGGTAGTCGCGCAGCCAGGTCGACAGGCTGATGTGCCAGCGCCGCCAGAACTCGGTGATCGACTGGCTGATGTAGGGCTGCTTGAAGTTCTCCATGAAGCGAAAGCCCATCATCAGGCCCAGGCCGATGGCCATGTCGCTGTAGCCGGAGAAGTCGAAGTACAGCTGCGCGGTGTAGGCCAGCGCGCCGAGCCAGGCGTCACCGGTGGTGGGGTTCTCGAGGGCGAAGCAGTGGTCGGCGACCACCGCCAGGGTGTCGGCGATGAACACTTTCTTGATGAAGCCCTGCATGAAGCGGGTGCAGCCTTCGGAGAACTTGTCCAGGGTATGGGTGCGGTTGTTGAACTGGTCGACCAGGTCCTTGAAGCGCAGCACGGGGCCGGCGATCAGGTGCGGGAAGATCGCCACGAAGGCGGCGAAGTCGATCAGGTTGCGGGTGGCCGGGGTGTCGCCGCGGTACACGTCGATGATGTAGCTGATCGACTCGAAGATGTAGAACGAGATGCCGATCGGCAGCAGCACGTGGGTGAGGATGAACGGCTCCAGCCCCATCGAGGTCATGATCGCGTTGAGGCTGTCGACGCCGAAGTTGGCGTACTTGAAGTAGCCGAGGATGCACAGGTCGACGCCCACGCCCAGCAGCAGCCAGCGCTGCGCGGGCTTGGTGCGCACGCCGGCGGCGCCGACCTTCAGGCCGATCCAGTAGTTCCACAGGGTGACCCCGGCGAACAGGGCGAGGAAGTCCACCCGCCACCAGGCGTAGAAAATGTAGCTGGCAACCAGCAGCAGCAGGTTGCGATAGCGGTTCCCGCTCACGTAGTACAAGCCGAGGAAAACCGGCAGGAACAGGAACAGGAACACGTTGGACGAGAAGACCATCCCGGTTCTCCTAGTTATGCACAGCACCTGGGGCACGGCGCCCCCCAAACCCCCCGCGAAAATGCAGGGGAAACCTTTGTTGCCTAAACCATTGATGGGCCGCAAAGCGGCCCCTGGCCTTACTTCTTTTCTGCGCCCGGGTCATAGACCCGCGTCACATCGCCCCCCAGCCTGAAACTGTTGAACGGCTGCATGTCATGCTTGCGCTCGAGGGTGTCGCCGACGCACTGGTACAGCGCGCACCACGGCTCGAGCCAGGCGTACTTGCTGTCGATCTTCAGGTCCTTGAGGTCCTGCTTCACGCCGGCGCGGGTGTTGAAATGAACAGGGTCGCGGGCACCGGCCAGCACGCCTTCGCCAAGCCGTTGCAGGGCGAAATTGTTTTCCTTGCGCAGGTCCACGCCGTTGGCCTGGGCGAAGCTGGCGATCATCGCCAGCGGCGGCAGGGCGTAGTTGTGGTAGGCCAGGGCGCGTTGCTTGCGCTTGACCTCGTTGGGCAAGAAGCCCTGCTCGTCGATCTGGTTGACACCGACCTTGTATTCCTTCACCGCCCAGTCGAACAGATCCTGCTGGTCGGTGGCGACGGCGGTGGCCATCACCGACCAGGCCGCCCAGTAACTGTGGTTGTTGATCTTGTCCAGCGGCAGGTCGCTCCAGTCGCGCACGGTCTGGCGCGCCAGGCGCACGAACCATTTCTCGATCTGCTCGGCTTCGGCGCGGTGCGCCGCCAGTGGCTGCGAGTTGGAGAACTTCAGGCGCAGCCACGAGCCGCTCATGCTGCCCAGGGCCCATTTGCGCATGGACTTGCCGGTATGGTTGTAATCGGTGGACATCAGCGCATCGGCGCGTGCCCAGGTGTCGAGCCAGGTCAAGGCGCAGTCCAGTTGTGCCGGGCGGCCGTCGCGCATGTACTGGCCTACCATCTTGCTGACGCCTTTCTCGAGGGTGGTGATGTCCTCGGTGGATTTGCGGAAGGCTTTTTCCGAGGCGACATTGAGCGTCGCCCGGGCCTTGTCCGAACCTTCGTACTTGCTGCGAAACTGCAGCGCGCCGGTATAGGGCTTGGGCGCGGCTTCGCAGCGGAAATTGCCGTCGCCTGTCTTGAGCTTTTCGATGCCCTCGTAGTAACCCTGGGGCGGTACCAGCGCGGCCTGCGCCGCGCCGCCGAACAGGGCGAGGGCGAGCAGGGCGGGAGCGGTCTTGCTGCTGATGGTGGTCATGGTCGCCTCACTGGCCAGCTTGCGCGGTGTGCTGCGCGGGGCTGGCGAAGTTGTTGCGTTTGCAGAGTTTGGCTTCGACTTTCTGCGTGCCGCTTTCCGGCCCCTGGACCTCCAGGGCTAGCAGGTTCTGGCCTGCCCAGTCTTCGTCCTCGCGCATCTGGAAGACGAAGCGCCCATCGGTGTCGGAGGTCTCGGGCTTCTCGATCTTGATGTCCTCGTGGCGGCCGTTGAGGTACCACAGGGTGGCCTGCAGCACTTTCACCGAGGTGTCCTCGAACTTGATGTCGAGCTGGTGGTTGCGGTTGACCAGGTCCTTGATCACGCCGTTCTTGCCGTTGACCATCAGCTCGTTCTTGCCGGGCTTGAGGGTGGCGCTGGCGCTCATCTGGGCCGGACGGTCGTCGCAGCCGTCGTCGAGCAGGCCGAGGATCTGCCGCCAGATGGTTTCCTGGTCCAGGCGGTAGAGCGGGGAGAACTCCCAGATCAGGATCTTCGGCGGGTTGTTCTGGAACTCCTCGCTGCCCAGGTACTGGATCATCGAACCTTCCAGGCCGCCGCCGGGGAAGGCGACGTTGAGCACATCGGCACCGATGTACTGCTCGAGGAAGCCCGAGAAGTTGTAGTTCTTGCCGCTGTGGCTGGTGCCGACCAGGGTGATCTGCGCGTTGCCCGAATCGCCGAACAGGTCGTCGCCGCCGCTGGCGCCGCCCTTGGGCTCGGTGGCGAACTGGTCCATGTACTGCACCGCATAGCTGGTGCCGCACAGCTGGCCGGCGACGTTGTGCAGGGTGCCGGTCTTGCCCATGCGTCCGGATTTTTTGGTCTCGAATTCCTTGCGCGGGATGCCTTCGAAGGCCGGCATCCGGTGCACGGTATCGGCGACGATCTTCGCCGCGCGCTCGGCGCCGTAGGGCGTCCAGTGCTGGTCGCCGCGGAAGTAGAAGTCCTTGCCCTGGTCGGCCGCGGCCAGCTGCTCGTTGGTCAGCGGCGACAGGTCGGGCACGTTGTAGCCCATCTTGGCGAAGCGCTGGAGCATGGCCTGGTAGTTGCGCAGAGCCTTCTGGTAATCGAAGGCGGCCTTCTCCTCGGGGTTGAGCATGTTGCGGTTCACCAGGCCCCGGGTCGGCTGGTACACCACCACCAGCTCGACGCCGCGCTTCTTGAAGGCGTCGTGCACCTGCTGCAGGCGCTTGTAGCCGCCCGGGGTGGTGTCGAACTCGGTGCGCAGGTCTTCGCGGGTACGGAACAGCCAGTCGCCCTGGGCCTGCACCAGGGTGGTGAAGTTCTGCTGGTAGCGCGTGGTGTAGCGGCTGGCGTCGTGGGCCTCGGGGCACAGCTGGCAGCAGGGCTCGGCGCTGAAGGTCGGCGCCTTGACCTCATCGGCGCGCACGCCCTGGCTGATGGCCAGGAGGGCGGCGGACAGGCCCAGCAGTTTCATCAGGTGTGGAGTCATGGTCTGGGCTTCCTTAGTCGATCATTTCGGTCTGGCGTTCGACCGGGTCGATCAGCACGGCCTTCTGCTGGCGCACCAGCAGGTCGAGGATTTCGTCCTGGCGCTCGCCGAGCACGCCGTTGAAGCTGATGCCGTTGGCCTTGCGCGGCATCAGCATCGACACCTTGTACAGCTCCACCGACAGGGGCGAGTCGATCGACAGCGGGCCAGAGCCGTTGGCCGCCAGCTCGCCGCCGACCACGATCAGCGACACCTTGGTGTCGAACGGGTCGAGGGCGATGTCGCGGTCGGTGTCGGAGAGGTCCTTGATGTGCCCGTACACGCCCACCAGGCCGTTGGCCATGGCGACGTTCTCGTACAGGCGGATGTTCACGCTGTTGCGCACGCGGATGCCGTGGCGACGGTTGTTGATCAGCTTGTTGCCCCAGATCAGGTTGTCGCCGCTCTCGTACAGGGTGATGCCGTCGGTGTGGTTGCGGTAGATCTCGTTGTAGGCGATCAGGTTGTTGACGCTGTTGCGGTCGATCACCACCCCCGAGAGCTTGTTGTCGTAGCTCTTGTTGTTGATGATCCAGCTGTCGTTGACCTCGCGCGAAACGATGATCCCGTGCTTCTTCTTGGTGCCGTACACGGTGTTGCCGGCGATGATCAGGCGGTGCGAACGGTCGTGGGGGTCGATGCCGTAGACGATGTTGTCGCGGTAGGTCGAGTCCTTGATCACGAAGTCCTGGGTCTCGTAGCAGTAGAAGCCGTACCACATGTCGCTGAACTCGGAGCCGATGATCCAGCCGGTGGGTTCCGGGCGGCCCATCTGCTTGGCCATGTTCGGCGTGTACTGCGAGATGCTCACCCCGTACGACTTGGACTTGGCGTAGCCGAAGCTGGCCATCTTGCTGTTGACGATATAGGTCTCGGTGCCGCCCCAGCTGAGCAGGAACGGGCGGAATTCATCGGGCTTGCGGAAGGTCGCCGGGCCATTGGCCTGCTCGCGCCAGCCGGTCACCTGGGTATCGCTGACAAACAGCTTGCCGTCGTTGACGATGAACGACCCACCTTCTTCGGACAGGCGCAGCTCCTTGACCTTGCCGTCGATCTCCAGCACGCCCTTGCGCCCGACCACGATCGGCAGGCGGGCGAGGTAGACACCTGGCGCGGTCTCGCGCAGGTACTGGCCGGGCACCTTTTTGCTCAGCTCCACCAGGTCGACATGCCCGTCGTCGACGAAGATCGCCTGGGGAATGCCGTGCTGGCGACGCACCCACTCGGCGCCCTTGTTGTCGCCGCCGATGAACTCCTTGAGGGTGTCCTCCTGGAGCATGCGGCGCACGCTGACCTTGCCCTTGTGGCGGCGGTCGATCTTCTTCTGCACGGCCTCGGCGGTATAGCCGGACAGGTCAGGCAGCTTGGGCGGGGCCATCTTCAGCGGCTCGATTGGCGCGCTGGACACGGTGTAGGTCTTGGCCTGTTGCAGCCCCTTGGCCATCTCGGGCTCGGCGGCCTGGGCAAGGCCGCCGGCCAGCAGCAGGGCGCTGGCGAGCAGGCTGTGGCGAAGGTTCGGGTGCAGGTTCATGGATTTCCTCTCCCGGCCTCAGTAGCGCCAGATCACGTCGACGAAGGCGCGGTGCATGTACGAGTCGGCCTCTTTGCCATAGGCGTCGCCTGGCTTGAACACACCGGCGCGCAGGCGTACCAGGGCCGACGGTTCGTCGATCGACTGGCTGATCGAGGCCGGCAGCAGGCCTTGCTTGAAGTACTTGGTGACGACCACGTCCATCTCCTGGCCCAGGTCTTTCTCGCCCTGCACCAGCGGGCGGCTGATGCCGCCGTCGTCGACCACCGCGTTGATGCCGCTGGAGCCGATGTTCTGCTTGCCGTCGACGCGCCAGAACTTGTGGTAGATGAAGCTGGCGTCGTAGTCGTCGCGCAGTTGCCAGGAGGCGAACAGGGTGGCCGCCTGCAGGTTGCCCAGCTCGCCGCGGAACGCTTCGCCGAAGCGGTGCACGCGCGAGCGGGTGCCGGTGAAGTTGGAGCGGTTGCTCTCAAGGCCGGTCTGCTCGAAGTTGTTCGAACCGTCGCTGCCGCCACCACCGCTGCCCCGGGCGTAGGCCGCGCCGACCTGCCATTGCGGGTCCAGGCGCAGGCGGATGCCGAGGTCGGTGGCCCAGGCGTTGACGTCGCCGCTCTGCTTGCCGGTGGCGACCTGGTCGTTGCCCACTGCCTGGCTGCTGAGGGTGTCGCGATCGCCGGTCAGCCAGGTGACGCTGCCCCAGTAGTTGACGGTGTGGTCGTTGCGCCAGTTGTAGGCGTCGCTGTTGGCTTCCAGGCCCAGCCAGGTCAGGTCGCCCGTGCGGGTCTTGTCGAGGGCGTCGACGGTTTCGCCGGGGCTTTTCAGGCTGCCGCCGTCATGAGTGTGGTGGGCGCGCAGGCCGACCCAGTGGCCGGGTGTCCACTGCGTGGCGACGTTGCCGTAGACGTGGGTGCGGTCCTTGTCCTCCGGGGCCAGCTCGGTGAGGTCGGTGCGGTATTCGCTGAAGCGCTGGGCCACGCCCAGGTCGGCCTTGAGCAGGGTGGTGTCGAAGGTCCAGTTCAGCGCCTCGATGTTGGTGTCGCGCCACATGCCGTCGTCGCTGCGCAGGCGCTGGCGACCGAAGCGCAGCTGCTCGCCGGGGTAGGGGGTCAGGCCGCTGTAGCCGATCCAGAACTCGCGCATGGCCAGGTAGCTCTTGTCCGGCTTGCGGCTGTCGTCGCCGTTGTCGATGGTGGTGCCGTCGTCGTTCTGGCGCAGGGTGTCGGTCTCGATGATGTCGGTGGCGGCCACCGCCTGGCCCATGGCGAAGGCGCTCCAGTGGCCGCGCTCGCCGTACACCCAGGGCCGCAGGTCCAGGCCCAGGCCGTTGACGTCGCCGCCGGAGCGGGTGCCCAGGTCGCGGTCGTCCTCGGACTGGCCGGTGATCTTCACGTCGAGGCCGAAGTTCTTCTGCGCGGTTTCGGCCGCCAGGGTCGGCATCGACCACAGCAGGGCGAAGCCCAGGCCGATGCCGGCTTTCACGAAGGGGTTGAGCGTCATAGCGAATCCTCGGCGTCTACGTCGTCTTTCTCGTCCTGCAGCGCTTCGATGGCCAGGGTGCTGTTGGCGCCCTGGGCCATGCTGCCGCGCGCCCGCTTCTCCTGCGCCAGCAGGTTCTGCGCCTGGTTGCGCTGGTCGGGCGTGAGCTGCTGGTCGAGCTGTTGCAGCAGTTCGGTCGACTGCGGGGTCGGGTTGACCTGTGAGAGCTGGGCGAATACCCAGGCATTGGTCGGCGCCGGGCGGATGCCGTGGCCTTCGCTGAACAGCTGGGCCAAGGCGTAGTCGGCGCTGTTCTGGCCACCGCGGGCGGCGGCGAGCAGGTGGTCCACGGCTTTCTGTGGTTCGACCTGGCCCAGGTAGCCACGGCGGTAGAGCTGGCCAAGGTAGTAGTCGGCGCTCACCTCGCCGGCATCGGCGGCGGCCTGCAGGTGCTCCTGGGCCTTCTGCGCGTCGGCGGGCACGGTCTTGCCTTCGTAGTAGAGCCGGCCCAGCAGCAGTTCGGCGCGGGGCTGCTCGGCCTCGCGGCCCTTGTCGATGTAGGCCATCAGCTGGTCGGTGTCGCCCAACTCGGGGAAGTCGTAGAGCAGTTGCGCCAGGCTCACCCAGGATGCCGGGTTGGCCGGTGCGACCTGCTCGAGCAGGTCCTTGGCAGTCTTCTCGTCGGTCTGGCCGAGGCTGCGGTCGGCCAGTACCCGGGCGACGCTGTCGACCCGGGTGGCCGGCACGGCGCCACGGGCATGAGCGGCTTTGAGTTGTTCGAGCAGAGCAGCCTGCTGGTCGGGCTGGGCGCGTTTCTGGTAGACGGTGGCCAGTTCGACATAGCAGATGTCGGTGCTGGCCAGTGCCGCCTTGCAGATCTTCTCCACATCGTCCAGGTGCTGGTCGTAGGTGCCCTGGGTGCGGTACAGCAGGACTTGGGCCAGGCCCGCCTCGGGGTTGCCGGCGGCGCGCCACTGGTCGATCTGCTGCTGGGCGTTGACCTTGGGGAAGCTCTGCGGGTACTGCAGGTAGAGCATCGCCAGGGGGATCAGGGTGTTGCCTTCGCCCTGTTGCGCGGCGAGTTTGAGCAGCGACTCGGCTTCTTCACGCTCGGCCTGGGTGCTGTCGGGCTTGGCCACCAGCAGGCGGCCGAGACGCGCCTGGGCACGGGGCGAGGTGGCGGCGGCGGCGCGGTAGGTGGCTTCGGCCTCCTTGAGTTTCGCCGGGTCGCGGGTGGCGACCTGGATATCGGCCAGGCCTACTTGGGCATCGCTGTAGCCGAGCTCGGCCAGAGCCTTGTAGTTGCGCTCGGCGGTGGCGGTGTCGCCGCGTTTGAGCGCTTCATTGGCCAGGCGCTGGTCGGGCAGGCCGGCGCAGCCGGCCAGGGTGATGGCCAGGGCCAGGGTGCATAACCCGAGGCTGAAGGCCTCACTGTGGGAGCCGGGGTGTCTGCTGGTCATCGGCATGATCCTCTTACAGCCCACGGGCCACGGCCTTGTCGATCAGCCAGTTCAGCGACGGGCCACGGTCGCTGTTGACCGCGGCCGGGCGCCCGGCGAGCTCGGCCGGCAGGCCGCCGTCGGGCTTGATCTGCACGCGGATGTCGGAGGCCAGGTTGTCGGTGTCCAGGCTGGAGCTACCGGTGATCCGCCCGGTGCGCACTTCGTCCTCGCCGGCGATCTGGAAGTTGACCTGGGTACCCGGCTTCACTTCGTCGAACTGGCGATAGCTGAAGCGCGCCTCGATGGTCGGGACGCTGGTGCGCGGGATCAGCGCGAACACCGGCTGGCCCTTGCTGGCGTACTGGCCGTCATCCACCAGCTGGCGCGAGACCACGCAGTCGCATGGGCTGGTGAGGGTGCCGGAGAGCTGCTTGCCGAACAGTTCCTCGACCTTGGCCGGCTCCAGCTGAGCGTCGTCCAGGTGGCCCTTGAGCAGGTCGAGCATGCTGGTGTTGAAGGTCGCCAGCGGCGCGCCCTTGGCCACGGTCGCGCCGTTCTCCACCAGGCTTTGCAGACTGCCGTCGCGGGGCATGGTGACGTTGGTGGTGGGCACCGCGACCACGCCGGCCTCGGCATGGCTGACGAAGTACAGGCCGTACAGCGACTTGGCGACGAAGCCGAAGGCCACCAGGCCGACCACGAACACCCCGGCGGTCACGGTGACCGCGCGCAGGCGGCCGAAGGCGGAAAGACCGGAGCCACCGTCCTTCTGCTTGCGCGCCTTGGTGAAGTTGTCGCGCTGCAGGGTACTGAGCACATCGCCGACGCTGATCAGCTCGCCGGACAGGTGGCTGGTGATGATGTGGCGCAGGGTGGCGATGTCGCGCGGCTCGAGGTTCTGGAACTCGGTACCGGTGCGGCCGGTCTCGCGGCTGCTGGTACGCACCAGCAGTTCGACGTCCATCGACAGGCCGAGGTTGTCGACCACGAACTGCAGGCGACCGCGCAGCACTTCGCCTTCCGGCAGTGGTTTCTTCGCGTGGAAGGACAGGCCTCCGGCGGACAGGTCGTCAACCTTCACCTCCTGCGCTTCGCGGTTGCCATCCAGGTAGCGCAGCTTGGCGGGGATGCGCACCCGGGCGTGCTGGCGCTGCGCTTCGGATTCATGCACGACATTGACGTTCACGGCGGTATTCATGGCGATATTCGTTCCTGTTGTCCGATCCGGGGGCTCACACGACCATGAACAGCACGGCGACGAAGATGCTCGCGGCCGAGAAGGTCATGGTCCGCGAGGACCAGGTGTTGAACCATTGTTGAAAACTTGCGAGGTCGCGCTTGAGGGCAGTGGGCTGGCGGGTCCAGGACTGCTTGTCGAGGCGGAAGAACACGTAGATCTTCATCACCGCGCCGACGATCTGGTTGTAATAGAGGATCAGCGGGTAGGCCGGGCCGACGTTGTGGCCCGAGCACAGCAGCATGACGGTGAGGATCAGCCGGGTGATGCCGATCCACAGCAGGTACACCAGCAGGAACTGCAGGCCGAACTTGAAGCTGGCGATCACCGCCACGGTCAGGCCCAGCAGGCTGGTCCACATCGACACGCGCTGGTCGAGCAGCACGATGCTGGTGAACAGCCCCAGGCGCTTGACGCCCAGGCCCAGGGCGCGGGAGTTCTGCCGCAGGTTGTTGCCGTACCAGCGGTACATCAGCTTGCGGCTGGCCTTGATGAAGCTTTTTTCCGGCGGGTGCTCGACCGTGTTGATCGCGGCATCGGGCACGTAGAAGGTGTCGTAGCCCAGGCGCATCAGGCTGAACCAGCTGGACTTGTCGTCGCCGGTGAGGAACTTGAAGCGGCCCAGGCGCCAGTGCATCAGCGAGTCGCTCTCGACGTCGGCGATGAACTCGGGGTTGGTCACCACGCTTGCGCGGAACATCGACATGCGCCCGGTCATGGTCAGCACGCGCTTGCTCAGTGCCATGGAGCACATGTTGATGTGGCGCTGGGCGAAGCGCAGCTTGTGCCACTCGCTCATGATGTAGCCGCCGCGCACTTCGCAGAACTCGTTGGTGGTCAGGCCACCGACGTTGGGGTACAGGCCGAACCATGGCACGGTCTTGCGCACCACGCCCTCGGCCAGCACGGTGTCGCCGTCGATCACCGCCACCACGGCGTTTTCGTCCGGCAGCATCCGCGAGATGGCGCGGAAACCATAGGCCAGGCCGTCACGCTTGCCGGTGCCGGCGATGCGCACGATGTCCAGGGTCACGTGGGACGGCGGGTTGTACTTGGCCCACAGGCTTTTCACCAGCAGCTCGTCGGACTTCTCCACCAGCGAGCAGACCACGGTGGTGGGGAAGCCGCAGTCGATGGCCTCGCGGATCACCGAGCTGTACACCTGGGCGGTGGTCAGGGCCTCGATACGAAAGCTGGTGACCATCAGGTACACGTGCGACGGGTCGGCCGCCTGGCCCAGCTTGCGCACCTTGCGGCGCAGGTAGGGGTACACGATGTACAGGAAGATCATGCCGCGGATGAAATGGGTGGCGCCCATGGAGTAACGCCAGATGCCGACGGCACCGACCAGGAAGATGAAGTGCTTCGACTGCGAGTCGAAGATATCGCTGGGCAGGGCCAGGGCGATCAGCATGAGCAGGCTCATGTAGAGCAGCCAGCCGGCGCATTGCAGCAGCATGGTCTGGAACCTTTGCATGTTCGGCATCCGTCGAGAATTCGGGGGAGGGCGGGCGGCGCGCTGGGGAGGGACGCGCCGCCCGGCCGGGTTTACCAGCAGATACCTTCGGTGCGGCTGGTGGCGCAGGTCGGCTTGCTCATGAAACCGACCAGGTCGATCACCTGCTTGCCTTCCGGTGCCTGCTGGGCCAGGGCGCGGAACTGCTCGTCACGGTTGCCCAGGATGATGATCTCGGCGTTGTCCACCACCTGCTCGAAGTTGGCGTTGAGCAAGGAGGAAACGTGGGGGATCTTCGACTCGATGTAGTCCTTGTTGGCGCCGTGGACACGGGCGTACTCGACGTTCTGGTCGTAGATGTCGAGCTGGTAGCCCTTGCCGATCAGGCGTTCGGCCAGCTCCACCAGCGGGCTTTCGCGCAGGTCGTCGGTGCCGGCCTTGAACGAAAGGCCGAGCAGGGCGACCTTGCGCTTGTCGTGGCTCTCGATGATGTCAAAGGCGTTCTGCACCTGGGATTCGTTGCTGCGCATCAGCGAGTCGAGCAGCGGGGCGCGCACGTCGAGGCTGGCGGCGCGGTAGGTGAGGGCGCGCACGTCCTTGGGCAGGCACGAGCCGCCGAAGGCGAAGCCTGGGCGCATGTAGTACTGCGACAGGTTCAGCGCCTTGTCCTGGCAGACCACGTCCATCACCTCGCGGCCATCGACGCCGACGGCCTTGGCGATGTTGCCGATCTCGTTGGCGAAGGTGACCTTGGTCGCGTGCCAGACGTTGCAGGTGTACTTGATCATCTCGGCCACTTCGACCGGCTTGCGGATGATCGGCGCGTCGAGCTCTTCGTACAGGGCCTGCAGCACGTCGCCGCTGGCGCTGTCCAGTTCGCCGATGACGGTCATCGGCGGCTGGTCGTAGTCCTTGATCGCGGTACTTTCGCGCAGGAACTCTGGGTTGACCGCGACGCCGAAGTCGACGCCGGCCTTCTTGCCCGAGCAGTCTTCCAGAATCGGGATGACCACGTTCTTCACGGTGCCCGGCAGCACGGTGCTGCGCACCACCACGGTGTGACGGCTGGCCTTGTCGCGCAGCACGTAGCCGATCTCGCGGCATACCGACTCGATGTATTCCAGGCCCAGGTCGCCGTTCTTCTTGCTCGGCGTGCCCACGCAGATCATCGACACGTCGCTGGCGCGGATGGCTTCGGCGAAGTCGGTGGTGCCGCGCAGGCGGCCGTTGGCGATGCCCTGTTGCAGCAGTTCTTCGAGGCCCGGTTCGACGATGGGCGACTTGCCCTGGTTGATCAGGTCGATCTTGGTGCTGGAAACGTCCACACCAATCACGTCATGGCCTCGTGCCGACAGGCAACCTGCACAGACTGCACCCACATAACCCAAACCAAAGATGCTGATACGCATCGCATTCACCTCATGTGTTTATCACGTCAGCCCTTCAGCGAAGAGCCGACTGGGTTGATTGACCAGCAGTTTTCGGGCGCACGGATCCATGGCGAATTGACACTTCACCGAACGCAGGCATGAATAAATCCGGAGCGCAGAAAGTTATGCACTCAAAGTTGGCAGTCAAAGGCCAGTATTAAAAATGGCGTGCCCTGAAATGCAGCCGTCGTTATTGCAATTCACCGTTGGCGAAGTGCTGTGCTTGTTTTTTCAAGTGGATAAATCCTTTGAAATCAACCACTAGGACGAATTTTAGGGGCGCTTGTCTCCTGCATGGATCATGGCTTTTGGCACTTCCTGTACCGCCGTTGAAGTTTTCGGGCCGGTTGAGAATGGCGGCCGTTTGTCATCTGTAAGTCATCTCTCACGCCGGGCGCTTGAAACTCGTTACGGGTGCTATGAGCCATCTCCCTTGGCAGAAGTTCCGGGGGCGGTTTCGTCACGATGAAAGATTTCTAAATATTTTTTCAGAGGGAAATACTTTCAATCTGATAGCACGCGGCAGTTTCGTCCCCGTATATAAAGGGCGAAATCGCAGGGGGATGGTTTTAGGCCAGCATGCGAAAAATTTTTTCAATTTTCGTCAAAAAACTACGAACGGTCTTATGGCGTTTTGCGATAAGGATAGGGCTGGTGGTTTTTTGGCGTCTGTTATTTGGCGAATTCATGGGTGAACGCGTGCCCCGTTGCAGGGCAAGGGTGGTGGGGCTGCGAAGCAGCCCCCGGGGCCATCAACCCTCAGCGTGATCGCGCAGGAACACCAGATGATCCGGCTTCGACTGCTCGGCGCTGTAGTAGTACCCCTGCACATCAAAGCGCTTGAGCTGCTCCGGATCGTTGATCCGCTCCTGGATCACGAAGCGGCTCATCATTCCGCGGGCTTTCTTGGCGTAGAAGCTGATGATCTTGTACTGGCCGTTCTTCAGGTCCTTGAAGTCGACATCGATCACCCGCGCCTTGAGCGCGCTCTTCTTCACCGCGCTGAAGTACTCGTTGCTGGCCAGGTTCAGCAGCACGTCGTCACCCTGGTCGGCCAGGGCCTGGTTCAGCCACTCGCTGATGCGCGTGCCCCAGAAGGCGTACAGGTCCTTGCCACGGGCATTGGCCAGCTTGGTACCCATTTCCAGGCGGTAGGGCTGCATCAGGTCCAGCGGGCGCAGCAGGCCGTACAGGCCCGAGAGCATGCGCAGGTGGTCCTGGGCGTAGCTGAAGTCATCCTCGCTAAGGCTTTCGGCGTCGAGCCCGGTGTACACGTCGCCCTTGAACGCCAGCAGTGCCTGCTTGGCGTTGGCCGGGGTGAAGTCCGGGGTCCAACTGCCGAAGCGGGCGGCGTTGAGGCCGGCGAGCTTGTCGGAGAGGTGCATCAGCTCGGCGATCTGCGCCGGCGCCAGTTCGCGCAGTTGCCCGATCAGTTCCTGGGAATCGTCCAGGTACTGGGGCAGGGTGTGGCGCTGGGTTACCGGCGGGGTGTCGTAGTCGAGGGTCTTGGCGGGGGATATCACCGTCAGCATCGGATCGGCTCCTGGAATCGTCGGGCGAATTCTACGGGGCCGCTGGCACAACGCCAAACTATGGCGACGATAGTTACCGAACATCGCCACATTAAACGGCGGGCGGTCGCGCTATAGTGCGCGCCATGCCTTCAAGGAGATTGCTCATCGTGCGTATCGCGTTTGCCCTGTTCGCCGGGCTGCTCAGCCTGGGTGCGCAGGCGGCCCCGGCGGATTTCGTCAGTTTCGATCGAGCGCTGTGGCCCGAGCAGTTGGACAGCCCGACGTTGTTCGACGTGGCATCGCGGGCGGAGATCCTGTCGTTCGCCCGGGTGCTGCACGAAAGCGAGATGCTCGACGAGCAGGCGTTGACGACCCGGCTCGGCCTGCGCCAGGTCAACCTGACCGTCGTGCGGGCCGTAAGGGCACGTCTGTGGCAGCGCCTGTGGACAAATTATCAACAGGCGCAGAAGAGTTGCGAGCAGGATGCCTCGTTCTGCTACCCGGTCGAGTCCATGGCCGACCTGCGCACGCAGTCCGCCATTTTCGCTGAGGATGTCGGCACGTTCTATGCCGGATGGGTCGAACCTAGTCACCAGTTCCACACGCGGTACCTGGATGAGCAGTTGCGCAAGGCCGCGCTGTTCCCGCAGACCACCAGCGAGGTGGCCAAGCTATCCAGCCGCGAGCGCAATGGCGAGGCACTCAACGACCGAATGTTCCTCCTGACCTTCGTCGGCGGCCCGGGGCCGCAGGGCGGCAGCACCGATGCGGTGGCCGACTACCTGCGGCGGCAGAAGCTCGACGGGATTTTCTTCGTGCTCGGCAATCGTCTGCAGCAACGTCGCGACGTCGGCCCGGTGGATGAACTGTATGCTGGCCAGTGCGTGGGTATCCAGGGTTGGGAGTACCGCTCCCACGCCCAGTGGCAGGACTGGCAGGATTCGCTACGACGCAGCCAGGCACGGGTCCAGGCCGACCTGGCGGAGCAGTACGTGCCCTTGTTCCGCCCGCCCTACGGCCAGCGCCGCGCCGATGGCGAGGCGTTCATGGACAGCCAGCAGTTGCGGGTATCGTTGTGGGACATCGATGCCCAGGATGACGGGCCGCTGACCGCCGAGGCCTCGGCACAGCGGGTGCTGACGCTGATGCTGCTGTGGCGCAAGGGCGTGATCCAGTTCCGCGACAACCAGCCCAAGGCGCAGCCGGCGCTGGAGTGGTTGCTGCAGCACACGGCCCAGAGCGGAATCGGCTGGGAGGATTGCCGGGAATACGCCCGGCGGGAATAAAGGAGAGCGGGCGGATCAGTGCGCCAAGGCGCCGCATTGCGCCTCCCGTTGCATCGACTCCAGGTTCCGTTCGATCGTCTCGCAGATCGTGTCCATCGGGATCTGGTGCTCGCTGAAGCGGAACGGGCTCTGCAGGTCCGTACCGATCCGCTCGATGGCCAGCAGCATGAAGCCGACCACCGTCGAGGCCAGCGGCGTGAACCAGCCTAGCGACTCCACCAGCCCCACCGGCACGATCAGGCAGAACAGAGTGATGAACAGCCGCGGGAAGTACACATAAGGGTAGGGCAGCGGCGTATTGGCGATCCGCTCCATCCCGCCCTGGGCGTTGGACATGTCCACCAGGGTCGATTCCAGCCGCGCCAGGCGAATGCTGTCCAGCCGACCGGCCTGGTACTCCTGGGCCAGCAAGGCCGCCGAGCCGCCGAGGATATCATTGGCGAAATTGTTCGAACGATTGCGCCGCTCGAACTCGCCGGGCGGTATGAAGGCCATCAGCTCATCCGGGCATTTTTCGCCCTTGAGGTGCGCCGCCAGGCAGTTCACGTAGGCGATATGCCGGCGCAGCAAGGTCGCCTTGACCGGGTTCGGCCCATCGACCGGATCATCGACCAGCGTCAGCACCTGCCGGGCGAAGCTGCGCGAGCTGTTCACCAGCGCCCCCCATAGCGTGCGCGCCTCCCACCAGCGGTTGTAGGCGCTGCTGTTGCGAAAGCTCACCAGCACCACCAGCGCCGAGCCCAGCAGGGTGAGCGGGATCAGCGGCAGGCTGAACTTGCTGTTGAAGAACAGCATGAAGTCGATGGTGACCAGCACGTCCCAGATCAACAGCCAGAACAGCGACCAGCCGATGTAGCCGAAGGTCTTGACCACCAGGCGGTATTTGCGGGCGAGGAGGGCGTTCACGTGGGGAGAACCTCGATGCGGGGGATGCAGGTTCCGACGTCGCGGGAGGGGCAAGGTTCGGTGGGATTTGACGCAGGGTGTTACGTGGTTTTTCTGGTCGGTAGTAAAGAAGAGGTCTACAGCAAGCGGTAAAGCTTCCCTCAGGGCTATGGTTTAGGCTCGTCAGACATTCACATTGCGAGGTAGTCGAGCATGGCCAGTGAACTGACGCCATTCAAGATTGCGGATTTACTGGATTCCGAGGCAGCGATTCAGGAATACCTGGCACAGGTAGCGGCCGAAGGTGACGCTGATGAAATCATTCGAGCACAGTCCCATGTCCAGGCAGCGCGCTTGCGTAATACAGAAGGCTAGTCCAGCCAGAACCCTGTCACCCAGCGCTTTGTGCTGGGCTGTCGCACGATGAGCAGAGTTGCAAGCATCGCCAGCGTGGGAGCGGGCTTGCCCCGCGATGGGCTGCAACGCAGCCCTAATCCAGGCCACACCGCACACCCGTAAACCGCCTCAGCCTCAGCCCAACACCTGCTTCATCTGTACCAGCGCTACCCGGGACCCATCCGGCGCCCGCCGCTCCTCGATCCCGAACGGCACAAAACCGAGCTGTGGATAAAGCAGCAACCCTGCGGTGTTGTGATTGAAACACGACACCCAGACCTCCCGTGCCGCGAAATCTTCGCGAGCCAGAGCGATCATGCATTGCACAAGGTAGCGCGCCACACCCTGGCCTCGCGCGGTCGAGGCCACCACCACATTACCCAGCGCACAGACGCCGTCATATTCAGCCTTATAGAAATTGGCGAAGCCAACGATCGCCCCATCAGCCTCGATCACCGTCGAACCGCTGCGCTGGGCGATGGCTTCGCTCAGTTGCGCGGATGTGAGCGGGTAAGTGGCTTTGGGGAACATATAGAAGAGTTCGTCCGCGCTTTGAGGGAAGCTACAGAGCGTGGCGATGTCGGCAGGTTGGACAGGGCGATGGCTTAGTGGCACGGGGAATGTTCCGATGAGGCTAGAAGCTACTTACCCTGTGCGGCCGGTGACATGAAGTCAATGCTGTGGCTCTACAGTAAATTGCAATAAGTGTGATTTTCTGTGCAGTCAGGAGTGTCGCCAAAGGCTTGGCTAGGTCTGGGAAATGGACTGCTGGGAGTGGGAAAAGCCTTAAAGTACTGGGCTTGAAACGAGCTCGAAGTCGCCAGGCTTGCACGTTTTTCGTAGGAGCGGCCTTGTGTCGCGAAAGGGCCGCAGCGCGGCCCCAGGATCCTGATCATGTCGCTGGAATCGCCGGGGCTGCTGCGCAGCCCATTCGCGGCACAAGGCCGCTCCTACAGGGATCGATGCATGGACTAATCGACAGGCACAAAAAAACCGACCATAAGGTCGGTTTTTTCTGGATCTTGGTGCCCCGAGGGAGACTCGAACTCCCACTCCTTTCGAAAACGGATTTTGAATCCGCCGCGTCTACCAATTCCGCCATCAGGGCTTGTGGCGCCGCAGTATAGAGAGGTCGCCAAAGGCGGTCAATCGGCTTTCATGGTCAATTTTCACGCATTGGGCTAAACTTCCCGGCCCTGTCGAACCCGAACATCATCATGCGCGTCGCCGATTTTTCTTTCGAACTCCCCGATTCCTTGATCGCCCGCCATCCACTGGCCGAGCGTCATGGCAGCCGCCTGCTGGTGCTCGATGGCCCCAGCGGCGAACTGGCCCACAAGCAGTTCACCGACCTGCTCGACTACCTGCGCCCCGGCGACCTGATGGTGTTCAACAACACCCGGGTGATCCCGGCGCGCCTGTTCGGCCAGAAAGCCTCCGGCGGCAAGCTGGAAGTGCTGGTCGAGCGCGTGCTCGACAGCCACCGCGTGCTGGCCCACGTGCGCGCCAGCAAGGCGCCGAAAGAAGGCACGCAGATCCTCATCGACGGCGGTGGCGAGGCCGAGATGGTCGCGCGCCACGACACGCTGTTCGAACTGCGCTTCAGCGAAGAGGTGCTGGCGCTGCTCGAGCGCGTCGGTCACATGCCGCTGCCGCCGTACATCGACCGTCCCGACGAGGGCGCCGACCGCGAGCGCTACCAGACCGTCTACGCCGAGCGCGCCGGCGCCGTGGCCGCGCCCACCGCCGGCCTGCATTTCGACGAAGAGCTGCTGGCGAAGATCGCCGCCAAGGGCGTCGAGCGCGCCTTCGTCACCCTGCATGTGGGTGCCGGCACCTTCCAGCCGGTGCGGGTCGACAAGATCGAAGACCACACCATGCATAAAGAGTGGCTCGAAGTGAGCCAGGACGTGGTCGACGCCGTCGCCGCGTGCCGCGCCCGGGGCGGCCGGGTGATCGCCGTGGGCACCACCAGCGTGCGTTCGCTGGAGAGCGCGGCGCGCGATGGCGAGCTCAAGGCCTTCAGTGGCGACACCGACATCTTCATCTTCCCGGGCCGGCCGTTCCATGTGGTCGATTGCCTGGTCACCAACTTCCACCTGCCGGAGTCCACGCTGCTGATGCTGGTCTCGGCCTTCGCCGGTTACCCCGAGACCATGGCCGCCTACGCGGCGGCGGTCGAGAACGGGTACCGCTTCTTCAGTTACGGTGATGCCATGTTCATCACCCGCAATCCGGCGCCACGCGGCCCAGAGGATCAAGCATGAGTCGCACCTGTCGAATGTCGTTCGAACTGCTGGCCACCGACGGCAAGGCCCGTCGTGGCCGGCTGACCTTCCCCCGTGGCACCGTCGAGACCCCGGCCTTCATGCCGGTGGGCACCTACGGCACGGTCAAGGGCATGCTGCCGCGTGACATCGAGGCCATCGGCGCCGAGATCATCCTCGGCAATACCTTCCACCTGTGGCTGCGCCCGGGCACCGAGGTCATCAAGAAACACAACGGCCTGCACGATTTCATGCAATGGAAAGGCCCTATCCTCACTGATTCCGGTGGTTTCCAGGTGTTCAGCCTGGGCGCGATGCGCAAGATCAAGGAGGAAGGCGTGACCTTCGCGTCGCCAGTGGACGGTTCCAAGGTGTTCATGGGTCCCGAGGAGTCCATGCAGGTCCAGCGCGACCTGGGTTCGGACATCGTGATGATCTTCGACGAGTGCACGCCGTACCCGGCCGAGCACGACGTGGCGCGCACCTCCATGGAGCTGTCGCTGCGCTGGGCCCAGCGCTCGAAGAACGCCCACGGCGACAACACCGCGGCGCTGTTCGGCATCGTCCAGGGTGGCATGTACCAGGACCTGCGCATGCGCTCGCTGGAAGCACTGGTCAACATCGACTTCGATGGCCTGGCCATCGGCGGCCTGTCGGTGGGCGAGCCCAAGCACGAGATGATCAAGGTGCTGGACTACCTGCCCGCGCAGATGCCGGCTGACAAACCTCGTTACCTTATGGGGGTAGGCAAGCCGGAAGATCTTGTAGAGGGTGTGCGCCGCGGCGTCGACATGTTCGACTGCGTGATGCCCACGCGCAATGCGCGCAACGGCCATCTGTTCGTCGATACCGGGGTGATCAAGATCCGCAACGCGTTCCATCGCCATGATGAATCGCCGCTGGATCCGACCTGCGATTGCTATACCTGCACCAACTTCTCCCGCGCCTATCTGCACCACTTGGACAAGTGCGGCGAAATGTTGAGCAGCATGCTGAATACCATCCACAACTTGCGCCATTACCAGCGCTTGATGGCCGGTTTACGCGAGGCTATTCAACAGGGTAAATTGGCCGCCTTTGTCGACGCCTTCTACGCCAAGCGCGGGCTGCCTGTGCCGCCCTTGGACTGACTGTTCGCATCCATTATTAGAAAATATTCATTAGGAGTGCCCAATGAGCTTCTTGATTCCCGCCGCCTACGCGGACGCTGCAGCACCAGCCGCCGGCCCAGCCGGTACCGGCTTCGAGTGGATCTTCCTGGTTGGTTTCCTGGTCATCTTCTACCTGATGATCTGGCGCCCGCAGGCCAAGCGTGCCAAAGAACAGAAAAACCTGCTGAGCAACCTGCAAAAAGGTGACGAAGTAGTCACCACCGGTGGCATCGCCGGCAAGATCGTCAAGGTTGCCGACGACTTCGTGGTCCTGGAAGTGTCCGACAACGTCGAGCTGAAGTTCCAGAAGGGTGCCGTGGCGGCGACCCTGCCGAAAGGTACGCTCAAGGCTATCTGAGTTACCGGTTTTCTTTTCCAGTCGGGGCGCGCAAAGCGCCCCGCGTCTTGAACGGGCGGCGTGATGCTGAACAAATACCCTCTGTGGAAATACCTGCTGATCGTGGTGGTACTGGCGATCGGCTTCATTTATTCCGCACCCAACCTCTATCCGGATGATCCGGCGGTGCAGATCAGCGGCGCCAGCTCCGCCCTGCATGTCAGCCAGGCCGATCTCGATCGCGTGACCAAGGCGCTGACCGATGCCGGCATCACCGTCAAAGGCGGCAGCCTGGGCGAGAAGGGCAGTGCCCTGGTACGCCTGACCAATCAGGAAGACCAGCTGCCGGCCAAGGATGTGGCGCGCAAGGCCCTCGGCGACGACTACGTCGTGGCCCTGAACCTGGCCCAGACCACCCCGCAGTGGCTGCGCAACCTGGGTGCCAGCCCGATGAAGCTGGGCCTGGACCTGTCCGGTGGTGTGCACTTCCTGCTGGAAGTGGACATGGACAAGGCCATGACCGCTCGCATGAAAGTCTACGAAGGCGAGGTCAAGACCTTGCTGCGTAAAGAGCGCGTCCGCTACCGCAGCCTGCCCCAGCAGGACGGCGGCATCATGCTGGGCTTCGCCGACGATGCTACCCGCGAACAGGCCCGCAGCCTGATCCGCAAGAATTTCAATGATTTCGACCTGACCACCACCGAGCGCAACGAGCTCGCCGTGCTGCGTCTGGCGCTGACCCAGGCGAAAGTCGCCGAGATCCGCGAATACTCGATCAAGCAGAACCTGACCACCGTGCGCAATCGGGTCAACGAGCTGGGCGTGGCCGAGCCGCTGGTCCAGCGCCAGGGCGCCAACCGCATCGTGGTCGAGCTGCCGGGTGTGCAGGACACCGCCGAAGCCAAGCGTATCCTCGGCAAGACCGCCAACCTGGAGTTCCGCTTCGGTGCCGAGCCGGGCGCGTCCAAGGCCACCACCGAGGTGTTCGAGTTCCGCGAAGGCGGCCGCTCCGCCCCTGTAGAGCGCGGCCTGATCATCACCGGTGACCAGGTCACCGACGCCCAGGCCAGCTTCGACGAGCACGGTCGCCCGCAGGTGAACATTCGCCTAGACGGCCACGGTGGCGAGCTGATGAGCCGCGCCACCCGCACCAACGTCGGGCGCAGCATGGCGGTGATCTTCATCGAGCAGAAGCCGGTCACCCGCTACCAGAAGCAGGTGGTCGACGGCGTCGAGAAAGAAGTCGCGGTGCAGACCTTCCAGGAAGAGAAGAAGATCATCAGCCTGGCGACCATCCAGTCGCCGCTGGGCAGCCAGTTCCGCATCACCGGCCTGAACGGCCAGGGCGAGTCCTCCGAGCTGGCCCTGCTGCTGCGTGCGGGTGGCCTGGCCGCGCCGATGTACTTCGCCGAAGAGCGCACCATTGGTCCGAGCCTGGGCGCCGACAACATCACCAAGGGTATCGATGCGTCCCTGTGGGGCATGCTGTTCGTCTCGCTGTTCATTATCGCCATCTACCGCGGCTTCGGCGTGATCGCCACCGTCGCCCTGGCGGGCAACATGGTCCTGCTGCTGGCGCTGATGTCGCTGCTGGGCGCCACGCTGACTCTGCCGGGTATCGCCGGTATCGTGCTGACCATGGGTATGGCGGTGGACGCCAACGTGCTGATCTTCTCGCGTATCCGTGAAGAGCTCAAAGCCGGCATGTCGGTGCAGCGCGCCATTCACGAAGGCTTCAACCGCGCCTACACCGCGATCATCGACGCCAACCTGACCAGCCTGCTGGTCGGCGGTATCCTGTTCGCCATGGGTACCGGCCCGGTCAAGGGCTTCGCGGTCACCATGTCCCTCGGGATATTCACCTCGATGTTCACCGCCGTCATGGTGACCCGTGCCATGGTCAACCTGACCTGCGGCGGGCGTGACATCAAGAAGCTGTGGGTTTGAGGGAGCTGCGATGAAAACCATCAACTTCATGGGCGTGCGCAATGTCGCGTTCGCCATTACCGTGCTCCTCACCGTGCTGGCGCTGTTCAGCTGGTGGCAGAAGGGCCTGAACTTCGGCCTGGACTTTACCGGCGGTACGCTGATCGAGCTTACCTACGAGCGCCCGGCCGACCTCAAGGCAGTGCGTGCCGAGCTGGTCGACTCCGGCTTCCACGAGGCTGTGGTGCAAAGCTTTGGCGCCACCACCGACCTGCTGGTGCGTATGCCGGGCGATGACCCACAGCTGGGCAACAAGGTCGCGGCGGCCCTGCAGAAGGCCGGCGGCGACAACCCGGCCACGATCAAGCGCGTCGAGTTCGTCGGTCCGCAGGTAGGCGAGGAGCTGCGTGACCAGGGTGGCATGGGCATGCTCCTGGCACTGGGCGGTATCCTCATCTACCTGGCCTTCCGCTTCCAGTGGAAATTCGCCGTGGGCGCCATCGTTTCGCTGGTGCACGACGTGGTGGTCACCCTGGGCATCCTGTCGTTCTTCCAGATCACCTTCGACCTGACGGTGCTGGCGGCGGTACTGGCGATCATCGGCTACTCGCTCAACGACACCATCGTCGTGTTCGACCGGGTGCGCGAGAACTTCCGGGTGATGCGCAAGGCCTCGCTGATCGAGAACATCAACGTTTCTACTACCCAGACCCTGCTGCGCACCATCGCCACCTCGGTGTCGACCTTGCTGGCCATCGCCGCGCTGCTGTTCTTCGGCGGCGACAACCTGTTCGGCTTCTCCCTGGCGCTGTTCATCGGTGTCATGGCGGGTACCTACTCGTCGATCTACATCGCCAACGTGGTGCTGATCTGGCTGAACCTGAGCAGCGAAGACCTGATCCCGCCGGTCAAGACCGAGGGTGTGGACGACCGTCCGTAACGCTTGTTCCGCGCCATTCGGCGCAAAGAGAGGCGCGAGTGTTGAACTCGCGCCTTTTTTTTTGCTCCAAGGCAGGGAGAAGGCGGGCCGGAGTCCGCGGGTACGATCAGGAGGTTCACGTGAACAAGTCAATGCTGGTGGGTGCGGTTCTGGGTGCTGTCGGTGTGACTGCCGGAGGTGCTGTGGCGACCTACAGCTTGGTGAACAAGGGGCCTGAGTACGCCCAGGTCACCGACGTGCAGCCGATCAAGCAGCAAGTGAAAACGCCGCGTGAGGTCTGCAAGGATGTCACCGTGACGCGCCAGGCGCCGGTCAAGGATCAGCACCAGATTGCCGGTACGGTGGTCGGTGCCATCGCCGGTGGCCTGCTGGGCAACCAGATCGGTGGCGGTACCGGCAAGAAGATTGCCACCGTGGCCGGTGCGGTCGGTGGCGGCTATGCCGGCAACAAGGTGCAGGAAGGCATGCAGGAGCGTGATACCTACACCACCACGCAAACCCGTTGCAACACGGTCAACGACATCAGCGAGAAGGTGGTTGGCTACAACGTGACCTATTCCATCGGCGACCAGGTGGGCAAGGTGAAGATGGACCACGAGCCGGGCTCGACCATCCCGCTGGACAAGAATGGCAAGCTGGTCTTGAGCCAGAACCAGCCAGGTCAGTAAACCTTTCGCAGGCCGCTCCCACAGAAGGCGTCGATCGCAGATACAAAAAAAGCACCCCGAGGGGTGCTTTTTTGTGCTCGCAATCAGCGCTTAGCGCTTCATGTGCTCTGGCAGGTGCGGCTGGATGGCGGTCAGCACGGCCTTGAAGCACTTGATGTTGCCCGCGACGATGTGGCCCTTCTCGAGGAAGTCGTGGCCACCGTTGAAGTCGCTCACCAGGCCACCGGCTTCCTGGATCAGCAGCACGCCCGCGGCCATGTCCCACTCGGACAGGCCCGACTCCCAGAAGGCGTCGAAGCGGCCGGCGGCGACGTAGGCCAGGTCCAGGCTGGCGGAGCCGGCGCGGCGAATGCCGGCGGTCTGGCCGGTCAGGGCGCGGAACATGCCCAGGTAGTTGTCCAGGTCGGCCATCTGGTTGTCACGGAACGGGAAGCCGGTGCCCAGCAGTGCGCCTTCCAGGCTGGTGCGCGAGCTGACGCGCAGGCGGCGGCCATTGAGCTGGGCGCCACGGCCACGGCTGGCGGTGAATTCTTCCTGGCGAACCGGGTCGACGATCACGGCGTGCTCGAGGCGGCCGCGGTATTTGCAGGCGATGCTGACGGCGAAGTGCGGAACGCCACGCAGGAAGTTGGTGGTGCCGTCCAGCGGATCGATGATCCACAGGTAATCCTTGCCTTCTTCGCCGGTGCCGGCGTGCAGGCCAGTCTCTTCGCCCTGGATCGAGTGGTTCGGGTAGGCCTTGCGCAGGGCCTCGACGATGACCTTCTCGGCGGCGCGGTCAACCTCGGATACGTAGTCCTTGGCCTGCTTTTCGTCGACTTTGATGCTATCCAGGCGTTCGATGGAGCGGAAAATCAGTTCACTGGCGCTGCGAGCGGCGCGCAGGGCGATATTCAGCATAGGCTGCATGGGAAGGTCACCTGGAGATGTTAAAGAGGAAAGCCGATCATTCTAGCAGAAATCTTTCACGACAGAAGTGTCACATTTGCTTTCATGGCGTTACGCTGGTCGGTTCTGTAAGATCGAACCCTCCTGTTTCCGCATCCGAGAGCACGACACCTTGCTGCAAAATATTCGTGTTGTTCTGGTCAATACCAGCCACCCCGGCAACATCGGCGGCGCTGCGCGAGCCATGAAAAACATGGGCTTGTCGCGTCTGGTGCTGGTGCAGCCAAAAGAGTTTCCGGCCGCGGACGCCAGTGCCCGCGCCTCGGGCGCCGACGACGTGCTGGACAACGCCCAGGTGGTCGACAGCCTCGAGCAGGCGCTGGTCGGCTGCAGCCTGGTCATGGGTACCAGCGCCCGTGAGCGCAGCATCCCCTGGCCGCTGATCGACCCGCGCGAGTGCGGGGCCAAGGCCGTGGCCCAGGCCATGGGCGGCGAAGAGATCGCCCTGGTGTTCGGGCGCGAGCACGCCGGCCTGACCAACGAAGAACTGCAGCGATGTCACTTCCACGTGCACATTCCCTCGAACCCCGACTTCAGCTCGCTGAATCTGGCCGCCGCCGTCCAGGTGCTCTCCTATGAGGTGCGCATGGCCTGGCTGGCAGGGCAGGGCAGTGCGGCGAAGGTCGAGAAGGTCGACGCCAGCGAGCTGGCGACCATGGACGAAATGGAGCTGTTCTACGACCACCTGGAAAAGACCCTGGTGGACATCGGCTTCCTCGATCCCGAGAAACCCAAGCACCTGATGGCGCGCCTGCGCCGGCTGTATGGGCGAAGCTCGGTCGAGCGTCCGGAAATGAGCATTTTGCGCGGCATCCTTACCGAGACCCAGAAGGTCGCACGGGGCGAGCCGCATAAACGGAAGGACTGACAGATGTTCGAACGTCTGCGTGAAGATATCCAGAGCGTTTTCCATCGTGACCCGGCGGCGCGCAACGCCTTCGAGGTCCTGACCTGCTACCCGGGGATGCACGCCATCTGGCTGCATCGGCTGGGCAATGCCCTGTGGCGGCGCGACTTCAAGTGGCTGGCGCGGCTGGTGTCGAACTTCGGTCGCTGGATGACCGGCATCGAGATCCACCCAGGTGCGACCATTGGCCGGCGCTTCTTCATCGACCACGGCATGGGCATCGTCATCGGCGAGACCGCCGAGATCGGCGACGACGTGACCCTGTACCAGGGTGTCACCCTCGGCGGCACCAGCTGGAACAAGGGCAAGCGTCACCCGACCCTGGAAAACGGCGTGGTGGTCGGTGCCGGGGCCAAGGTGCTGGGCCCGTTCACCGTCGGCGCCGGGGCCAAGATCGGCTCCAACGCCGTGGTCACCAAGGCAGTGCCGGCGGGCGCCACGGCGGTGGGCATTCCGGGGCGGATCATCGTCAAGACCGAGGATGACGCCGTCGAGGCCAAGCGCAAGGCCATGGCCGAGAAGATCGGCTTCGATGCCTACGGTGTCAGCGGCGACATGCCGGACCCGGTGGCCCGCGCCATCGGCCAGATGCTCGACCACCTGCAGGCCGTAGACGAGCGCCTGGAGGGCATGTGCGGCGCGCTGACCCGGATGGGCAGTGACTACTGTGCCAAGGAGCTGCCGGCGCTGCCCGACGACGACTTCGCCGCGGCCTGCGCCGAACTCAAGCAGGGCGACACTCAGTCGCATTGATTGCGCCGGACCGACACAAGGGGCGTGTGCTTGCGCCCCTTGTCTGCTACACTCGCGCCCGCCTCCCGCATGCATACCCGACTAAAGCACTAGGTCTAATAGTTGACTTAAATGCTCGGGAATCGCATACTCGCACACATCCTGTAACTCCCGTGGTACCCATACGCCATGCGACTGACTACCAAAGGCCGATACGCCGTGACCGCCATGCTCGACCTGGCGTTGCACGCGCAGCAGGGGCCGGTGTCTTTGGCCGACATTTCCGAGCGCCAGGGCATTTCCCTCTCTTATCTGGAACAGCTGTTCGCCAAGCTGCGCCGCAGCAGCCTGGTATCCAGCGTTCGCGGTCCGGGCGGCGGCTACCAGCTGTCGCGGGGCATGGAAACCATCCAGGTGGCCCAGGTCATCGACGCGGTCAACGAATCGGTCGATGCCACCCGTTGCCAGGGGCTGGGGGACTGCCACGCCGGTGATACCTGCCTGACTCACCACCTGTGGTGCGACCTGAGCCAGCAGATCCATGAATTCCTCAGTGGCATCAGCCTGGCCGACCTCGTCATGCGCCGCGAGGTGCAGGAAGTCGCCCAGCGCCAGGACCTGCGCCGTGTCGCAGGCCGAGTTGCCCAGTTGGACAAGATTGAGACGTCCGCCGTCGACTGAAACCACAGCGACGAGCGACGCCACCGCCTGATAGGAGATACTCAATGAAGTTGCCGATCTACCTCGATTACTCCGCGACCACGCCGGTCGATCCCCGTGTCGCCCAGAAGATGGCCGAGTGCCTGCTGGTTGACGGGAACTTCGGCAACCCGGCCTCGCGCTCCCACGTGTTCGGCTGGAAGGCCGAGGAAGCAGTCGAGAACGGCCGCCGCCAGGTCGCCGAACTGATCAACGCCGACCCGCGCGAGATCGTCTGGACCAGCGGTGCCACCGAGTCCGACAACCTCGCCCTGAAAGGCGTGGCGCACTTCTATCAGACCAAGGGCAAGCACATCATCACCTCCAAGATCGAGCACAAGGCGGTCCTGGACACCGCTCGCCAGCTCGAGCGTGAAGGTTTCGAAGTCACCTACCTCGAGCCTGGCGAAGACGGCATCGTCACCCCGGCCATGGTCGAGGCCGTGCTGCGCGACGACACCATCCTGGTCTCGCTGATGCACGTGAACAACGAAGTCGGCTCGATCAACGACATCGCCGCCATCGGTGAACTGACCCGCTCGCGCGGCGTCTTGTTCCACGTCGATGCCGCCCAATCGGCCGGCCGTGTCGAGATCGACCTGCAGAAGCTCAAGGTCGACCTGATGTCGTTCTCCGCGCACAAGGTGTATGGCCCGAAAGGTATCGGCGCGCTGTACGTCAGCCGCAAGCCGCGTGTGCGCCTGGAAGCCATCATCCACGGCGGTGGCCATGAGCGCGGCATGCGTTCGGGCACCCTGCCGACCCACCAGATCGTCGGCATGGGCGAAGCCTTCGCCATCGCCAAGCAGGAAATGGCCGCTGAAAACGTGCGCATCAAGGCCCTGAGCGACCGCTTCTTCAAGCAGGTCTCGGACCTCGAAGAGCTGTACGTCAACGGCAGCCAGACCCAGCGCGTGCCGCACAACCTGAACCTGAGCTTCAACTACGTCGAGGGCGAGTCGCTGCTGATGTCGCTGAAGGACATCGCCGTTTCGTCCGGTTCGGCCTGCACCTCCGCTTCGCTCGAGCCGTCCTACGTCCTGCGCGCCCTGGGCCGCAATGACGAACTGGCGCACAGCTCGATCCGCTTCTCCTTCGGTCGCTTCACCACCGAGGAAGAAGTCGACTACGCCGCGCAGAAAGTCTGCGAAGCCGTGAACAAGCTGCGTGAATTGTCGCCGCTGTGGGACATGTACAAAGACGGCGTCGACATCTCCAAGATCGAGTGGGCCGCCCACTAAGCAGTCGCCGGCAAGAGCGGCTCCCTGATGAGGAAGGAATTGCACCATGGCATACAGTGAAAAGGTCATCGACCACTACGAAAACCCGCGCAACGTCGGCAAGATGAACGCCGACGATCCGGATGTCGGCACCGGCATGGTTGGCGCCCCGGCCTGCGGCGACGTGATGCGCCTGCAGATCAAGGTCAACGAGCAGGGCGTCATCGAAGACGCCAAGTTCAAGACCTACGGTTGCGGTTCGGCCATCGCCTCCAGCTCCCTCGCCACCGAGTGGATGAAGGGCAAGACCCTGGACGAGGCCGAAACCATCAAGAACACCCAGCTGGCTGAAGAGCTGGCACTGCCGCCGGTCAAGATCCACTGCTCCGTGCTCGCCGAAGATGCCATCAAGGCAGCTGTTCGCGATTACAAGCAGAAGAAAGGCTTGATCTAAGTCGACTGTCGCGAGGTAAGGAGTTCCGATGGCTATCAGCATGACAGAAGCCGCCGCCAACCACATTCGCCGCTCCCTCGACGGGCGCGGCAAGGGTGAGGGCATTCGCCTGGGCGTGCGCACCACCGGCTGCTCGGGCCTGGCCTACGTGCTGGAGTTCGTCGACGAGCTCGCCGCCGAAGACCAGGTGTTCGAGAACCATGGCGTGAAGGTCATCATCGACCCGAAAAGCCTGGTCTATCTCGACGGCACCGAGCTGGACTTCGTCAAGGAAGGGTTGAACGAAGGCTTCAAGTTCAACAACCCCAACGTGCGCGGTGAGTGTGGCTGCGGCGAAAGCTTCAACGTTTGAGGCTGGCCGTGGGTACTCCTTGTCATTTCGCCCTGTTTGACCTGCAGCCTGGTTTTCGTCTGGACCTCGACAAATTGGCCGTTCGCTACCGCGAGCTGGCCCGCGAGGTCCATCCGGACCGTTTCGCCGACGCTTCCGAGCGCGAGCAGCGCGTAGCGCTGGAAAAGTCGGCGGCCCTCAACGACGCCTACCAGACCTTGCGCAGCGCGCCGCGCCGGGCCCGCTACCTGCTGGCCATCGGCGGCCATGAGGTGCCTCAGGAAGTCACGGTGCACGACCCGGACTTCCTGCTGCAGCAGATGCAGTGGCGCGAAGAACTCGAAGACCTGCAGGACGAAGCCGATCTCGACGGTGTCGCCGTGTTCAAGAAGCGCCTCAAGGTCGCCCAGGACACGCTGAACGAGGATTTCGCCGCCTGCTGGGATATTGCTGCAGAGCGTGAGCAGGCCGAGCGCCTGATGCGCCGCATGCAGTTCCTCGACAAGCTCGCCCAAGAAGTGCGCCAACTCGAAGAGCGCCTCGACGATTAACCCCGGCGTTGCCCGTGATGACGCCTAAGGTACTCAGATAAGCATGGCCCTACTGCAGATCGCCGAACCCGGTCAGAGCCCCCAGCCGCACCAGCGCCGCCTGGCGGTGGGCATCGACCTGGGCACCACCAATTCTCTCGTCGCCGCCGTGCGCAGCGGGCGCAGCGAACCGCTGCCCGATGCCCAGGGCAGTGTCATCCTGCCATCCGCCGTGCGTTATCTCGACAACGCCGTCGAAGTCGGCCTGGCCGCGCGCGAGGCTGCCCCCAGCGACCCGCTCAACAGCATCCTGTCGGTGAAACGCCTGATGGGGCGTGGCCTGGCGGACGTCAAGCAGCTGGGCGAGCAACTGCCGTACCGTTTTGTCGGCGGTGAATCGCACATGCCGTTCATCGACACCGTCCAGGGGCCGAAAAGCCCGGTGGAAGTGTCGGCCGATATTCTCAAGGTGCTGCGCCAGCGTGCCGAGGAAACCCTCGGTGGCGAGCTGGTCGGCGCGGTGATCACCGTCCCGGCCTATTTCGACGACGCCCAGCGCCAGGCCACCAAGGACGCCGCCAAGCTGGCCGGCCTCAATGTCCTGCGCTTGCTCAACGAACCGACCGCGGCTGCCGTGGCCTATGGCCTGGACCAGGATGCCGAAGGCGTCGTGGCGATTTTCGACCTGGGCGGCGGTACCTTCGATATCTCCATCCTGCGCCTGACTGCCGGTGTCTTCGAAGTGCTGGCCACCGGTGGCGACACCGCCCTGGGTGGCGATGACTTCGACCATGCGATCGCCGGCTGGATCATAGAGCAGGCTGGCTTGTCCGCCGACCTCGATCCGGCCACCCAGCGCCTGCTGCTGCAGACCGCTTGCGCGGCCAAGGAAGCCTTGACCGACAGCGATGCGGTCAGCGTCCAGCATGGCGCCTGGCAGGGCGAGCTGACCCGTGCCGCGTTCGAAGCCATGATCGAACCGATGATCGCCCGCAGTCTCAAGGCCTGCCGCCGCGCCGTGCGCGACAGCGGCATCGAGCTGGAAGAGGTCGGCGCGGTGGTCATGGTCGGCGGTTCGACCCGTGTGCCGCGTGTGCGCGAGGCGGTCGGCGCGCTGTTCGGTCGTACCCCCCTGACCTCGATCGACCCGGACCAGGTGGTGGCCATCGGTGCCGCGATCCAGGCCGATACCCTCGCCGGCAACCGCCGCGAAGGCGGCGAGCTGCTGCTGCTCGACGTCATCCCGCTGTCCCTGGGGCTTGAGACCATGGGCGGGCTGATGGAGAAGGTGATCCCGCGCAACACCACCATTCCGGTGGCTCGCGCCCAGGAATTCACCACGTACAAAGATGGCCAGTCGGCCATGATGATCCACGTGCTGCAGGGTGAGCGCGAGCTGATCAGCGACTGCCGTTCCCTGGCGCGCTTCGAGCTGCGTGGCATCCCGGCCATGGTCGCGGGCGCGGCGAAGATCCGCGTGACCTTCCAGGTCGACGCCGACGGCCTGCTCAGCGTCGCGGCCCGCGAACTGGGTTCGGGCGTGGAATCGAGTATCCAGGTCAAGCCGTCCTACGGCCTGACCGACGGCGAGATCGCCCGCATGCTCAAGGACTCCTTCGAGCACGCCGGCTCCGACAAGCATGCACGCCAGCTGCGCGAGCACCAGGTCGACGCCGAGCGCCTGCTCGAGGCGGTGCAGGGCGCCCTGGACGCCGATGGCGAGCGCCTGCTCAGCAGTGACGAGCGCGACGCGATCGAATTCCAGATGCAGGAACTACGTGATTTGCTGACCGGCACCGATGGCGCCGCCATCGAGCAACAGACCAAGCGTCTGTCGCAGGTGACCGATGCATTTGCCGCCCGTCGCCTTGATTCGACGGTCAAAGCCGCACTGGCCGGGCGCAACCTGAATGAGATCGAGGAGTAACCGATGCCGCTGGTGACATTCCTGCCGCACGAGAAGTTCTGCCCCGAGGGCTTGACCGTGGAAGTGCCGACCGGGACCAATATCCTGGAGCTGGCCCACGACCATCACATCGAGATGGAAAGCGCCTGCGGCGGCGTCAAGGCCTGCACCACTTGCCACTGCATCATCCGCAAGGGCTTCGACTCGCTTGAAGAAGCCGACGAGCTCGAAGAGGACATGCTGGACAAGGCCTGGGGCCTGGAGGCGCAGTCGCGCCTGGGTTGCCAGGTGGTTGTCGGCGATGAGGACCTCACCATCGAGATCCCCAAGTATTCGCTCAACCACGCCGCCGAAGCGCCGCACTGAGGGCCTGTACATGAGTCTGAAATGGGTTGATGTACTTGAGATCGCCATCCAGCTTGCGGAAAGCAAGCCCGAGGTCGATCCTCATTACGTGAATTTCGTCGATCTGCGCGCCTGGGTCATGGCGCTGCCGGACTTCGATGACGATCCGTCGCGTTGCGGCGAGAAGGTTCTCGAGGCCATCCAGGCGGCCTGGATCGAAGAAGCCGACTGAGCGCACGCTGCAGGTTAGGCAATCCCCTGGAACCCGCGTATAATTCGCGGGTTTAATTTTTCGCAACACTCAATATTCTGGAGTTTTCCATGGCTGTTCAACGTACTTTCTCCATCATCAAGCCTGACGCCGTTGCCAAGAACGTCATCGGCGAGATCACCACTCGCTTCGAGAAAGCCGGCCTGCGCGTCGTCGCTTCGAAAATGAAGCAGCTGTCCAAAGCCGAAGCCGAAGGCTTCTACGCCGAGCACAAAGAGCGTGGCTTCTTTGGTGACCTGGTTGCCTTCATGACTTCCGGCCCAGTCGTTGTACAGGTTCTGGAAGGCGAAAACGCCATTCTGGCCAACCGTGAGCTGATGGGCGCCACCAACCCTAAAGAAGCTGCTGCCGGCACCATCCGCGCCGACTTCGCCGAGTCGATCGACGCCAACGCCGTTCACGGTTCGGACTCCGAAGCCGCCGCTGCTCGCGAAATCGCTTACTTCTTCGCTGCTACCGAGGTAACCACTCGCTAAGCGAAGGCTTACGGGTGAGGGTGAATCCATGACGACATCGACTGACAAGATCAACCTGCTGGGGCTGACCCTGGCGGAAATGGAACAGTTCTTCGACTCAATCGGGGAGAAGCGCTTCCGTGCCGGTCAGGTGATGAAATGGATTCACCATTTTGGCGTCGATGATTTCGCCGCCATGACCAATGTCGGCAAGGTCTTGCGCGAAAAGCTCGAGGCCGTTGCCGAGATTCGGGGCCCGGAAGTGGTCAGTGAAGACATTTCCGCCGACGGCACCCGCAAGTGGGTGGTCCGCGTTGCCTCTGGCAGCTGCGTCGAGACCGTCTACATCCCTACCGACGATCGCGGCACCCTGTGCGTGTCGTCGCAAGCCGGCTGCGCCCTGGACTGCAGCTTCTGCTCCACCGGCAAGCAAGGCTTCAACAGCAACCTCACCGCCGCCGAAGTGATCGGCCAGGTGTGGCTTGCCAACAAATCCTTCGGGACCGTTCCGGCCAAGATCGACCGCGCCATCACCAACGTGGTCATGATGGGCATGGGCGAACCCCTGCTGAATTTCGACAATGTCATCGCCGCGATGAAGATCATGATGGAAGATCTGGGCTATGGCATTTCCAAGCGTCGCGTCACCCTGTCCACCTCGGGCGTGGTGCCGATGATCGACGAGCTGGCCAAGCATATCGACGTGTCGCTGGCCCTGTCGCTGCACGCGCCGAACGACGAACTGCGCAACAAGCTGGTGCCGATCAACAAGAAGTACCCGCTGAAGATGCTGCTGGAGTCGTGCATGGGCTACATGTCCACCCTCGGCGGCAAGCGCGTGCTCACCATCGAGTACACCCTGCTCAAGGACGTCAACGACCAGCCCGAGCACGCCGCGCAGATGATCGAGCTGCTGCGTGATGTGCCGTGCAAGATCAACCTGATCCCGTTCAACCCGTTCCCGCACTCGGGCTACGAGCGACCGAGCAACAATGCCATCCGTCGCTTCCAGGATCTGCTGCACCACGGCGGCTTCAACGTGACCACGCGCACCACCCGCGGTGACGACATCGATGCCGCCTGCGGTCAGCTGGTGGGTCAGGTCAACGACCGTACCCGCCGCAGCGAGCGCTACATCGCCGTACGCCAGCTGGCTGCCGACGAGCCGCAAGACAGCGCCGCGCGCCCCTGACGAGCACCTGCCCCATGAGCCTGCGCGCCGCGCTGTCGATCCTGACGCTTTCGCTGCTGGCCGGCTGCGTGTCCGGCGGCGCGGGTGACCCCCTGGCCAGCCGCCAGGGGCGTGAGGCGGCGGGGCAAGCCTACGTGCAGTTGGGGCTGGGGTATTTGCAACAAGGTTTGACTGAGCGCGCCAAGGCGCCGCTGGGCAAGGCCCTGGCCCTGGACGCTCGTGACGGCGAGGCTCATGCGGCACTGGCCCTGGTGTTCCAGGCCGAGGATGAGCCCGCACTGGCCGGCGAGCACTTCGCCAAGGCCTTGGCCATCCGCCCGGATGACACACGAATCCGCAACAACTACGGCAGTTTCCTATATGCTCAGGGCCGTTTCGGCGAGGCCCGGGCGATGTTCCTCCAGGCTGCCGCCGATACCCTGTATCCTGAGCGCTCCCGCGTGTACGAGAACCTGGGGCTCACCGCCTTGAAGCTGGGGCAGGGTGAACAGGCGCGTGTCTACCTGGAAAAAGCCCTTCGGCTCAATCGGCGGCAACCGAAGGCATTGCTCGAAATGGCTGAGTTGTCCTACGAAAACAGGCATTATGTGCCGGCCCAGGATTACTACGATCGATTCAGCCAGCTGAGCGACCAGGATGCCCGTAGCCTGCTGCTGGGCCATCGCCTGGCAATCGCCCTCGACGAACAGGGCACCGCGACCCGTTTGGGCCAGCAATTACAACGACTTTATCCCGGTACGCCGGAATATCAGCAATACCTGTCGGAGCAACGATGAAAGCCGCGCACACTGAAGTAGCAGCAGCGACTCGCCAGAACCCCGGTGATGTCTTGCGCCAGGCCCGCGAGAAGCGCGAATGGAGCCAGGCCGAGGTCGCTCGCAAGCTCAACCTCACGGTATCTTCGCTGAACAACCTGGAAAACGGCGCCTTCGACAAGCTGCCCGGGCACACCTTCGCCCGTGGCTATATCCGCGCCTATGCCAAGCTGATGGACATGGACCAGGCGCCCCTGGTCGAGGCCTTCGACCAGATCACCGGCACCCACGCCCAGGGCAGCGAAGTGCACGCCCTCGGTCGCATCGAAGAGCCGGTGCGGCTGTCGCACAATATCCTGCGGGTGGTCAGCCTGTTGCTGCTGGTCGCGGTGGTCGGCGGTGGCTTCTTCTGGTGGCAGGACCAGAGCAGCCTGCGCGGCAAGGACCTGGCCAAGATTGCCCTGGAGCATGTCGAGGTCGAGAGCGCCGACGGCACCACGCAGATTCATCCGCTGGACGAGCCGGAAGACCAGGCCGTGAGCGAAGGCCAGCAGCCCGAGGGCCAGGCCCTGCCACTGGAGCCGAACGCTACCGAGCAGGCGCCGGTCGCCGAGGCCCAGTCGCCAGTTGCGGCCGTGACACCCGCCGCGCCAGCCACCAGCGCCGCGCCGACCGCCGTCGCTCCCGTGGCACCGGTTGCCGCGCCTGTTGCTGCAGCGCCAGCCGCTCCTGTCGCGCCGGTCGCAGCAGCTGCGCCCGTTGATGCCGCCCCGGCCGGCAGTGCCAAGGTCCATATCCAATTCACCGCCGATTGCTGGACCCAGGTCACCGACGGCAACGGCAAGGTGCTGTTCAGCGCCATCAAGCGCAAGGGCGACAGCCTGGAACTGACCGGCAAGCCACCGTTCGCGGTGCGCCTGGGCTTCGCCCGCGGCGCCCAGGTGAGCTATAACGGCCAGGCGGTCGATGTCGCCCCGTTCACCAGTGGCGAAACCGCTCGCCTGAAGTTGGGACAGTAAGTCATGCACGGCGAATCTCCGATCAAACGTCGCGAATCCCGCAAAATCTGGGTCGGCAATGTGCCGGTGGGTGGTGATGCGCCCATCGCGGTGCAGAGCATGACCAACACCGACACCAACGATGTCGCCGCCACCGTGGCGCAGATCCAGCGCCTGGTCGATGCCGGCGTGGACATCGTGCGGGTCTCGGTGCCAGACATGGACGCCGCCGAGGCGTTCGGCCGCATCAAGAAACTGGTCAGCGTGCCGCTGGTCGCCGACATCCACTTCGACTACAAGATCGCCCTGCGCGTGGCTGAGCTGGGCGTCGACTGCCTGCGCATCAACCCGGGCAACATCGGCCGTGAGGACCGTGTGCGCGCCGTGGTCGACGCGGCCCGCGACCGCGGCATCCCGATCCGCATCGGCGTCAACGCCGGTTCCCTGGAAAAGGACCTGCAGAAGAAGTACGGCGAGCCCACCCCGGCGGCGCTGGTCGAGTCGGCGCTGCGCCATGTAGAGCACCTCGACCGCCTGGATTTCCAGGACTTCAAGGTCAGCGTCAAGGCCTCCGACGTGTTCATGGCCGTCGAGGCCTACCGCCTGCTGGCCAAGCAGATCATCCAGCCGCTGCACCTGGGGATCACCGAAGCCGGTGGCCTGCGCTCGGGGACGGTGAAATCCGCCGTCGGCCTAGGTATGCTGCTGGCCGAAGGCATCGGTGACACCATCCGCATCTCCCTGGCCGCCGATCCGGTCGAGGAAGTGAAGGTCGGCTACGACATCCTCAAGTCGCTGCACCTGCGTTCCCGTGGCATCAACTTCATCGCCTGCCCGAGCTGCTCGCGGCAGAACTTCGATGTGGTCAAGACCATGAACGAACTGGAAGGGCGCCTGGAAGACCTGCTGGTACCGCTGGACGTGGCGGTGATCGGTTGCGTGGTCAACGGTCCGGGCGAGGCCAAGGAGTCGCACGTGGGCCTGACCGGCGGCACGCCGAACCTGGTCTACATCGATGGCAAGCCATCGCAGAAGCTGAACAACGACAACCTGGTTGACGAGCTGGAAAAGCTCATTCGCCAGAAAGCGGCCGAGAAGGCCGAGGCCGACGCGGCGCTGATCGCCCGCGGCTGAGACACAGATTCGTAAGGACTACTCGTGAGCAAATCGCTGCAAGCCATCCGTGGCATGAACGACATCCTGCCCGACCAGTCGCCGCTGTGGCGCTATTTCGAGGGCACCGTGGCCGGCTTGCTGGACAGCTACGGCTACAGCCAGATCCGCACGCCGATCGTCGAGTTCACCGAGCTGTTCAAGCGCTCGATCGGTGAAGTCACCGATATCGTCGAGAAGGAAATGTACACCTTCGAGGACCGCAACGGCGACTCGCTCACCCTGCGCCCCGAAGGCACCGCGGCCTGCGTGCGTGCCGTGCTCGAGCACGGCATCACCGGCAACGGCCAGGTGCAGAAACTCTGGTACATCGGCCAGATGTTCCGTCACGAGCGTCCGCAGAAGGGCCGCTACCGCCAGTTCCACCAGATCGGTGTTGAGGTGTTCAACCTCGATGGCCCGGACGTCGACGCCGAACTGATCATGCTGACCTGGCGCCTGTGGGGCCTGCTGGGCATCCAGGACGCGGTCGAGCTGCAGCTCAACAGCCTGGGCACCAGCGAAGCCCGCGCCCGCTATCGCGACGCGCTGGTCGAGTTCCTCTCGGCCCGCCTCGAGCAACTGGACGAGGACAGCCAGCGCCGCCTGAAAAGCAACCCGCTGCGCATCCTCGACAGCAAGGATGCGAACACCCAGGCGGTGCTGGTCGGCGCGCCTAAGCTGGAAGACTACCTGGACGAAGCGTCCCGCGTGCACTTCGAGGGCCTGAAGGCCCGCCTCGACGCCGCCGGCATTCCGTTCGTGATCAATACCAAGCTGGTACGCGGCCTGGACTACTACAGCAAGACCGTGTTCGAGTGGGTCACCGACAAGCTCGGCGCCCAGGGTACCGTCTGCGCCGGTGGTCGTTATGACGGCCTGGTCGAGCAGATGGGCGGCAAGCCGACCCCGGGCGTCGGTTTCGCCATGGGCATCGAGCGCCTGATCCTGCTGCTGGAGACCCTGGGCAAGGTGCCCGAGTCGATCAGCCGCACCATCGATGTCTACCTGTGCGCCTTCGGTGAGTCGGCAGAACTGGCCGGCCTGCGCCTGAGCGAAAGCCTGCGCGATCGTCTGCCGGGCCTGCGCCTGGCGGTCAATGCCGGTGGTGGCAGCTTCAAGAGCCAGTTCAAGAAGGCCGACAAGAGCGGTGCGCTGTTCGCGCTGATTCTGGGCGACGACGAACTCGAGAAGCAGCAGATCGGCCTGAAGCCCCTGCGTGGCCAGGGCGAACAACAGAATATTGCCTGGGATGCGCTTGCCGCGTACCTGGAAACCGCGATCGCCCAGGCGTGACGCGGTCTGACAACGAATAGGCGAATAGGAGTATTGGGGTGTCGAGTACCGATGATGAGAGCCTGGCAGCAGCCAAGGACTGGTGGAACCGCAACGGCAAGCCGCTGCTGACCGGCGCCCTGCTGGCCGGCGTGGTGGTGTTGGGCTGGCAGACCTGGCACAAGTACCAGGCCAACCAATCCCAGGGCGCCTCGGCGCTGTACCAGGCGTTGCTGGAAACCTCGTTGACGCCTGACGGCAAGCCCGACGCGAGCAAGGTCGCGGAGCTTTCCGGCAAACTCAAGAGTGAGTTCGGCGGTACCGCCTACGCCCAGTACGGCAGTCTGTTCGTGGCCAAGGTCGCGGTCGAAAGCGGCAAGCTGGATGATGCGGCCAGTGAGCTGAAGAGCGTGCTGGACAAGCCGGCCGACGCCACCCTCGGTGAGATCTCGCGCCAACGCCTGGCCCGCGTGCTCGCGGCCCAGGACAAGGCCGAGGACGCGCTCAAGCTGCTCGAGGGCGATACCGACAAGGCCTTCCTGGCCAGCCGCGAAGAACTCAAGGGCGACCTGCTGGTACAGCTGGGCCGCGCCGACGACGCGCACAGCGCCTACGAAAAAGCCAAGGCCGCGCTGTCCGACGACGCCGCGATCGGTGGCCTGCAACTGAAGCTGGATGACCTGGCCAAAGGGGACGCCTGAAGTGAAGGGTTGGAAACAAGCAGCAGTGCTCACCCTCGCCGTGCTGGCGGCGGGTTGCAGCAGCAACAGCAAGAAGGAACTGCCCCCGGCCGAGCTGACCAAGTTCACCGAGGAAGTGGTGCTGAAGAAGCAGTGGAGCCGTTCGATCGGTGACGGCCAGGGCGAGACCTACAACACCCTGGTGCCGGCCATCGAGAACGACCGCATCTACGCCTCCGACGTCAACGGCGAGGTCTTCGCGCTGAACCGCATCACCGGCGACGTGGTGTGGAAGAAGGACCTCGAGCTGCCGGTATCCGGCGCGGTGGGCGTGGGCTACGGCCTGGTCATGCTGGGTACCCTCAAGGGCGAGGTCATCGCCCTGGATTCCAGCACCGGCGAGGAGCGCTGGCGCTCGCGCGTCAGCAGCGAAGTGCTGGCGCCGCCCGCCAACAACGGTGACGTGGTGGTGGTGCAGACCCAGGACGACCGTCTGGTCGGCTTCGACGCCGCCACCGGCGACCGTCGCTGGATCTACGAGAACAGCCCTGCCGTGCTGACCCTGCGCGGCACCGGCGCGCCGGTGGTGACCAATCGCCTGGCCGTGGCCGGCCTGTCCACCGGCAAGGTGGTGGCGGTCGATATCAGCAACGGCGTGCCGGTGTGGGAGAGCCGCGTGGCGATTCCGCAGGGCCGTTCCGAGCTGGACCGTGTGGTGGACATCGACGGCGGCCTGCTGCTGTCCGGTGGCACCCTCTACGTCAGCACCTACCAGGGCCGCGTCGCCGGCCTGGACCTGGAAAGCGGCCGCGTGCTGTGGCAGCGCGATGCTTCCAGCTATGTGGGTGTCGCCCAAGGCTTCGGCAACGTCTACGTGAGCGAAGCGTCGGGTACCGTGCAGAGCGTCGACGAGCGTTCTTCCAGCTCGCTGTGGAGCAACGATTCGATGGCCCGCCGTCAGCTGTCGGCGCCGGAAGTGTTCTCCAGCTACGTGGCGGTGGGCGACTTCGAGGGTTACCTGCACCTGCTCAGCCAGGTCGATGGCCGCTTCGTCGGCCGTGAGCGTATCGACAGCGATGGCCTGCGCGCCCGACCCCTGGTGGTCGGCGACACCATCTACGTCTTCGGCAACAGCGGCAAGCTCGAGGCACTGACCATCCGCTGAAGCTATGCTTGAGCTCGCTCGCGGGCTCAGGCCGCGGCGCATGAAGCGCCGCCCGAACTCCGGCCGCTGCCTTGCAGCGGCCTTTGCATTTTCAAGAATTCAAGAGTGGAGAGCCGCATGGTTCCCGTAATCGCCCTGGTGGGCCGGCCGAACGTCGGTAAATCCACCATGTTCAACCGCCTGACCAAGACCCGCGACGCCATCGTCGGCGACCTGTCGGGCCTGACCCGTGACCGCCAGTACGGCGATGCCAGCTGGCAAGGTCGTTCCTACATCCTGATCGACACCGGTGGTATCACCGGTGACGAAGTGGGCATGGACGAGAAGATGGCCGAGCAGTCGCTGATGGCCATCGAGGAAGCCGACTACGTGCTGTTCCTGGTCGATGCCCGCGCCGGCATGACCGCCGCCGACCAGATGATCGCCGATCACCTGCGCAAGCGGAACAAGGAAGCGATCCTGGTCGCCAACAAGATCGACAACATCGATCCCGATATCGCCCGCGCCGAGTTCTCGCCGCTGGGCATGGGCAACGCCATCCCGGTGGCGGGCTCCCAGGGCCGCGGTATCAACGCCCTGATGGAGTCGCTGCTCGGCCATATTCCCCGTGATCCCGAGGAAGAAGCCCTCGACGAGGATGTCGCCGAAGGCGAGGAAGCCACGCGCATTCCCGGCCCGAGCGAGAAAGACGGCATCAAGATCGCCATCATCGGCCGCCCCAACGTCGGCAAGTCGACCCTGGTCAACCGCATGCTCGGCGAGGAGCGCGTGGTGGTGTACGACCAGCCGGGCACCACCCGCGACAGTATCTACATCCCGTTCGAGCGTGATGGCGAGAAGTACACCTTCATCGACACCGCTGGCGTGCGCAAGCGCGGCAAGATCCACGAGGAAGTCGAGAAGTTCTCGGTGGTGAAGACCCTGCAGGCGATCAAGGACGCCAACGTGGTGATCTTCGTCATGGACGCCCGCGAAGGCGTGGTCGACCACGACCTCAACCTGCTGGGCTTCGCCCTGGACGCCGGCCGCGCCGTGGTCATCGCCCTGAACAAGTGGGATGGTATGGAGCCGGGCGAGCGCGACTACGTGAAGACCGAGCTGGAACGCCGGCTGTTCTTCGTCGACTTCGCCGACATCCACTTCATCTCGGCGCTGCACGGCACCGGCGTGGGCCACCTGTACAAGTCGGTGCAGGCCGCGTTCAAGTCGGCGGTCACCCGCTGGCCGACCAGCCGCCTGACGCAGATCCTCGAAGACGCCATCAGCGTACACCAGCCGCCGCTGGTCAACGGTCGCCGCATCAAGCTGCGCTATGCCCACCTTGGTGGCGCCAACCCGCCGCTGATCGTGATCCACGGCAACCAGACCGACAAGATCCCCAACTCGTACTCGCGCTACCTGGAGAACACCTACCGCCGGGTGCTCAAGCTGGTCGGCACACCGATCCGCATCGAGTACAAGGGTGGTGACAACCCGTTCGAGGGCAAGAAGAACACCCTCACCGATCGCCAGGTCAACAAAAAGCGCCGCTTGATGTCGCACCACAAGAAGGCCGAGAAGAAGCGCCGCGACAAGCGTTAGTAACAGCGCTTGCAGAACCCTCGTTGGTAAGGGCCTCGTGGGAGCGGGCTTGCGCCGCGATGAGATTGTTCAGGTCAATTGACTGCCTGATCTGACCTCATCGCGGGGCAAGCCCGCTCCCACGCTTCATTCTGCTGTTGGGTTGCAACGATTGACCCACCGCAATCCCCCTATTGTTTCAACCTTTTTCCTGACTGCTTGATCCGCTATGCTCGGACCCAACCCCGTGCCGGACAAACCCCAGGAAAGAGGGCTCCATGATCCGCAGCAAACTGCCGAACGTCGGCACGACCATCTTCACCACCATGTCGCAACTGGCCATGCAGACCGGTGCGCTCAACCTCTCCCAGGGCTTTCCTGACTTCAACGGTCCCCAGGCCTTGCTCGATGCCGTCGGTCGTCATGTGGCCGCCGGGCATAACCAGTACTCGCCCATGACCGGCCTGCCGGCACTGCGCCAGCAGGTAGCAGCGAAGATCGCCCGGTTGTACGGCGCGAACGTCGATGCCGACCAGGAAGTGACCATCACCCCCGGTGCCACCGAGGCGATCTTCTGCGCCATCCAGGCGGTCATCCATGCCGGCGACGAGGTGATCGTCTTCGACCCCAGCTACGACAGCTACGAGCCCTCCGTGGAACTGGCCGGCGGGCGCTGCGTGCATGTGCCGCTCAGCGACGGCGATTTCAGCATCGACTGGCAAAAGTTCAGCGACGCGCTCAGCCCGCGCACGCGCATGGTCATCCTCAACTCGCCGCACAACCCCAGCGGCGCGCTGATCAGCCGTGACGACCTGGACCAGCTGGCCAGGCTGATCGGCGACCGCGATATCTACCTGGTCAGCGACGAGGTCTACGAACACCTGATCTACGACGGTGTGCGCCATGCCAGCGTGCTGGCCCACCCGCAGCTCTATTCGCGGGCGTTCGTCGTCAGCTCGTTCGGCAAGACTTACCACGTCACCGGCTGGAAGACCGGCTACGTGGTCGCCCCGCCGGCCCTCAGCGCGGAACTGCGCAAGGTGCACCAGTACGTCAACTTCTGTGGCGTGACTCCCTTGCAGTGCGCGCTGGCCGACTTCATGGCCGAGCACCCCGAGCATATCGACGAGCTACCGGCCTTCTACCAGGCCAAGCGCGACCTGTTCTGCGACCTGCTGCAGGCCTCGCGTTTCACCTTCACCCGCACGCCGGGCACCTATTTCCAACTGGTGGACTATTCGCAGATCCGGCCCGACCTGAACGATGTCGACATGGCCCTGTGGCTGACCCGTGAGCATGGCGTGGCCAGCATCCCGGTGTCGGTGTTCTACCAGCAACCCATCCCCGAGCAGCGCCTGGTGCGCCTGTGCTTTGCCAAACGCGAGGAGACGCTGCGCCAGGCAGCGGAGAAACTATGCGCGATCTGAGTCAACTGCCGAACCTGAAAATCGCCCTGGTGCAGACCACCCTGGCCTGGCACGACCGCGAGGCCAACTACGCGCACTTCGAGGAGCTGATCGGCCAGGCCGGCGAGGTGGACCTGGTGGTCCTGCCGGAAATGTTCACCACCGGTTTTTCGATGGAGTCCGAAAGCCTGGCGGAGCCGGAAAACGGCCCGACCTACAAATGGCTCAAGGCCCAGGCGAAGAAAGCCAACGCGGTGATCACCGGCAGCGTGATCATCCAGGCCGCCGACGGCAGCCACCGCAACCGCCTGCTGTGGGCACGGCCCGACGGCGAGATCCTGCACTACGACAAGCGTCACCTGTTCCGCATGGCCGGCGAGCACAAGCACTACACTCCGGGCGAGCGCCAGGTGCAGTTCGAGCTCAAGGGGTGGCGGATCCGCCCGCTGATCTGCTACGACCTGCGCTTCCCGGTGTGGAGCCGCGACGCCCAGGACACCGACCTGCTGCTGTACACCGCCAACTGGCCGGCGGCGCGGCGCCTGCACTGGAACCGCCTGCTGCCGGCGCGGGGCATCGAGAACCTGTGCTTCGTCGCGGCGGTGAACCGGGTCGGCACCGATGGCAAGGGCTTCGCCTACTCCGGCGACAGCCAGGTGCTGGACTTCCAGGGCGAGAGCCTGCTGAGCGCGGGCGAGGCCGACGGGGTGTTCACCGTGGTGTTGCGGGCGGCGGAGCTGGCGGCGTACCGGGCGCGGTTCCCGGCGAACCTGGATGCCGATACCTTCGATCTGCATTAAGGGCCAATCGCGGGGCCAGCCCGCTCCCACGGTATCGTAGGAGCGGGCTGGCCCCGCGATGCTTTCAGGCTTCAGTACACATCTCGCCGATACCGCCCATCCTCGATCAACTGGTGTACGACAGCCTCGCCGAGCATCCCCTGCAACGCCGCATCCACCCCGGCCGCCATGCCTTGCAGGCTGCCGCAGACATACACGCAAGCGCCATCCTCGATCCAGCGCTTGAACTCGGCGGCCTGCTGCAACAGCACGTCCTGCACATAGATCTTCTGCGCCTGGTCCCGCGAAAACGCCAGGTCCAGCCGTTGCAGGTCGCCGCTTTCCACCCAGCCCTGCAGCTCCTCGCCGCACAGCAGGTCGTGCGCCCGGTTGCGTTCGCCGAACAGCAGCCAGTTGCGTTGCTCGCCTCCAGCAATGCGGGCCTTTAGCAGGCTGCGCAGACCGGCCAGGCCGGTACCATTGCCGATCAGCACCAAGGGCGCCGATTCGACGGGCAGGTGGAAACCGCTGTTGCGACGCAGGCGCGCGCTGACGCTGCCTTCCAGCGGCAGGTATTCGGTCAGCCAGCCGGAGCCCAGGCCCAGGTTGCCATCGGCGTGGCGCTCCTGGCGCACGATCAGCTCCAGCACGCCATCGCTGACGATGGAGGCAATCGAGTATTCACGGGCGGTGAGCGGGATCAGTGCGTCGACCAGTGCCTGGGCATGCAGGCCGATCAGGTGTTCGCGGCTGACCGGCAACTGGCGGCTGGCCAGGGCCTGTGCCAGGGTTTCCTGCAGGCCGTCGAGCTGCACCGGGCTGCCTGGGTCAAGGCCCAGGCCGGCAAGGAAGGCATCGACACGGGGCTGGCCGTTGCGTGGCAGGATTTCGATCAGGTCACCGGCTTCCCAGGTTGCGGGCGCATCTGCCTGCAGGCCCAACAGGTACACCGGCGCCCCCTGGCTGCCGGGGTTGAGCTGATCGCGGCGCGACAGGCGCCAGTTGCCGAAGCTTGGTGGCTGCCAGGCGGCGACCGGGCGGGCGCCGGTCAGTTGCGTCAGTTCCTGTTGCCACAGCCGCAGGGCGGCGGGATCGGCGTTGTCCACCTCAACCGGGCTGAAGGCGCAGGTGGCGCCACGTTCGCCGAGCCAGGCCTGGAGCCGGCGGGCGAAGCCGCAGAAGTGCGGGTACTGGCGGTCGCCCAGGGCCAGCAGGGCGTAGTTCAGGTGATCCAGCGGCCAGGCTTGGCCGAGGACCTTGCGCTCGAAGCCACGGGCGCTGTCCGGAGCTTCGCCGTCGCCGAAGGTGCTGACCACGAACAGTGCTCGGTTGGCCTGGCGCAATTCGGTTTCGCCCAATTCGGCCAGCGGGCGTACCTGCACCGGCAAGCCGGCGGATTGAAGTTGGCCGGCGCTCTGCCAGGCCAGCTGTTCGGCGAAGCCGCTCTGGCTGGCGAAGCCGATCAACCAGCTATCTCCGTCATTCGCCTGAGGGGCCACCGCGCCACGTGCGGCGCGAACCTGACGCTTCTTGCGTCGACGGTCGAGGTACAGCAGCCAGCCGGTGACGAAGAACAGCGGCATGGTCAGGCTGGCAAGGGTGACGATGATCCGCCCCGGCAGGCCGAAGTAGCTGCCCACGTGCAGGGCGTAGACGCTCTGCAGCAACTGGGCCTTGAACGACTTGTCGGTGTAGCGCTCGTGACGCTTGACCTGGCCGGTGGCCGGGTCGAGGGTGAGGGTGTTCAGGGCGCGCTCGTGGTCGGCGCCTTGCAGCAGGTAGAACAGGGTCGCCGGTTGCCCGCCGGCCGGTGGCAGGCGCAGGTTGTAGGTGGACAGGCCGGGGCCTGCGGCGGCCTTGAGATTGGTCCAGATGGCATCGTAGTCGACAACAAGAGGCGGGGCGTTCTTGTCCACCCTGGTCGGGCCATGGCGACCGCCGCGGCCTTCGCCACGCTTCTGCTCGCCGGCTGCGGGCTGGTCGGCCAGCAGCCGGTTGAGGCCTTCGCGGTACCACTCGTAGGACCAGAACAGTCCGGTCAGGGCGAACAGCAGGTAGAACAGCAGGCACCAGGTGCCGAATACCGCGTGCAGGTCCCAGTTGAAGGCGCGGCCTTTCTTCGCCCAGTCCAACGTCAGCCAGGTCCGCCAGTTCAGTGCCTTGCGCGGCCAGCGCAGGTACAGCCCCGAGAGGCAGAAGAAAATCAGCATCAAGGTGCAGGCGCCGGTGATCTGCTGGCCTGTGTCGCCCATGGCCAGGAACCGGTGCAGGTTGAGCATGAGGTTGAAGAAGCCCAGGCCGGCCACGTCACCCTTGAGTTCGCCGGTGTACGGGTCGGCGTAGCGCAGCGCGCCACGGCGCTCGCCGGGGGCAGGAGTGAAGAAGATTCGCGCGGCGTTGCCCTCGCGGGTATCGACCCAGAGCATGGAGACCTTGTCGCCTTGCGCGGCCTCGACCCGGCGGACCAGCTCGGCCGGTGGCAGCACGCCTTCCTGGCGGATCTCGACCTTGAGTACCTCGGCGTTGAATGCCCGCAGCAGTTCTTCCTGGAACGACCAGATCGCGCCGGTCACGCCCATCAGCGCCAGCACCAGGCCGGCGGTGATGCCAAGGAACCAGTGCAATTGGAACAGCGTCTTCTTCACCACATCGATCACCTTGTATTGCCGCCAGGGACTGCGCGGCGTGCATTATGCCTTGATACGCAAAAGCCCCGTTCAAGCGAATGAACGGGGCCTGGTGCGCTGCATCAGAAGTGGAAGTTGGCGCTCATCAAGGCAGTGCGGCCAGCGGCCACATGGGCGTAGTGGGTCGAGAACACCTGGTCGAAGTAGCGTTTGTCCGTCAGGTTCTGCAGGTTCAGCTGCAGGTCCACATTCTTGGTCAGGCGATAGGTCGCCATGGCGTCGTAGCGCCAGTAGGACGGTACTTCGACGGAGTTCGCCTCGTCACCGAAGCGGGCGTCGACGAAGGTCGCGCCAGCACCGAGGGTCAGCTGCGGCACGATGTCGTAGGTCGACCAGAAGGTGAAGTTGTTCCGCGGTGTACTCGGCATATGGTTGCCTTGGTTCGCTGCCGTGGTGGTCTTGACGATCTCGCTCTCCATGTAGGTGTAACCGCCGTAGACCTTCCACTTGCTGGTCAGGTTACCGGCGTAGGTCAGCTCCAGCCCCTGGACTCGCTGCTCACCATCGAGCACCTGGTACGTCGCATTGTCAGGGTCGGTGACCCGTGCGTTGGTCTTGTCGGTACGGAACAGGGCGGCAGTGAGCGAGAGGTTCTCGTCGAAGAAGTCCCACTTGGTGCCTATTTCGTAGTTGCGATTGCGTTCCGGATCAAGATTGCTGTTGTTGGTGGCCAGTTCCAGGCCACCGTTGCCGCTGGATTCACCCGACGGGTTGCTGGACGTCGACCAGGCCGCGTAGACGCTGCCGTTTGGCAGGGGCTTGTAGACCACACCCACTTGGTAGTTCCACAGGTGCGCATTGTTTTCACGGGAGAAGTCGCCGGCCACCGAGCCTCGTCCGCCGGTGCTGTAGCCGCTGGACTTGGTCTGGTAGTCGTCGTAGCGCAGGCCGAGGTTCAGCGACCACTGTTCATTGAACGTGAGGGTGTCGAAGACGTAGGCGGCGCTGGTCTTGGTGTCGGTGTCGGTGTAGGCCGGACTGTCGGTGATGGTGCCCGACCAGCTATCGTCCGGGGACGGATCGTACAGGCTGGTGCAATCGCCGGAGGCGAGCAGCGCGGGGTTGCAGGTCGTGCCGGTTCCCGCGGCGGAGGTGATCACATAGCCACGGTTGTGGGTGTCGCTGTAGGTGAACTCCAGGCCAGTGACCAGGCTGTGTTCGATGAAGCCTGTGTTGAACTTGGCACTCAGGTCGGTCTGGTTGACCCAACCCTTGGAGGTGGAGTTGCGGTTCTTGGTGGAGCGATAGACCGTGCCGTTGGCAACGTTGCCCTTGCTGTCATCAGGGTTGGTGACGATGTAGTCGAGCGTCGAACGCGACATGCGCAAGCTGTTGGACAGTGTCAGGTTGTCGTTCAGGTCATGTTCGATGCGCAAGGTGCCACTGTCGTTGCTGGTCTTGCGATAGTCGCGACCGTTCAGGCCATAGAAGTTGTCGCGATCGACATGCGCCGGCCCGTCCACGTTGTACTTGCTGCGCGTGGCACTGCGGTTCAGCGGGATGCCGTAGTCCGGCATATCGTCGGTCTTGAGATGGTAGTAACCCACCGTGACCCGGGTATCGGTGCCCAGGCCGAAGGCAAAGGAGGGGGCAACGCCCCAGCGACTGACATCCACATCGTCACGACCGGCGACATTGGCCTCGTGCTTCATCAGGTTCAGGCGAAAGGCCGAGCTGTCGGTCAACTGCTTGTTCAGGTCCAGGGTCGTGCGCTTGGTCTGGTCGCTGCCCCAGGTGAAGCCGCCATTGTAAGCATCACCCAATTTTGCAGTCTTGGTGACCAGGTTCAGGCTGCCGCCAGTGGAGCCGGCGCCGGTAAAGGCCGAACCGGGGCCTTTGCTCACTTCGACCGACTCGACGTTGAAAATTTCGCGGCTTTGCGAGGCGACATCACGCATGCCGTCGACGAACACATCGCTTTCGGCATTGAAGCCGCGGATGATCGGTCGATCACCCGCGGGGTTGCCGCCCTCGCCCGCACCGAAGGTGATGCCTGGGGTCGTGCGCAATGCGTCCACCAGGGTGGTAGCCCCGGTGTCACGGATGACCTGCTGCGGAATGACAGTGACACTCTTCGGCGTTTCACGCAGGGGAGCCGTGTACTTCTTCGAGCTGGCCGTGTCCGACTTGTAGGTGGTGGCATCCTGCGTCGCATTCACGCTGGTGGCGTCCAGCGAGATGACGGCATCCGTGCCCTGCTCGGCAGCCAGCGCCCCTTGTGAAGCGGCGGCGGTGACGGCAACGCCGATGGCGGAGGCGAGCAGACGTGGTGAACTCACTGCAGATGGCACGTGACGCATTGTTGTAGACCTTCCCCAAGGTATGAAGGCCGTGGATGTTAATGTAAGCGAATGTAAGGAACAATTGAGAAGCGTTACCATTCGCCAGAAATTTACATTCTTTACAATTTTGCCTTACGGTTTTTGCGGTCTCATCCGTCGTGCCATGAATAAAGGGGCTTGTGGTAGGTAAAAGTGAATCAATATCATTGACGCTCCTATGGTCATATCTGGTGCCGCCGCCATGCTGCTTCACATTCCCGGGCTGTTCGACGCCGATGAGATCTCGCGCATCCGCGAGGCCCTGGAGCAGGCCGACTGGGCCGACGGCAAGATCACCGCGGGGTACCAGTCGGCCAAGGCCAAGCACAACCTGCAGTTGCCCGAGGGCCATGCGCTGGCCAAGGAGATCGGCAATGCGCTGATCGAGCGGCTGTGGCGCAACCCGTTGTTCATGTCGGCGGCGCTGCCGCACAAGGTGTTCCCGCCGCTGATCAACTGCTACCGCGAAGGGGGCAATTTCGACTTCCACATCGACAACGCCCTGCGCCAGCCCAAGGGCAGCCCGGAGCGGGTGCGCACCGACCTGTCCTCGACGCTGTTCCTCAGCGATCCGGACAGCTACGACGGCGGCGAACTGGTGATCCAGGACACCTATGGCGTGCGCGAGGTCAAGCTGGCCGCCGGCGACATGGTGCTGTACCCCGGCACCAGCCTGCACAAGGTCAACCCGGTCACCCGCGGTGCGCGCTATGCGGCGTTCTTCTGGACCCAGAGCCTGGTGCGCGAAGACAGCCAGCGCACCTTGCTGTTCGAGATGGACAACGCGGTCCGCCAGCTCACTGCCGATGTGCCCGAGCATCCGTCGCTGCTGCAACTGACCGGCACCTATCACAACCTGCTGCGTCGCTGGGCCGAGGTCTGAGCCGTGTCCTATCAGTTGCGTCGTGAGGATGTGGTGGATGTGGCCGGGTTGCAGGCGATGCTCGAACACAGCCCGGGTCAGGCCGCCCAGGCGATCCTCGCGGCGGCGGGGCAGGGGGTGGTCGAGGCGCAGTTGCTGCTCGGGCAGATCCTGCTCGATGGACGCGGTATCGAAGAAGATGCCGGTGTGGCCCGCCGTTGGTTCGCCATCGCCGCCCAGGGCGGCAGCGCCATGGCGCACAACATGCTCGGCCGGTGCCTGGAGCACGGTTGGGGTGGCGAGGTGGATCTGGCGCAGTCGGCCATTCACTATGCCCGTGCCGCCGACGCCGGCCTGGACTGGGGGATGTACAACCTGGCCAACCTGCTGGCCACCGGGCGCGGGGTGCCGGCCGACCAGGCCCAGGCGTTGATGTGCTACGAAAAAGCCGCACAGCTGGGGCATGCCAAGTCGATGAACCTGTATGGGCGCTACCTGGAGCAGGGCATTGCCACCGCGCCAAGCCCTGCCCGGGCCGTGCGCTGGTATCGGCGTTCGGCCGAGGCCGGGGATTTTCGCGGGATGTTCAGCCTGGCGCTGGTGCTGGCCGAGCGGGGGGAGATCGGGGAGGCCGGGCCATGGCTGGAACGGGCCAGGGTCGAGGGCAACCTGAATTTCCTGCGCAGTGCGCTGGTGACGTTGCAGGGGGCGGGGCCGGCGCTGATGGCCCATGCGGCGCGCTATGCCGAAGAGATCGAACTGCGCGGTACTTGAGTATGTCCGTTCCGGTCATATCGCGGGGCAAGCCCGCTCCCACGGGTATTCACCACAGGCGTGGGAGCGGGCTTGCCCCGCGATGGAATTGAAAACGGGGCCTTGCGGCCCCGTTGTGCATTACAGGTAGTAGGCTTTCAGCGGCGGGAAGCCGTTGAACTCCACCGCGCTGTAGCTGGTGGTGTAGGCACCGGTGGACAGCCAGTACAGGCGATCGCCGATCGCCAGGTTCAGCGGCAGGCCGTACTTGTAGTTCTCGTACATGATGTCGGCGCTGTCGCAGGTCGGGCCGGCGATCACCACTTCCTCGGTCTCGCCTTTCTTCTCGGTCCAGATCGGGAACTTGATCGCCTCGTCCATGGTTTCGATCAGGCCGGAGAACTTGCCCACGTCGGTGTAGATCCAGCGCTCGACCGCGGTGCGCGACTTGCGCGCCACCAGCACCACTTCACTGACCAGGATGCCGGCGTTGGCGATCAGCGAGCGGCCAGGCTCGAGGATGATTTCCGGCAGGTCGTCGCCGAAGTCTTCCTTGAGGAAGCGGATGATTTCCTCGGCGTAGGTCTCGAGGCTGTTGGTACGGGTGATGTAGTTGGCCGGGAAGCCACCGCCCATGTTGATCAGCTTCAACTCGATGCCGTCTTCTTCCTTCAGGCGCTCGAAGATCACCTTGACCTTGGCGATGGCCGCGTCCCACACGCTGATGTCGCGCTGCTGGGAGCCGACGTGGAAGGAGATGCCGTAGGGCACCAGGCCCAGGTCGCGGGCGAGGATCAGCAGGTCCATGGCCATGTCGGTCTGGCAGCCGAACTTGCGCGACAGCGGCCAGTCGGCGGTGGTGGAGCCTTCGGTGAGGATGCGCACATAGACCTTCGAGCCCGGCGCGGCCTTGGCGATGTTGCGCAGGTCGGCTTCGGAGTCGGTGGCGTACAGGCGCACGCCTTTCTCGAAGAAGTAGCGGATGTCCTTGGACTTCTTGATGGTGTTGCCGTAGCTGATGCGATCGGGGCTGACGCCACGGCCCAGCACCTTGTCCAGCTCGTAGATCGAGGCGATGTCGAAGCTCGAGCCTTTCTCCTTGAGCAGGTCGATGATCTCGACCGCCGGGTTGGCCTTGACCGCGTAGTAGACCTTGGCAAATTCGAAACCGGCGCGCAGGTCGTCATAGGCCTGGCTGATCATCTGGGTATCGATGAGTACGAACGGGGTTTCCTGCTTGTCGGCGAACGCCTTCATCTTCTGGAAGGTGTCACGCGCAAAGTAGTCTTCGACCTGGATCGACATGCTCAAGGGCTCCATGGGCAAACTGAAAAGATAAGTGGCAGCACACTGAACGTCATCCGTATCCCCACTTTGGTTCGCCTACTTCCCAAGGCATGTCGCCGAAAGCAAAAAGGTCAACCGTGCCGGGAAAGGGCGGCGGGTGACCTTGCTGTCTCGTCGTCAGTACTTGAGCCGGATGGATCGTTTCCAGCATGGACGTTCGGCGCGCACTTTAGGACGTGATTTCTGTGAGATCAACAGGTAATCGCAACGCGTTCGTCGCCTTTCACCGGGTTACATACTCAGTAAACGACCGATCTGGAGTGATTAGGTTCCAGAATTGCGGAATCTGTAAAAAATAGTGGAACGTCAGCGAAAGTGATGCGATTGCCGTCAAGCGAAACATAAGCGACTGTTCGCAGCCATTCGCAGCGAAACACCCACAAGTCGCCGGTGATCTACTTATTGCCTATGAGCCGTTGCGCCGGTCGGCGATGGTGCTGTTCACATTTATGTTCACGTGGAGGTGGCGCGTTTTCACGATGATTTTTTTCGACAGATCAGCATCGGAGGATATCACCCAGCTCGTTTTCGCCATTTTATCTGCGGGGTGGCTATCATGAGGCCATTATTTATCCGGTTGTCACTACACGGATCGCCGTGTGGGCGGGCAGAGTCAGAGAGGCATTGATGCCAAGAATTATCGGTGTACATGGGATCGGGCAGCAGTTCGAAGGTGAGCAACTGCTTGAGCAGAAATGGCTGCCGGCCCTCCGGGATGGATTGACTCGGGCTGGTTACACAGCATGTGCCGAGGCGACATTTGCAATGGCGTTCTACGGCGACCTTTTCAGGGGAAAGGGGAAGTCGGGTGGAGCATCGTTAGACGCGCAGAATCTGACGGCATGGGAGGTTGATCTGTTGCGCCTGTGGTGGGAGGAGGCTGCGCGAACCGATCAGGCGGTACGTAGTCCCAAGCTATTAGGTAAAGGAGTGGCAGATTGGTGTCAGCGAGGGTTGGACGCGCTGGGCCGCTCGAAGGTGTTCAATGCTGTTGGTCAGCGCTTCATGGTGGCGGACCTGAAGCAGGTCCGGGCTTATGTCACTGACAAGCAAGTTCGTTTGGCGGCGCGGGGGCGCGTCGAAGCGCAAGTGAATCAGGACACACGGGTTATCGTCGGCCACTCACTCGGATCGGTGGTCGCGTATGAGGCTCTGTGTGCCAACCCACATTGGCCTGTCACGCATCTGGTAACGCTGGGCTCTCCTCTTGGGATCCGTAATCTTATTTTCGACGCACTTGATCCAGTCCCGCTTGAGGGTCGCGGGCAATGGCCGGGGAGCGTGAGCAAATGGACCAACATTTCTGCGGACAACGATGTTGTCGCCTTCACCAAGGCACTGGCTCCGTTGTTCGGCGAGGTGATTGACAAGCGCGTGCTCAGCGGCCAGTTCCCAGGCGCCCATGATGCCAACCGGTACCTTTCCAGCGAGGAAGCGGGGGAGGCCATAGCCGATGGATTGCGATAACTATAATCGTCGACTGTTGACCGCAGGACGGGCGACGTTCGAGTTCCTCAATGCACTTGATGGTGTCGAGGAGGAGCTGGAGACGGTCGCGGATGCTTTTTCAAAGCTGAATTACAAGCATGCCGGCAACGTGCTTGATCCGGATCGGGCAACGCTTGAACAGCTGATCCAGGAGCTCACGGCACAAAGTACCAAACAGGACTTGCTGGTGATCTACTACACAGGTCACGCTGATTCGACGGATCGCTTTTACCTGCTTGCATCTGACTCGAGGCCGCAAGCGGCGAGCTTCGGGCAGCAAGCGATCCCGGTTGAGGAGTTGACCCGAGTCTTGATAGGGGCGAAGGCCAGCCAGATATTGCTGATTCTGGATGTTTGCCAGGCAGGACTGGGTGCGTTGGAATCGGTAAAGGTCAGCCTGCGCTTCGCCGAGAAACAGAATATATTTCCACAGTTGCACATCCTGGCGTCTGCGATGCCCAAAGATGTCGCCGACGAACGGGCGTTCAGTAAGGCGTTGGCCGTCACGCTGGAAAATCCGGACTATCGTTTTGGCGGAGTGAATCAGCGCTACCTGGCCATGGACGAGGTCATTCACGGTATTACTCAATACTTGAGGGCCCACTTCCCAGCTCAGGAGCCTCTGCTGTTTACCGTCAATCAGCAGCAACGCTGTCTGCTTTTCCCCAATCCCCATTTTGATCCCCGAATGGCTGCTGGACTGGATTTGGCAAGCCAGCGAGCTTTCGAGCAACACTGGCTGCCCAAGGCGAGGGGCGTGGAACCTGGCACTGAAGCCAGTTACTTCACTGGGCGCCAACACGCGCTGGATATAATCTGTGATTGGCTCAAACAACCCTCTGAAAAATTTAATGTTCTGGTTGTTACGGGGGGAGCCGGAACAGGTAAGTCTGCACTTTTGGCCAGGCTGGTCACATTGGCTGATGTTCGTTACGCAGGCTGTCTGAAGACGTGCTCTGATGAGATGCAAGATTACCCTGTGCCGAGGCCTGGTATATTCGACTCTGTAGTTCATGCGCGCTCTAAATTTCTGATCAATGTAGTGCAGGAAATAAGTTCGGCTTTGGGAGATGCTCCAACTGACGATCCGGAAGTGTTGTTGTCCAAGTGGCGTGACAGTGAGCGTAAGTTTAACGTTGTCATTGATGCACTTGATGAGTCTCCCGATGCAGATGCTATAGTTCTGCGGCTTCTAAAACCCATGATCAGAACGGGGAAGGTTTTCTTGCTATTGGGTACGCGACCCGACAGTGTTGGAGGAAAGCGACGCTATCAAGCGTTGGGTTTTGACACGCTGGAAATAGATTTGAATAGCGCTGTACATATCGAACAGGATCAAGTCGCACGTTATGTGTACAGGCGCCTAATGGCGAGTGAGGAGCCTGATAAGTACAGTCCCTATCGTGGTCAGGAACAGATTGCCCGGAAGGTGGGTGACGCCTTGGCCAGGCGGGCTGGACATGTTTTTCTTGTGGCGCACACGGCGGTGTTGAGTTTATTGCTCAAAGGTGACTGTGTGGACACTTCGGCTCCAGACTGGGAAGACGAGTTACCCGATGGTTTAGACAAAGCTTTTAACCAGTTCTTATCCACTATCGAGCCTACGGTACACAAAACAAGCCGAGAAGTAGTCAAGGCGACCTTGCGTGCCTTGGCGTTCGCTCAAGGGGAAGGGCTACCATGGGCCGAGCTTTGGACGGAAGTGGCAGGTGCTTTAAGCGGTATTCGGATCGATGATGCCGATATCGTCAACGTCCGGCAACTTGCAGCCCCCTTCATTGTCGAGGCCGTCGAAGATGAACGCTCGGTCTATAGGCTCTATCACGAACAGTTGGCTGAATATCTGCGAGGGGCTGCGTCAGTTCAACAGAGGAGCCACGCCCTTCTTTGGGATGCGTTGGTCAAGTCTGTACCTGCCAACGACGAGGGGCGCCGGCTATGGCATCTGGCTCACCCTCACTTCAAGCGTCACCTGGCTTCCTACGCCAGCAAGGCCGATAGGTTGGGTGATGTTCTCGGCGATCCCGCATTGATGCTTTCGAGCGATCCTGTCGGACTGCGTCGTCATCTGAAACTGAGTCGGGCAAACGAGTACCCGTTAGCTGAGGCCTATCTTAGTATTTATGGCAGCCTGAGGGATCTACCCGAACATGAGCGCCCAGGCCCGTTTGCCTGTGCGCTTCTACAACGTAATTTGGCAGAAGCGAAACAGCTTGAGGCGTCCGGACAATCTTCATGGATGCCTGTTTGGTCTTTCTCACGACGTCCGGACGTGGGGCAGATACTCGCTCGACGAGACTCACCTGTAACGGCGTTGGGGGTCGATAAATGGGAGGGCGAGGAAGCCATAGCGCTTATTGGGCGTGCCGATGGGCTGATCGAAGTCATTCGTCTGGATGACGGGATGCAGCTTGCGACGTGGCATCCGATCGCTGGCAAGCGGGTCAATTGCCTGTCAACCATGGCAACGCATGATGGCCAGATACTGGTAATGGCAGGCGAGGGTGGCATTCTTGGGGCGATCAATTTGCGCACGGGTAGTGAATGGTTTGCTTCTCAACATGAAGGCAAGGCTGATGCGGTAAAGGCGCTTGCACTGGTTGAGCACGACGGTCGTCTGTTGTGTGCGACTGCTCATGAAAGCGGCAGGCATTTTACTAGCAGCCATCACACTTATCCCATCCGTATATGGGCATTGCAGGGCTTTGAAATACTGCAGGAGCGCCAGAGCGCCTCCAGAGCACACATATTCTCATTGGCCTTCCTGCGCACGGCGAAGGGCCTTCGTTTACTATCAGGCGGATGTACTCACAGCCAAGGCAAGCTTGTTGCGAGGGCGCTTACGTTGTGGGATATGAGTATCAAGCCGGTGTGGCGTACACCGCGAGATCTGGATATCGATGTTGAATCCATTGAGCTGCATACGTGTAATGGAAGTGTTTTTGCGGCGATACAGACTTGCGCTGGGGCAGGATTTCTCTGGAAGTGTCTGGGTAATAAGTTAGAGCAGGTCTACCAGTCGACCTCCCCGCTGTATGGCTTTTGGGCAGAAATCACCCCCGACAGGTCGGTTGTGCATGTTCGAACTCAGTATCATATCCAAACTTGGCGGGTTGATATGGATGGCATGGCGGTTAGTAGCGGACCTTCCAGAATCTGGAGGGAAAACAATACCCAGACTCATTGGAGTCAGATCGCCCGTATTGACAGGCATGGCTACTTGCTCAGCGCCAACGCGGGCGCGGTGTCAATGTGGCCGCTACCGGAGGAGCCCACTGACAAGGGGGGAGTTGATCACGCATATCCAATCGATGACGTCATACGCTGTGCATTCCTGCGGGCTGGCCCTCCGTCTATCTTGTACTGTGGTGTCAGAAGGGGACTGATCATTGCGCTGGATGTGCTTTCAGGTATTGAGCTTGGACGGTGGGTGCTAGATGAAAGTGTACGTATCAACGGCATATCCGGATACGACACGTCGGATGGTTATGTGCTGCTGGTTGCTGACGGAAGACGGATTTGGCAGATCGACACTAACGAGACTCATAACGGAGTTGGAGTGATCGAGGTTGGTCAAGATATATGGAGAATTGAAGTTGTTCGGCTCCACGGGCGCGTGTTGATTTTCGCAGCTATCAATGAAGGTAACGTAAACGCCGTTCGTATATTTGATGCATTGACGAGGAAGGAAGTCGATACCTTCGAGCAGGTAGGGCGTTGGTCTTATCAGCTCTCATTCGGTGAGGAAGATAAACCCATCAGCAGTCTGGATTGTATGCTACAGGGAAATGAAGTACGTACTGTTTTTGCCAGTAAGTACTCCAAGGTAATGGTCGCAGAGTATCCCCTGACCCCTATGCCGATAAAAGGTCTCGATGCGTTCAAGACGTACTACATCCCGGGTAGCGCCACTGCGCGAGTGAACGCCATCGCACAGAGCGCACAGCATCAGTTGATCGCTGCTGGCACGGAGTCTGGTGCCATCGCAATATGGCGCTGGTCTTCAGGTGAACGTGTCGCGTGCAAGGGACCCACTCACTCTGGTGACAATTTTCGTGCGTTGGCATTTTGTGAGGACAGTGAGCGTGTCTTGCTAGCCGGTGGCTCGGAGAACGGAGCTTTGCGATTCTGGGATGGTGATTTGCAGTTACTGAGACAAATCGAATTGGGAGCCCCTGTGCACATGATTCGGTTCCTGGATCGCTCGCGCATCGTCGTCGTCACTAGGGACTCAGTGATGATGATAGGACTTGTCGGTTTTGATCCATCAACCGACGTATGACGGTCTGCTTCGGTTGTTTGATTTGCGGTTGCTTTTGAGAAGAATTATTATTTGCGACCTCATCTGCCTCCCTGACGACCCCCGACCGTGTCCGGACCCAAAGGCTTCCTCGACCACTACCATGAGCTGATCGGCACCTGGACACGCAAGCTGCGCAGTCGTCAGCAGGCCGAGGACCTCACCCACGACGCCTTTGTCCGGGTTCTGGAAAACCCGAGCGAGCAGGTCGAGCAGCCGCGTGCCTACCTGCACCAGACCGCCCGCAACATTGCCGTCGATGGCTTTCGCCGCGAGGACCGTCGCCAGGCACTGGAACTTGAGGCGTTCGCCGACGGCGCCGCCAATGGCGGCGACCCGGAGGCCTACGTGCAAGCCCTGGAACTGGCTGACAGCGTCGAGCGGGCGCTGGCCGAGTTGCCGCTCAACTGCCGCCGGGTGTTCATCTGGCAGAAACTCGAGGGCCTGACCCAGGCCGAGATCGCCGAGCGCATGGGTTTGACCAAGAACATGGTCGAAAAGTATATGATCCGCACGCTCCGACATCTGCGTGAGCACTGTCGGCCAGATGAGTCAGGAGGCCCCATTGATCAGACTGCACGCGCCCGACCCCGTGGGTGAGCAGGCGGCCAGCTGGTTCGCCCGGGCCCAGGAGGCGCCGGATGACAGCGCCGTGCAGCAGGCCTTGCAGGCCTGGCTGGCGGAGCATCCACGTCATCGCGAGGAGTACCAGCGCCTGGTACAGCTGTGGCGCGCCGCCGATTTCATCCCCCGACAACGCCTCGAAGCGCTGTGCCAGCCCGAGCCGGTGCGCCAGCTTGCACGCCGCCGCCTGCTGCGCCAGGCCTTGGCGGCCGGTGTAGCGGTGGCCGCGCTGGGTCTGGGCTGGACAGGTTGGCAGTACCAGCAGCTCAACCATCAGGACACGTTGAGCACGGCCCTGGGCGAGCGGCGTCAGGTCGACCTGCCGGACGGATCAAGGCTGGAACTCAACAGTGCCACCCAGGTGCAGGTGATGTTCTCAGCGGGGCGTCGCCATGTGCGCCTGGGCATGGGCGAGGCGATGTTCATCGTCGCCCACGACAGTGGCCGGCCATTCGTGGTGAGCACCGCCCAGGGTGAAGTCACCGTCACCGGCACCCGCTTCGATGTGCGCCAGGAACCGACCAGCACCCGCGTGGCGGTGGAGCAGGGTTCGGTGAAGGTGCAGGGCGCGGCCGAGTCGCTGGCGCTGCTCGGCGCCGGTCAGGGGTCGCACATCGACGCCCAGGGCAAGGTCGCCGCGCCCTATGCAGTCGACGTCAACGCCGTGACCGCCTGGCGCCAGGGCAAGCTGGTGTTCGACAACGCGCCGTTGAGCGAGGTGGTGGCGGAAGTCTCCCGCTACCGCGCCCAGCCGCTGCACGTGGCACCCGGCAAGGCCGCCGCGCTGCGCCTGTCGAGCACCTTCAGCACCGACGACCCGGACGCACTGTTGCGCGCACTGCCGAGCATCCTGCCGGTGCAGGTGAAGACCCGTCCGGATGGCTCCAGCGAAATTGTTCTGAAATAAATTCAGGTTTTTTTCCGTTCGTTCGTCTTCCCCGCCAGCTGCAACTGCCAAGCATTTCCATTTGCATGCGGTTGGCGTTTATCCCGACTCTCAGGACTCCTCGAAGACGTGAACAACAATAAGCCCCTTCCCCAGCTGCGCCGCCTGGCGCTGGCCCTCGCGGTCAGCGCCGCCGCCGGCAACAGCTACGCCGACAGCATCCAGATCCAGGCCCAGCCATTGGCGCGCGCACTCAAGCAGCTGGGTCAGCAGACCCACCTGCAGCTGTTTTTCAGCCCCGAACTGGTGGACGGCAAGCAGGCTCCGGCGGTGTCCGGCAACCTGGCGCCGGAGCAGGCCTTGCAGCAACTGCTGCAAGGCAGCGGGCTGACCTTCGAGCAGTCCGCGGACACCGTGGTGGTCAAGCCGGTCCAGGCCGCCGGCACCCTGACCACCGGCAGCCTGGAGCTGGCGCCCACCGATGTGAAAGTGGTCGGTGACTGGCTGGGCGACGCCCAGCAGAGCGTGGTGCAGAATCATCCCGGTGCTCGTACCGTGGTGCGCCGCGAAGCGATGGTGGAGAAGGGCACGATGAACGTGCGCGATGCCCTGCGCGGCATCCCCGGCGTGCAGGTGCAGGACTCCAACGGCACCGGCGGCAGCGACCTGTCGCTGAACGTCGGCGTGCGTGGTCTTACCTCGCGCCTGTCGCCGCGCTCGACCGTGCTGATCGACGGCATCCCGGCGGCCTTCGCCCCTTACGGCCAGCCGCAGCTGTCGATGGCGCCGATCTCCTCGGGCAACCTCGACAGCATCGATGTGGTGCGCGGCGCCGGTTCCGTGCGCTATGGCCCGCAGAACGTCGGCGGGGTGATCAACTTCGTGACCCGGGCGATTCCCGAGAAGGCCACCGGCGAGTTGACCACCACCCTGGAGACTTCCCGCCATGGCGGCTGGAAGCACACCGAGTCGGCCTTCGTCGGCGGCACCGCCGACAACGGCATGGGCGTGGCGCTGCTGTACACCGGCGTGAACGGCGACGGCTACCGCAGCAGCAACAACGACAACGATATCGACGACGTGATGCTCAAGACCCACTGGGCGCCGACCGATGTCGACGAGTTCTGGCTCAACTTCCACTACTACGACGGCCGTGCCGACATGCCCGGCGGCCTGACCCAGGCCCAGTACGACCACGACCCCTACCAGTCGGTGCGTGACTACGACTACTTCAGCGGCCGGCGCAAGGACGTGTCGTTCAAGTGGTTGCGGCAGATCGACGACGCCACCCAGTTCGAGGTGCTGACCTACTACACCGACAGCTTCCGTGGCAGCGCCATCGCCGCGCGCGACATGAAGACCCTGTCGTCGTACCCGCGCAACTACCACACCTTCGCCATCGAGCCACGCCTGTCGCGGATCTTCTTTGTCGGCCCGACCACCCAGGAAGTCAGCGTCGGCTATCGCTACCTGAAGGAAGCCATGCGCGAGCAGTCCACGCGCCTGGCCCTGGTCGACAACGTGCCCACCGTCACCCCGACCTCCGACGGCCATGTGTTCCAGGACCGCAGCGGCGGCACCGAGGCCAGCGCCTACTACATCGACGACAAGATCGACGTCGGCAACTGGACCATCACCCCGGGCATCCGCTTCGAGCACATCAACACCGACTGGCGCGATCGCCCGGTGCTGGACGCCAACTACCGCCCGGTGGCGGAGAAGAACCGCAGCATTACCAGCAACGAACCGCTGCCGGCGCTGAGTGTGATGTATCACATGTCCGACGCCTGGAAGTTGTTCGCTAACTACGAGACCTCGTTCGGCAGCCTGCAGTACTTCCAGCTGGGCCAGGGCGGTACCGGCAACAGCACGGCCAACGGCCTGGAGCCGGAGAAGGCCAAGACCTACGAAGTGGGTACGCGCTACGACAACGGCGGTTTCGCCGGTGAGCTGACCGCGTTCTACATCGACTTCGACGACGAGCTGCAATACATCAGCAACGACATCGGCTGGACCAACCTGGGGGCGACCAAGCACCAGGGCATCGAGGCCTCGGTGCGCTATGACCTGGCCGGGCTCGACCCGCGCCTGGAGGGGCTGTCGGTCAATGGTGGCTACACCTATACCCGCGCCACCTACGAAGGCGATATCCCCGGTTTCAAGGGGCGCGACCTGCCGTTCTACTCGCGCCAGGTGGCCACCGCCGGGCTGCGTTACGCCATCAACCGCTGGACCTGGAATCTGGACGCCTACGCCCAATCCAAGCAGCGCGCGCCGGGAACCGGGATGAATGCCAACGGCAGCTTCAACGGCAACTACATCACCGAGCCGAGTGCCGACGGGCAGTATGGCGATATTCCGGGGTACGTGACCTGGCATGCCCGTGGCGGCTATGACTTCGGGCCGCAGCTGTCGAACCTGAAGCTGGCGGCGGGGGTGAAGAACCTCTTCGACAAGCAGTACTTCACCCGCTCCAGCGACAACAACGCCGGGCTCTATGTGGGGGAGCTGCGCACGTTCTATGTGCAGGCCAGTGTAGGGTTCTGATTCGAGATTGCCGGGGCCGCTGTGCGGCCCATCGCGACACAAGGCCGCTCCCACAGGTACTGCGCCGGCCTGGAGGCTGATGCTATACCTGTGGGAGCGGCCTTGTGTCGCGATGGGGCGCAAAGCGCCCCCGGCTATCCATCAGGAGACTACTGCCTCCGCCGGCGACACGATACTGGTCTTGCCGCCCCGCGACCTGCCTGAGCTCAGGTACGCCGCAATCGACTCCTGCGTCACCTCCCCCAGGAACACGCCTTCGCTATCCAGCACCGGCAACCACGCCCGGTTGAACTCGTACATCCGCGACAGCAGGATGCGCAGGTGCTCGTCATGCGCCGCGGTGGCATTGAACGGCCGCAGGAAATCCCCGCACGTCCCTTGCTGGCGGTGCATGTCGCGCCGACGCACATACCCCAGCGCCTTGTTTTGCTCATCGGTGACCACCACGTAGCGCCGGTCATGCTCGTCCAGCAGTTCCAGCGCGTCGTTCACCGGCGTTTGCGGGCTCACCGACGGTGCGTTGTCCGCGGCATCCTCGGCGCGGACCAGCAGCAGGCGCTTGAGCGTGCTGTCCTGGCCGACGAAGTTGCTGACGAAATCGTCCACCGGATGGGCCAGCAAGGTGTCCGGGTGATCCAGCTGCAGCAACTTGCCGGCGCGGAAGATGGCGATCTTGTCGCCCAGCTTGATCGCCTCGTCGATGTCGTGGCTGACCATGATCACCGTCTTGTTCAGCGCCCGCTGCATCTCGAAGAACTCGTTCTGGATCATCTCGCGGTTGATCGGGTCGACCGCGCCGAACGGCTCGTCCATCAGCAGCACCGGCGCCTCGGCGGCCAGCGCGCGGATCACGCCGATACGCTGCTGCTGGCCGCCGGAGAGCTCGCGCGGGTAGCGCTGCAGGTACTGCTTGGGCTCGAGCTTGATCATGTGCATCAGCTCGCGGGCACGGTCGTGGCATTTCTGCTTGTCCCAGCCGAGCAGGCGCGGGACCACGGTGATGTTCTCCTCGATGGTCATGTTGGGGAACAGGCCGATCTGCTGGATCACATAGCCGATATGACGACGCAGGGTTACCTCGTCCAGCGCGCTGGTGTCCTCGCCGTTGATGAACACCTGGCCCGAGGTCGGGGTGATCAGGCGGTTGATCATCTTCAGCGTGGTGCTCTTGCCGCAGCCCGAAGGGCCGAGGAACACGCAGATTTCGCCTTCGTTGACGGTGAGGCTGACCGCGTCGACGGCTTTGACGTCCTTGCCGTTGACGTTGAAGGTCTTGCTGAGGTTCTTCAGTTCGATCATGGGCGCAGTCCTTCTGGAGTCAGGGCACGTTGCAGGGTTTGCAGGAGCAGGTCGGCGATGATCGCCAGCAGGCTGACCAGCACGGCGCCGACCAGCAGCATCGACATGTCGCTGCGGCTGATGGCGGTGAGGATGAGCACGCCCAGGCCGCCGGCGCCGATGGTCGCGGCGATGGTCATCACGCCGATGTTCATCACCACGGCGGTGCGCACGCCGGCGAGGATCACCGGCACGGCAATGGGCAGTTCGACCATGCGCAGGCGCTGGCCGAAGGTCATGCCGATGCCGCGGGCGGCCTCGCGGATGCCCGGCTCGACGTTGGTCAGGGCCAGGTAGGTGTTGCGCAGGATCGGCAGCAGTGAATAAAGGAACACGGCGGTGATCGCCGGCATCGGCCCCAGGCCCTGGCCGAACTTCGAGTAGAACGGCAGCAGCAGGCCGAACAGGGCGATCGAGGGGATGGTCAGCAGCACCGTGGCGCTGGCCTGCAGGGGGCCGGCGAACACCGGGAAGCGGGTCATCAGGATGCCCAGCGGCACGCCGACGACGATGGCCAGGCCCACGGCGATACCGACCAGGGTGATGTGCTGCCCGGTCAGTTGCAGGACTTGCGCCCAGTCGAGATGGGCAAAGGTGTCGAGCAGGTTCATGGTTGTACCTCGCCGAGGGAGTGCTCACGCAGGAACGCCGCGGCGACCACGGTCGGGCTCTGGTGCTCGACATCGACCTGGGCGTTGAGCTTGCGCATGGTCTGGTCGTCGAGCTGGTTGGCCAGCGGCTCGAGCAGGGCGGCCAGCTGCGGGTGGGCGTCGAGTACCGCCTTGCGCAGCACGGGCGCCGCGGTGTAGTCGGGGAAGTAGTGCTTGTCGTCTTCCAGCAGCTTGAGGTCGAAGGCGTCCAGGCGCCCGTCGGTGGTATAGACCAGGCCGGCGAACACTTGGTTGTTGCGCATCGCGGTGTAGACCAGGCCGCCATCCATCTGGCGGATGTTGCGCCGGTCCAGGGGCAGCCCGTACATCTCGCGCAGGCCGACCAGGCCATCGGGGCGGTTGGCGAACTCGGTGTCCAGGGCCACCAGGTGGTTGCGGCCTTGCTCGTCACGCAGCACTTGGTTGAGATCGCTGATGGTGTTGACCTGCGGGTAGGCCGCGGCGACCTGCCGGGGCAGCCCCAGGGCATAGGTGTTGCTGAATTTCGACGGAGTCAGCCAGACCAGTCCTTTCTTCGCATCGAGTGCCTTGACCCGGGCGTAGGTGGCTGCGGCGCTGGGCATGCGCTCGTCGATATGGTTGTAGGACACCAGCGAGACGCCGGTGTATTCCCACATCAGGTCGAGCTGGCCGGTTTCCTGGGCCTGGCGGGCGATGTTGCTGCCAAGGCCGGCGGTCACCCGTACATCGAAGCCGTTGCTACGCAGGTACTGGGCGGTGATTTCGGCGAGCACGGTCTGTTCGGTGAACACCCGCGCGCCAATGCGGATCAGCGGCTTTTCCGCTGCCTGGGCAAAGCCTGCGCATAGCAGGGCCGCGCCCAGCAACAGGGCGATTGTCTTCTTCATGGTTTCCCTCTCGTTAACGGGCCAGGCCACGTTCCAGCCAGCGCTTGCTGGAGAAACTCACCAGCGCGTCGAGCGCCAGGGCCAGCAGCGCGGTGCACGCGGCACCCAGCAACAGCTGCGGCTGGTTGTTCAGGGCGATGCCGGGGAAGATCAGGCTGCCCAGGCTGTTGGCGCCGATCAGGAATGCCAGCGGCGCGGTACCGACATTCAGCGCCAGGGCCACGCGCACCCCGCCGACGATGATCGGCACGGCATTGGGCAGTTCCACCTGCCACAGCTGCTGGCGCGGGGTCATGCCGATGCCGGTGGCGGCCTCCTTGAGCGAGGCGGGGACGTTTTTCAGGCCCTCGTAGGTATTGCGCACGATGGGCAGCAGGGAGGCGAGGAACAGCGCGAAGATCGCGGGACCTGCGCCGATGCCCAGGATACTCAGGGCGATGGCCAGGACGGCCAGGGGAGGAATGGTGTTGCCAACGTTGAAAAACTGCATGAAGCGCTCGGCCTTGTCGACCCGGTGCGGTCGACTCAAGGCAATGCCGGCGGGGATGCCCACGGCCAGCGCCGCCGCCATCGAAGCCAGCACCAGGACCAGGTGCGCTTGCAGGTAGAACCCAAGATCGTCGCGGTAGCGGGCGATCGTGTCGATGCCGATCCAGTGGACCAGCAGGGCCAGGATGACGAGCACGGCGGCCCATCCCAACAGCCCTTTTCCGTAGCGTGCAGCCACAGGCGGACTCCTTTTTTATAGTCGGCGATCACACCCCCGTGCGGCCGGCCATTCCTGGCGGCGGGCAGCGTGGTCGCGAGCAGCAGCCCGATGCGCGGCATCAGGCCATGAGCCGAACCCCGTCGGGCTCGTGAAGCAGGTGAAACCAGCCCTGAACCGAAGCGGGTTGCAGGGGAGTGGACGTCTCCGTGGAGGGAAAGGTTCCCATCTTGGGCGGCATTTGGCCAGTGTTAATAACTGGTTGCTTGTAAACATGACGAGAAAAAACGGCGTATTTAAGTGCTGAAGGCGTTGAAGTAACTGTCCTGTGGCCATTTGTCGTGATAAAGCGATTGTCCGGTAGATGGGTTGTGCTTGTTCCGGTCCTCTCGCGGGCAAGCCCGGTCCCACGAGTGCCCGTTCGGGGGGCGCCTTTCGTATCTTCGGTTTTGGCCCGCGCCCCGACTTCAGGTATGATATCGCCCCTTTTTGAATCCCCAGTCAGGCGATTTCCCATGACCAACCAGGCCGCCGAAGTCGCGAAGCGCCGCACTTTCGCAATCATTTCCCACCCCGACGCCGGTAAGACCACCATCACCGAGAAGCTCCTGCTGATGGGCAAGGCGATCTCCGTCGCGGGTACCGTGAAGTCGCGCAAGTCCGACCGCCACGCCACCTCCGACTGGATGGAAATGGAGAAGCAGCGCGGCATCTCCATCACCACCTCGGTGATGCAGTTCCCTTACCGCGAGCACATGATCAACCTGCTCGACACCCCCGGCCACGAGGACTTCTCGGAAGATACCTACCGCACCCTGACCGCGGTGGACTCGGCGCTCATGGTGCTCGACGGTGGTAAGGGTGTAGAGCCGCGTACCATCGCCCTGATGGACGTCTGCCGCCTGCGCGACACGCCGATCGTCAGCTTCATCAACAAACTCGACCGTGACATCCGCGACCCGATCGAACTGCTCGACGAGATCGAGGCAGTCCTGAAGATCAAGGCCGCGCCAATTACCTGGCCGATCGGTTGCTACCGCGACTTCAAGGGCGTGTACCACCTCACCGGCGACTACATCGTCGTCTACACCCCGGGCCACGGCCACGAGCGCACCGAAGCCAAGATCATCCAGAACCTGGACTCCGACGAAGCCCGCGCGCACCTCGGTGACCAGTACGATTCGTTCGTCGAGCAACTGGAACTGGTGCAGGGTGCCTGCCACGAGTTCAACCAGGACGAGTTCATCAACGGCCAGCTGACCCCGGTGTTCTTCGGTACCGCCCTGGGCAACTTCGGTGTCGACCATGTGCTCGACGCGGTCGTCGACTGGGCGCCACGCCCGCTGGGCCGGGTGGCCCACGAGCGTACCGTGGAGCCCGTGGAAGAGAAGTTCACCGGTTTCGTGTTCAAGATCCAGGCGAACATGGACCCGAAACACCGCGACCGCATCGCGTTCATGCGTATCTGCTCGGGCAAGTACGAGAAGGGCATGAAGATGCGCCATGTGCGGATCAACAAGGACCTGCGCATCGGCGATGCGCTGACCTTCTTCTCCTCAGAGCGTGAGCAGCTGGAAGAGGCCTATGCCGGCGACATCATCGGCCTGCACAATCACGGCACCATCCAGATCGGCGACACCTTCACCGAAGGCGAGGCCCTGGGCTTCACCGGTATCCCGCACTTCGCCCCGGAGCTGTTCCGCCGCGTGCGCCTGAAGGACCCGCTGAAATCCAAGCAGCTGCGCCAGGGCCTGCAGCAGCTGGCCGAAGAGGGCGCCACGCAGGTGTTCTTCCCTGAACGCAGCAACGACATCATCCTCGGCGCGGTCGGTGTGCTGCAGTTCGACGTGGTCGCCAGCCGTCTGAAGGAAGAGTACAAGGTCGAGTGCGCCTACGAGCCGATCACCGTCTGGTCGGCGCGCTGGATCAGCTGCGACGACAAGAAGAAGCTCGAGGAATTCCAGAACAAGGCCATGGAGAACCTGGCCATCGACGGCGGCGGTCACCTGACCTACCTGGCCCCGACCCGGGTCAACCTGTCGCTGATGGAAGAGCGCTGGCCGGACATCAAGTTCCGCGCTACTCGCGAGCATCACTGATCGTACAGGCCTTCATCTGATCCTGCAGGAGCAGCCTTGCCGACGCCTCGGCAAGGCTGCTCCTGCAGGGGCTGCGTAATACCCGCAATCAATTCCCCGCTTTTATACTGGTCCAGATCCGCGTCCTGATGCGATCGATCTTCGCCGGCATCGCCTCCAGCGCATACAGCTTGCCCATCACATCCGCGCTCGGGTAGATCATCGTGTTGCCTTTCATCGCCGGGTCCACCAGCGCGTCGGCCTGCTGGTTGCCATTGGCGTATTGCACGAAGTTGCTGATGTTCGCCATCACTTCCGGCTGCAACAGGTAGTTCATGTAGGCGTACCCGGCTTTCTCATTGGGCGCATCGGCCGGCATGGCGACCATGTCGAACCACATCGGCGCGCCTTCCTTCGGAATCGAGTAGCCCACCTTCACCCCGTTCTTCGCCTCCTCGGCGCGGTTCTTTGCCTGCAGCACGTCACCCGAGAAGCCCACCACCAGGCACACGTCGCCATTGGCCAGGTCGCCGGTGTACTTCGAGGAGTGGAAGTAGCTGATGTACGGGCGCACTGTCATCAGCAACGCCTTGGCCTTGTCGTAGTCTGCCGGGTTCTGGCTGTGGTGCGGCAGGCCCAGGTAGTGCAGGGCGATCGGCAGCAGCTCGGGGCCGTTGTCCAGCACCGCCACACCGCAGCTCTTGAGCTTGGAGAGGTACTCGGGCTTGAAGAACAGGTCCCACGAGTCGATGGGCGCGTGGTCGCCGAGCACCGCCTTGACCTTGTCGATGTTGTAGCCGATCCCTGTGCTGCCCCACAGGTAGGGGAAGCCGTACTGGTTGCCCGGGTCGTTCACCTCCAGCGCCTTGAGCAGCACCGGATTGAGGTTCTTCCAGTTCGGCAGCTGCGACTTGTCCAGTTTTTTCAGGGCCTTGCCCTGGATCTGCCGGGCCATGAAGTGGTTGGAGGGGAACACCACGTCGTAGCCGGAGTTGCCGGTCATCAGCTTGCCGTCGAGGGTCTCGTTGCTGTCGAACACATCGTAGGTGGGCACGATGCCGGTGGTTTTCTGAAAGCTCTTCAGGGTGTCCGGGGCGATGTAGCTCGACCAGTTGTAGATCTTCACCGAGTCGGCGGCGCCGGCAACGCTTGCGGCCAGCATCAGGGGAGCGATAAGGAGCGTGCGCATGTCGGGGTTACCTTGCTTTGTCTGTTGTTATCGAAGGCAGGCGATCAGCGGATCAGAAAATCAGTACGTAGGTCTTGCGCACGGTCTCCTGGATATCCCAGGTGCCGACGCTGTTGGCCGGTAGCATCAGGGCATCTCCGGCTTCTATGACTAGCGGCTCGCCGCCATCTGGGGTGAAGGTGCAGCGGCCCTTGATGAAGTGGCAGAACTCCTGTTGCACGATCTGCCGCCGCCAGCGCCCCGGGGTGCACTCCCATATCCCGGTCTCGACGCCGTCATTGCGTTCGATGCAGGTGACCGAGGTGACCGCAACCGGCTCGCCTAGGGGCACGGCGACCGGGGTGGAGCTGTCCAGGATAACGCTGTCGGTGTGCTTGAACTGGGTGATGCTCATGACCGGTGGATCCTGTGTGGTGATGAAGGGAAGTCAGTGCATGAAACCTTCCATGAAGTCGGCCAACCCGCTGGCCAGGCGCCGCCGCCAGGGGGCACTGGCCGGGTTGGCGAGGGTCCGGTCCTCGTGGACGAAACTCTGGATGATCGCGTTGTAGCCCAGCCAGCGGCAGGGCTCAGGCGGCCAGCTGGCCAGGCTCGACAGCGGGCGGTTGTCATGCACCCAGGGCTGGGCGGTGAGCGCGTTGTGCTGGCCGAGGATCAGGGCCGCCAGGGTGCGTCCGCCCAGGTTGGTGGCGCCGACGCCTTCGCCGCCGTAGCCGCCGGACAGGGCGATGCCGCGCTGGCGATCGCACAGCATGTGCGGGCGGAAGCGCCGGGCCATGCCCAGGTTGCCGCCCCAGGAATGGGTGATGCGCACATGCTTGAGCTGCGGGAACAGTTCGCCGAACAGGTAGCGGCGTAGCTCGATCTCGTTGTCGGTGAGGGTGAAGTTCTCGCGCAGGCGACCGCCGAAGCGGTAGCCGCCGCGGGCACCGAACACCAGGCGGTTGTCGGCGCTGCGCTGGCCGTAGGTGACCTGGCGGCTGTTTTCGCTGAAGGCCTGGCCCTGGCTCAGGCCGATCTGTTCCCAGGTCGACTCGGGCAACGGCTCGGTGGCCACCAGCAGGCTCTGCACCGGCAACTGGTGCCGCCCGAGCGGGGGCAAGCTGGCGGCGTAGCCTTCGACGGCCGGCACCATCCAATGGCTGCGGATGCGTGCCAGTGGGGTGCGCACTTCGCCGGTCTGCCAGTCGATGGCCGGGGTGTTTTCGTAGATCGGCACGCCCATGGCCTCGACCGTCCGTGCCAGGCCGCGCACCAATCTGGCCGGTTGGATCGTGGCCACATGCGGGCTGTAGAGGGCGCCGTAGGGGTTGCTCACCTTCAACTGGGCATCCAGCTGTTCGGGGCGCAGCCAGCGGTAGTCGTCCTCGTTCATGCCCTGGCGGTAGAGGTCATCGAGCCAGGCGCGCAGGCTGCGCTCCTGCTCCGGGTAACGGGCGGCGCAGTACAGCACCCCGCCTTTGCGGTAGTCGCAGGCGATGCCTTCGCGCAGCAGCACGTCGTGGACTTCGTCGGGAATGCCGTGCAGCAGGTCGATGCTTTCACGCCGCTGCTGCGGCGAGAGCGTGGCCAGCAGGCGATCCTCGCCCAGCAGGTTGCCCATCAGCCAGCCGCCGTTGCGCCCGGAGGCGCCGAAGCCGGCGATATTGGCCTCGATCACGGCGATGTTCAGCTGCGGCGCCTGGCGCTTGAGGTAGTAAGCGGTCCACAGGCCGGTGTAACCGGCGCCGATGATGCACACATCGACATCGAGGTCCTGGCGCAGGGCCGGGCGCGCGCACAGGGGCTCGTCGAGCTGGTCCATCCACAGGCTGATCGTGCGCAGGGGTTGCATCGGGTCGGGCTCCACATCCGGTCGAGGTCTGTGGGCGATCCTAGTGAAGCGCAAGGCGGGCTGTCTTACGTGCGTGCACGCAGGGAAATTTGCTTGAGGTAGGCTTTGGGCGACAGTCCCGTGTGCTCGCGAAAGCACTTGTAGAAGGCTGACAGCGAGTTGAAGCCGGCATTGAACGCCAGTTCGTCGATAGCTGTACGCGCGCTGCCAGCATCGAGGCTGGCTATCAGGTATTGCAGGCGCGCCTGGTTGACGTAGCGGTAGAAGCTCTGACCGAGCACCTGGTTGAGCAGGTAGGAGATCTGGTTGCGGCTGTAGCCGCTTTCGTCGGCAACCTGCTGCAGGTCGAGCTCCGGGTCGAGGTAAGGACGTTGGGCCTGGAAGTAATGCTCCAGGTCCTGGGCCATGGTCGACAGCTGGCGTGGTGACAGGCCCAGGCGGCTGGTCGCCGGGCGCGGGCCGTGCGGCAGGCTGGCATTGCCGCCCTGGCGCACCAGGGTGGCGTATTCGTTGACCCGCCAGATCAGCCCGTCCCGGACCGTGATCGCTTCGCTGGACTGGAACGCCACCAATCCCTGGCCACCCTGGACCGTGACCTGGTACTGGATGAACGCTGTGCAGCCGTCGACGCGGATGCGGTCGCTGTGGACGATGTCCTCGCCGGCTTCATGGGGCAGGCAGGCGCGCACGTAGTCGCGCAGTTCGTCGAAGCCGAGCACGCGGTTCTGGAAGAAGTCGTGGTACTGGATGTCTGGGTGGTACAGCGCCATCACCCCGTCCAGGTCGCGATGCTTCCAGCACAGGTGGTAGCGCATGACGGTGTCGGCGGTGAGCGGGGTCTGCCCAGGGCCGTCGGGGACGGTGGTGATAGACATGCCGCTGATGGTGCCTCGTCATGTCCCGGTCTGACAAGAACGCTTGCGTTCAGGATTGCAGAAGGCCCTGTCCTTTTCGGCACGATCTGGCATTTTGCATGATGTTCAGCGATTTCCTACAAGCCAACTACCTGATTTATAAAGAAGTCATGTTTTGACACAAGTGGCACAGCACCTGCACCGCCTTACCCGAGAACGGACCTCCCCTCAGATAAGGCGTCGAAATCATGATCACACCTGCCGATTACCCCACCAACGACCCCAATCGCTCCGGTGTTTCCTGGGCCGCGATCTTCGCTGGCGCAGCAGCAGCGGCCGCATTGTCCCTGATCCTGGTGATATTGGGATCAGGGTTGGGGCTGGCCGCCACCTCGCCTTGGGCCGACGAAGGCGCCAGCGCCGAGGTCCTTGGCATTTCAACCATCATCTGGCTATTGATCACCCAGATACTGGCCTCGGGTCTAGGTGGTTACATCGCCGGACGTCTCCGGGTGAAATGGGCCAACCTGCACGGCGACGAAGTGTATTTCCGCGACACTGCCCATGGCTTCCTGGCCTGGGCGGTTGCCACGCTCGTGGCCGCCCTGTTGGTGCTGGGTACTGCGGGCAACCTGCTGGGAGCCGGTGTTACTGCAGCGTCCGGGGTGGCTGGCGCCTCTGCGGCTGCTGGCGTGGCTGGCAGCGATCGTCAAGGCGGGGACTCGATGGGCTACTTCGTCGATGGCCTGTTTCGCGGCCAAGGCCCGGTGGCGGTCAGTGACGACGCGGCAAATGGTGTGGCCGCCCGCATTCTGACACGCTCGCTAGTCCAGGGTGGTGCACTTTCGCCGGAGGACCGGACCTACCTGGCCCAGGTTGTCGCCCAGCGCACACGCCTGACACAACCCGAGGCTGAAGCCCGGGTCGATCAGGTCTATGCGCAGCTGCAGCAAGCCAAGCTCGAGGCCAAACAAGCTGCGGACGTTGCGACCAAGGCCGCGGCCTGGACGGCGTTGTGGACCTTCGTCGCCCTGCTTTGCGGCGCCTTCTTCGCCAGCCTGGCGGCATTGTTCGGCGGCCGGCAGCGTGACCGGGTGCAGTGGCTGGAAGGCAGTCCGGCCGACTACAACGTGCGCCACACCGCTGCACCGATCCGATAACTTTGAACAAGGAGATCTGTCATGCGCTCATTATTGTTGTGGATGCTCGGGGTACCTATTCCCGTGATCATCCTGATTGCATTGTTCATGCACTGAAAAATGAAAACGCCGCCCGAAGGGCGGCGTTCTCATTGGGGCATTCCGCTACAGGAACTGCTCGGCATAATGGCAAGCCACCTGCCGTGTACTCACCTGCCGCAACGCCGGTACTTCCTTGGCGCAACGGTCGGTGGCATAAGGGCAACGCTTGTGGAACGCGCAACCATCCGGCGGATTCAGCGGGTTGGGCAGTTCACCGGCGATGCGGATCTTCGGCTTGAGCGGATCCGGGTGGATCGCCGGGGTCGCCGACAGCAGCGCCTGCGTGTACGGGTGCAGCGGCTTCTCGTAGATATCCTCCTTCGACCCCATCTCCGCCGGCCGCCCGAGGTACATCACCAGCACCTGGTCGGCCACATGACGCACTACCGCCAGGTTGTGGGAGATGAACACGTAGGCGGTGTTGAACTCCTTTTGCAGGTCCATGAACAGGTTCAGCACCTGGGCCTGGATCGACACGTCGAGGGCCGAGGTCGGTTCGTCGGCCACCAGCACCTTGGGCTGCAGCATCATCGCCCGGGCCAGGGCGATGCGCTGGCGCTGTCCGCCGGAGAACATGTGCGGATAACGCTGGTAGTGCTCGGGGCGCAGGCCCACCTGCTCCATCATCTTCTGCACTTTCTCGCGACGCTCGGTCTTGCTCAGCGAGGTGTTGATCAGCAGTGGCTCGGCGAGCTGGTCGCCGATCTTCTGCCGTGGGTTGAGCGAGGCGTAGGGGCTCTGGAACACCATCTGCACGTCGCGACGCAGTTGCTTGCGCTGGTCCTTGCTGGCGCCCTTGACCTCGTGGCCGGCGATCTGCAGCGAGCCGGAGGAGGGCTCCTCGATCAGGGTCAGGGCCCGGGCCAGGGTCGACTTGCCACAGCCGGACTCACCGACCACGGCCAGGGTCTTGCCGGCTTCCAGTTCGAACGATACGCCATTGAGCGCGCGCACCAGCGCATGGCCCTTGAACAGACCGCGGGAGACTTCGTAGTGGCGGGTCAGCTCACGAGCGGAAAGAACGACGGCCATCACGCCACCTCCTGGTTCAGCGGATAGAAGCAACGCACCAGGCTATGGGCCTGGGGATCGAGGGCCGGGCGCTGCCGGCGGCAGTTTTCCTGCACGTAAGGGCAGCGCGGCGACAGCAGGCAGCCCTGTGGCCGGTCATAGCGGCCGGGGACGATGCCGGGCAGGGTGGCCAGGCGCTCGGCGCCGATGCTGTGCTCGGGAATGGCCGCCAGCAGCGCTTCGCTGTACGGGTGGGCGGGGATGTCGAACAGCTCCGGCACCTGGCCGACTTCGACGGCCTGGCCCGCGTACATCACGCATACGCGCTTGGCGGTCTCGGCGACCACGGCCAGGTCGTGGGTGATGAGGATGAGCGCCATGTTGCGCTCCTTCTGCAGGTTGACCAGCAGCTCCATGATCTGCGCCTGGATGGTCACGTCCAGGGCCGTGGTCGGTTCGTCGGCGATCAGCAGCTTCGGTTCACCGGCAATGGCCATGGCGATGGCCACGCGCTGGCTCATGCCGCCGGACAGCTGGTGCGGGTAGGCGTCCAGGCGGCTTTCGGCGGCCGGGATCTCGACCTTCTTCAACAACTCCAGGGCACGCTGGCGCGCGGCCTTGCCTTTCAGACCGAGGTGCTGGCGCAGCACTTCCTCGATCTGGTAGCCCACGGTGTAGCTGGGGTTGAGCGCGGTCATCGGGTCCTGGAAGACCATGGCGATGTCCTTGCCCACCACCTTGCGGCGCTGGCGGCCGCTGAGCTTGAGCATGTCGATGCCGTCGAACGTCAGGGTGTCGGCGGTGATGCGTCCGGGGGCGTCGATCAGGCCCATCAGGGCCATCATGGTGACGGATTTGCCGGAGCCGGACTCGCCGACGATGGCGAGGATCTCGCCGGCGTCCACGCTCAGTTCGAGGCCGTCCACCACGGGCACGGCATTGGCGTCGCCGAAGCGCACGTTCAGGTTGTTGATCTGCAACAGTGACATGACGTTCTCCTCAGGCGGCGTTCTTGAGTTTCGGGTCCAGCGCATCGCGCAGGCCGTCGCCCATCAGGTTGATTGCCAGCACACTGAGCAGGATGGTCAGGCCGGGCAGGCTCACCACCCACCAGGCGCGCTCGATGTAGTCGCGGGCCGAGGCCAGCATGGTGCCCCACTCGGGGGTCGGCGGCTGGACGCCGAGGCCGAGGAAGCCCAGGGCGGCGGCATCCAGAATGGCCGAGGAGAAGCTCAGCGTTGCCTGGACGATCAGCGGCGCCATGCAGTTGGGCAGCACGGTGACGAACATCAGGCGTGGCAGGCCGGCGCCGGCCAGGCGCGCGGCGGTGACATAGTCGCGGTTCAGCTCGCCCATCACCGCGGCGCGGGTCAGGCGCACGTAGGAGGGCAGCGAGACGATGGCGATGGCGATCACGGTGTTGATCAGGCCAGGGCCGAGGATGGCGACGATGGCCACGGCCAGCAGCAGCGACGGCAGGGCCAGCATCACGTCCATCAGGCGCATGATCGAGGGACCGAGGATCTGCGGGAAGAAGCCGGCCAGCAGGCCCAGCAGGATACCCGGGATCAACGACATCACCACCGACGACAGGCCGATCAGCAGCGACAGGCGGGCGCCCTGGATCAGGCGCGAGAGCAGGTCGCGGCCCAGTTCGTCGGTGCCGAGGATGAACTGCCAGGTGCCGCCTTCGAGCCACACCGGTGGGGTGAGCAGGAAGTCGCGGTACTGCTCGCTGGGGTTGTGCGGCGCGACCCAGGGAGCGAACAGGGCACAGAACACCACCAGGCACATGAAGGCCAGGCCGGCCACCGCGCCCTTGTTGCGCGAGAAGGCCTGCCAGAACTCTTTGTACGGCGAGGGGTAGAGCAAGCTTTGGTCAACCGCGCTGGGCGGGGTGACGGATTTTGGAATCGGGCTGGTCATGGCGGAGTCCTCAGCGCTGATGACGGATGCGTGGGTTGGCCAGGCCGTAGAGGATGTCCACGACGAAGTTGACCAGGATCACCAGGCAGGCGATCAACAGGATGCCGTTCTGGACCACGGGGTAGTCACGGGCACCGATGGCCTCGATCAGCCATTTGCCGATGCCCGGCCAGGAGAAGATGGTTTCGGTGAGCACGGCGCCCGCGAGCAGCGTGCCGACCTGCAGGCCGAACACGGTCAGCACCGGGATCAGCGCGTTGCGCAGGCCGTGGATGAACACCACGCGCGACGGCGACAGGCCCTTGGCGCGGGCGGTACGGATGTAGTCCTCGCGCAGCACCTCGAGCATCGACGAACGGGTCATGCGGGCGATCACCGCCAGCGGGATGGTGCCCAGCACGATGGCCGGCAGGATCAGGTGCATCACCGCATCCTTGAACGCGCCTTCCTCGTCGCTGAGCAGCGTGTCGATGAGCATGAAGCCGGTTTTCGGCTCGATGTCGTAGAGCAGGTCGATGCGCCCGGAGACTGGCGTCCAGCCCAGGCTCACCGAGAAGAACATGATCAGGATCAGGCCCCACCAGAAGATCGGCATCGAATAGCCGGCCAGCGAGATACCCATCACCCCGTGGTCGAACAGCGAGCCGCGCTTGAGCGCGGCGATCACCCCGGCCAGCAGGCCGATGACCCCGGCGAACAGCAGGGCGGCCATGGCCAGCTCCAGGGTGGCCGGGAACAAGGTGAGGAACTCGTTCCATACGCTTTCACGGGTGCGCAGGGATTCGCCCAGGTCGCCCTGGGCGAGCTTGCCGACGTAGTCCAGGTACTGTGCCGGCAGCGGTTTGTTCAGGCCCAGGCGCTCCATGGCCTGGGCGTGCATTTCGGGGTCGACCCGGCGTTCGCCCATCATCACTTCGACCGGGTCGCCGGGGATCAGGCGTATGAGCGCGAAGGTCAGCAGGGTGATACCGAAGAAGGTCGGGATCAGCAGACCCAGGCGTCGGGCAATAAAACTCAACATTGTCAGGGGTACCTCATCAGCCGGTAACGGCGCGCCGCCGGGGCCTCTTGCACAAGGTCCGGCGGCTGTTGTTGTTCTACTTCACCCGGGTGGTGGCGAAGTTGTTGTTGGTCAGTGGGTTGATCACATAGCCTTCGACGTTCGCGCGCATGGCGGTGAACATTTTCGGGTGGGCCATGCTGATCCACGGCTGGTCTTCATCGTACACCGCCAAAGCCTCGTTATAGAGCTTGGCGCGCTCGTCGTTGTCGATCACTTCGCGGGCGCGGGTGATCAGGTCCTGGAATTTCTGGTTGCACCAGCGCGCGTAGTTCTCGCCACTCTTGGCCGCATCGCAGCTGAGCATCGGCGTGAGGAAGTTGTCCGGGTCGCCGTTGTCGCCGGCCCAGCCCGCCGACACCAGGTCGGCCTCGCCCTTCTTGGCGCGACGCAGCATTTCGGCCCATTCCATCACGCGGATGTCGAGCTTGATGCCGATCTTGGCCAGGTCGGACTGGAGCATTTCGGCCGACAGGCGCGGGTTGGGGTTGGTCGGGCCGCCGCCGTTGCGGGTGAACAGGGTGATCACCGTGCCTTCCGGCACACCAGCCTCCTTGAGCAGGGCACGGGCCTTGTCGAGGTCGTGGGGCGGGTTCTTGTTGTCGGTGTTGTAGCCGATCATGGTCGGCGGGTACGGGTTGACCCCCGGTAGCGCGTTGCCCTTGCCGAACAGCTGGTCGACGTGGGTCTGGCGGTCGAAGGCCATGTTGATCGCCTTGCGCACGCGCACGTCGCTCAGGTACTTGTGCTGGGTGTTCATCGAGATGTAGCCGGTGACCAGCGCCTCGATCTCGGCAACCTTGAGTTTTGGATCGGTCTTGATCCCCGGCACGTCGTCAGGCTTGGGGTACAGGGCGATCTGGCATTCGTTGGCACGCAACTTTTGCAGGCGCACGTTGCTGTCGGTGGCGATGGCGAAGATCAGCCCGTCGGCTGGCGGCTTGCCGCGGAAGTAGTCCGGGTTGGCCTTGTAGCGAACCTGGGCATCCTTGCTGTAGCGCTGGAACACGAACGGGCCGGTGCCGACCGGCTTGCTGTTGAGATCGCCGGTCTTGCCGGCCTTGAGCAACTGGTCGCCGTACTCGGCGGAGTAGATCGAGGTGAAGGCCATGGCCAGGTCGCGCAGGAAGGGCGCTTCCGGGCGGGTCAGGGTAATCACCACGGTGTGGTCGTCGGTCTTTTCGACCGACTTGAGCAGGTCCTTGAAGGCCATGCTCTCGAAATAGGGGTAGCCGACGCTGGTCTTGTCATGCCATGGGTGGTCTTTCTTCAACTGGCGGTTCAGGCTCCACAGCACGTCATCGGCGTTGAAGTCGCGGGTGGGGGTGAAGTAGTCGGTGGTGTGGAACTTGACGCCTTCGCGCAGGTGGAAGGTGTAGACCAGCCCGTCGGGGCTGACCTCCCAGCTCGTGGCCAGGGCCGGCTGGATCTCGGTGGTGCCGGGCTTGAAGTCTACCAGGCGGTTGAAGATGGCCTCGGCCGTGGCGTCGGCTGTGACGGCGGTGGTGTACTGGACGATGTCGAAGCCTTCCGGGCTGGCTTCGGTGCACACCACCAGCGGCTTGGCCGCCAGATTCGATGCGGCGCCCAGGATGACGGCTGCCAAGGCAGCACGTAGCGGTAGCATTTTCATGGAACCTCCCTGCAGTGCTAGTTCCAGCGTAGCCGCCACGGCCCGTGGGGAGTCGGGCCGTGGCGCCAACGGTCAGAGGATGTTGAACGGAATGGTGGTCACGACGCGGAACTCGTCGAGGCTGCCGTCGGCCTGGGCCTTGCTCGCACGGTGGGCGGTGTAGGTGGCGCGGATGGTGGTGTCCTTCAGCATGCCGCTTTGCACCGCGTAGCTGGTGCCGATGCCCCACTCGTAGTGGTTTTCGCCGTCCTGGCCACGGACGTCATAGGCGGTGCCCTTGTAGTGGGTACCGTCGATACCCCAGCCGCGGGCGTTGTAGACGTTGAACTTCAGGCCTGGCACGCCATACGGCGCCATGTTCAGCACATAGCTGATCTGCAGGGACTTTTCGTTCGGGCCGTTGAAGTCCGACAGCAGGGAGTTGGCCAGGTAGATGCCGTTGGTTTCGTGCAGGTAGTCGAAGTATTCGTTGCCGTTGACCTGCTGCCAGGAGGCGCTGAGGGTATGGGCCTGGTGGGTCAGGCCGAACGACAGGCTGTAGGTGTCGTTGTCGATCTCGCCCATCTTCTTGCTGCCTTCGTCCACGGTCTTGTAGTAGTTCAGACCGGTGGTCAGGCTCAGCACCGCGCTGTCGCCCAGCACGTGGTTGGCGCCGAAGTAGTACTGGTTCCAGAAGTCCTCGACCTTGGTGGCGTAGAGGCTGGTGGTCAGGCTCTTGAGCGGCTGGTAGTTGAGGCCGACGGTGCTGGCGCGGTCGGTTTCCCTGCCGTTGCCGTATTCGCTGCGGAACTTGCTCAGGCTCTGCTCGGTACGCGGCGAGACGCGGTCGAAGGTACCCACGTCGAACGACAGGTTCTCGAACTCGGCGCTATGCAGGAACGCCCCCTGGAAGCTCGACGGCAATGCGCGGTTGCCGATATAGGCGATCATCGGCGTGTCCACCGACTGGCGGCCCACGGTCAGCGTGGTGTTGGAGATGCGGGCCTTGACGTTGCCCAGGCCCATCTTGCTCCACTGGCCGATCGGGTCGCCGTCGCTGTGGGTCAGCGTACGGTTGTTCGGGCCGGCCACGGCGGCGCGGCCCTGCTCGAGGGCGATGGCGTTGTAGGCCGCGGCCTCGACGGCGAAGCCCACGGTGCCTTCGGTGAAGCCCGAGCTGTAGTTGAGGATGGTGCCCTGCACCCAGTTGTCACGGCTGTGGGTGTCGTGGCGGGTGCCGTCACCCTTGGTGTACTTCCACAGCGGCGCACGGGTGGCGCGTTCGCGGGCATACCAGTTGCGGGTGCTGCCGGACAGGCTCTGGCCATCGATGAAGCCTTTGGCTTCGGCCTGCTCACTGCTGGACTTGAGCGCGAACGGCACGAAGTCCTGGCTCACGGGTTCGGCCTGGGCGAGGGCGCAGAAGGCGCCGACGGACAAGGCCAGTGCGGTGGTTGTGGTACGAATCAACATGAAAGCTCCCTGATATTTTTCTAGTTATCACCCGACCTTGTGAGCCGGGCTTGTCACGGTGACGCGGTACTGCAGTGTCTGCCTTGGGGTTGCCAGGCAAATCCGGGCTGCACGCGGGCGTCGGAGTGGGTTGCACTCCCACGCCCGCGTGCAGGGTCAATCGATGCTGACGCCGGAGAAAACGTTGCGTCCGAAGGGGCTGACCTTGAAGTCTTTCACGCTGATGCTCAGCGGCTGGTTGACCGTGGAGTGCGCGACCGGAGTGATCGGCACTTGTTGCTTGAGGCGTTGCTGGGCTTGTTCGTAGAGGCTGGTGCGTTGGTCGCGGTCGGTGACCTGCTTGGCTTTCTTGACCAGGGCGTCGTACTGCGTGTCGCACCACAGCGAGTAGTTGTTGCTGCCGATGGCGTCGCAACTGAACAGCGTGCCCAGCCAGTTGTCCGGGTCGCCGTTGTCGCCGGTCCAGCCGATCAGGGCGATGTCGTGTTCGCCGTTCTTCATGCGCTTGAGGTATTCACCCCACTCGTAGCTGACGATGCGCACCTTGAAGCCGAGCTTGCTCCAGTCGGCCTGGAGCATTTCGGCCATCAGCTTGGCATTGGGGTTGTAGGGGCGCTGCACCGGCATGGCCCACAGGGTGATCTCGGTACCTTCCTTGACCCCGGCCTGCTTGAGCAACTGCTTGGCTTTGTCCGGATCGAAGGGCGCGTCCTTGATCGAATTGTCGTAGGACCACTGGGTCGGCGGCATGGCGTTCGACGCGGCCTGGCCGGCGTCCTGGTAGACCGCCTCGATGATGGCTTTCTTGTTCACCGCCATGTCCATGGCTTGGCGCACCTCCAGCCGGTCGAACGGCGGGTGCTGGGTGTTGTAGGCGATGTAGCCGAGGTTGAAGCCGGGCTGGGTCATCACCTGCAACTGGCCGTCCTGCTTGAGCGCTGGCAGGTCGGCCGGACGTGGGTGCAGGGTGATCTGGCACTCGTTGCGGCGCAGCTTCTGGATGCGCACCGAAGGGTCGACGTTGATCGAGAACACCAGGTTGTCGATCTTCACCCGGTCCGGCGCCCAGTAGTCCTTGTTGCCCTTGAAGCGAATCTGCGAATCCTTCTGGTAGCGCTGGAACACGAACGGGCCGGTGCCGATCGGCTTCTGGTTGATGTCGCTGGCCTTGCCGCCGGCCAGCAGGTGCTCGGCGTACTCGGCGGAGAGGATCGAGGCGAAGGCCATGGCGATGTTCTGCAGGAAGGCGGCATCGACCGTGTTGAGGGTGAAGACCACGGTCAGCGGGTCGGTCTTCTCGACCTTGGCGATGTTCTTGTCCAGGCCCATGCTGATGAAGTACGGGAACTCGGTGGGGTAGGCCTGGCGGAAGGGGTGGCTCTTGTCGAGCATGCGGTTGAAGGTGAACAGCACGTCGTCGGCGTTGAAGTCGCGGGAGGGCTTGAAGTCCTTGTTGGCATGGAACTTCACCCCGGGGCGCAGGTGAAAGGTGTACTTCAGGCCGTCGTCGGACACTTGCCAGTCGGTGGCCAGGCCCGGCTGCACGGCGGTGCCGCCACGCTCGAACTCGACCAGGCGGTTGTAGATCGGTTCGGCGGCGTCGTTGTCGGTGGCCGCGGTGTACTGGGCGGTGTCGAAGCCCGCCGGGCTGCCTTCGGAGCAGAACACCAGGTTGTTGGCGAAGCTCAGCGGGGCCTGGCTCAGCAGGCCGAGGGCAAGCAGGGTGGAACACAGTGTGGTCAGGCGCATGGCAGATCCTTTGTCCGTCTTTTTCGGGCCGCGACAGGCAAAACGCGGCTGCAACATCCCGGTCCTGACGATAGGTGCGCCAGAATGTGGGAGCCAGGGCTTCGCTACTGATTTGGGAGTGGGAGCGTTCCGGCGAGCGTGTGGGAATTGCCCTACGTATCGCCTGGTCGTGTCATCGTCCCGCCGGGAAAACCGGCAGGACGATCACGGCCGTTACTTGTCCACGCTGACCCCGTAGAAGGAATTCAGGCCGAAGGGGCTGATCTTGAAGTCCTTCACTTTCGCGCTCATGGGCTGATACACGGTGGAGTGGGCGATGGGGGTCATCGGCACCTGCTCCTTGAGGATGTGTTGCGCCTGCTTGTACAGCTCGGTGCGCTTGGCCTGGTCGGAGGTCGCCTTGGCTTGCTTGATCAGGTCGTCGTAGGGCTTGTAGCACCATTTGGAGAAGTTGTTGCCGTCCATGGCGTCGCAGCCGAACAGGGTGCCCAGCCAGTTGTCCGGGTCACCATTGTCGCCGCTCCAGCCGATCAGCATGGCGCCCTGCTCGCCAGCCTTGGAGCGCTTGATGTACTCGCCCCACTCGTAGCTGACGATCTTGGCGTTGATACCGATCTTCTTCCAGTCGTTCTGGAGCATCTCGGCCATCAACTTGGCGTTGGGGTTGTAGGGGCGTTGCACCGGCATGGCCCACAGGGTGATCTCGGTGCCTTCCTTGATGCCGGCTTCCTTGAGGAGTTGCCTGGCCTTCTCGGGATCGTACTTGGCATCCTTGATGGTGGTGTCATAGGACCACTGCGTTGGCGGCATGGCGTTGACTGCCAGCTGGCCTGCGCCCTGGTACACCGAGTCGATGATCTCCTGCTTGTTCACCGCCATGTCCAGCGCTTCGCGCACTTTAAGCTGCGCGAGCGGGTTGGGTTCGTTGCTGCCCTTGAGCTTGTCCATCACGTTGTAGGCGATGTAGCCGAGGTTGAAGCCAGCCTGGTCGGGCATCTGCAGGTTCTTGTCCGCCTTCAGCGGGGCGATGTCGGCCGGCCGGGGGAACAGCGTCACCTGGCACTCGTTCTTCTTCAGTTTTTGCATGCGCACCGAGGCGTCGGTGCTGATGGCGAAGATCAGGTTGTCGATCTTCACTTCATCGGGGTTCCAGTAGTCCTTGTTGCCCTTGAAGCGGATTTGCGCGTCCTTCTGGTACTTGCTGAACACGAACGGGCCGGTGCCGATGGGCTTCTGGTTGATGTCGGCGGCCTTGCCCTGCTTGAGCAACTGGTCGGCATACTCGGCTGACTGAATCGAGGCGAAGTGCATGGCCATGTTCTGGATGAACGCGGCGTCGACCTGGGCGAGGGTGAACTTCACCGTGTGATCGTCGATCTTCTCCACCTTGGCAATGTTCTTGTCCATGCCCATGTCGGTGAAGTAAGGGAACTCGGTGGGGTAGGCCTTGCGGAACGGGTGATTCTTGTCGAGCATGCGTTCGAAGGTGAACAGCACGTCATCGGCGTTGAATTCGCGGGTGGGCTTGAAATACTCGGTGGTATGGAACTTCACGCCTTCGCGCAGGTGGAAGGTGTAGGTCTTGCCATCGTCGGAAACCTCCCACTTGGTGGCCAGGCCCGGAATCACCGCGGTGCCGCCTCGCTCGAATTGAGTCAGGCGGTTGAAGATGGTTTCGGCGGAGGCGTCAAAGTCAGTTCCGGTGGTGTACTGCCCGGGGTCGAAACCGGCTGGGCTGCCTTCGGAGCAGAACACCAGGCTGGATGCGGCGAGGGCAGAAGGAGCGCCGGCTAGCAAGCCTGCGCCTAACAGGAACGGAATGACTGCGTGTTTGAGCATGGTGGCCTCATTGTTGTCATTTTTCGAATTGAGGCGGCCTCGTGAGCCGACCTGCGGATACTTATGCAGGGGGTGTTCCCAATGCAACACTCAGCGGGATGGTTGGCGCCAAAATTGTGGTACGGACGTACATGGATGTCGCATCCATATAACTTTGGCGAATGTTGATCGTTTGCGGGGGTGAAAAAGGCGAAAAATTCAGGATGTTTCGCACTTTATGCGGCAAGCAGATGCACCCGTTTGGTGCGTAGGAAAGGTCTGAAACCGTTGTCCGAGACGTTCTGCACGCCTCGGACATCCGGTTGGGTGGGTCAAGGGACCTGCACTTCGATCAGGCCATCGGCGCTCATGCTGACTTCGCTGGTGCCGGCTTCGATATCCGGTGCCGGCGCCGCCTCGTCGGCGGCGCCCTTGGCCATCATCGCCATCGGCGCGCTGCGCAGGTACGGACGCGGGTAGCCGCTGCTGTTGAGGTTCAGGCTGACCACCTTGTAGCCTTTGCCGCCCAAGGCCTCGGTGGCCAGCTGAGCGCGAGCCTTGAAGGCGGCGACGGCATCCTTGAGCAGCTCGTCCTCGTTGCTCTTACGCGTGGCCGGGGCGATGGAGAAGTCCATGCCGCCCATTTTCAGGTCCTGCAGCAGCTCGCCGGTGAGCTTGGACAGGGCCGGGAAATCGGCGCCTTCCAGGCGCAGCTCGGCGCGCTCGCGCCAGCCGGTGATCTTCTGGCCCTTGGTGTCGTAGATCGGGTAGCTGTTGCGGCTGCCCTGGCTGATCTTCACATCCTTGACCTGGCGGGCCTGCTGCACGGCCTTGTTCATGGTCTCGGTGATCTCCTTGGCGAGCTTGCCCGGGTCGCTGTTCTGGGCTTCGCTGTACAGCGTCACGACCATCAGGTCGCGCGCCACTTCCTTGCTGACTTCGGCGCGCAGCGACACCTGGTTGTAGCGCGGCTCATCGGCCGCCAGGGCCGGCAGGCTGGCGAGCATGCCGCAGGACAGGGCAACAGCGGCGGCGCCGCAACGGGAAATGTGCATGTGGAGCTCCTTGGCAAGGTAAGGCGTGGATGAGGACATCCGTTCCACGCATGGCCGATCAGACCGGCAACAGTGTAGTGGGTTCAAAAATGCCATCATGAGTCTGTGACAAAGTGTGGCGCTTTGCCGCATCGCTGCAGCGAGGCGCCCGGCTTCGGTATACTCCAGCCGATTTTCCTGGAGCACTCATTGGGAGAGCTCATGCTCGCCGTCGCACAACCGTTGTCCGCTACACGCCAGAACCTCTGGCGCCTGACCTTTATTCGCATTCTCGTGCTGGCGGCCCAGGCCGGCTCCGTGGGCGTGGCCTACTGGACCGAGCTGCTGCCGTTGCCGTGGTTCTCGCTGGCGGTGACGCTGGCCCTGTCGTCGCTGCTGTGCGCGTTCACCGCCCTGCGCCTGCGCCTTTCGCTGCCGGTCACCGAGCTCGAATACGCCCTGCAGCTGGCCTGCGACCTGCTGATCCACAGTGCGCTGCTTTATTACTCGGGCGGTTCGACCAACCCCTTCGTCTCCTATTATCTGGTGCCGCTGGCGATCGCCGCGGTCACGCTGCCGTGGCTCTACTCGCTGGTGCTTTCGGGCATCGCCCTGGTGGCCTACAGCCTGCTGCTGGTGCAGTACTACCCGCTGGAAACGCTGCCGCTGGCCCGGGACACCATGCAGGTCTATGGCATGTGGCTGAGCATCGCCCTGGCCGCCGGGGTGATCACCTTCTTCGCCGCGCGCATGGCCGAGGAGCTGCGTCGGCAGGAGAACCTGCGCGCCGAACGCCGTGAAGAAAGCCTGCGCGACGAGCAACTGCTGGCCGTGGCCACCCAGGCCGCCGGCGCCGCCCATGAGCTGGGCACGCCGCTGGCGACCATGAGCGTGCTGCTCAACGAGATGCGCCAGGATCATGCCGATCCGCTGCTGCAGGAGGACCTGCAGATCCTCCAGGACCAGGTCAAGCTGTGCAAGGAGACCCTGCAGCAACTGGTGCGCGCCGCCGAGGCCAACCGGCGCCTGGCGATCATCGAGCAGGATGTCACCGCCTGGCTCGACGAGGCACTCAACCGCTGGCACCTGATGCGCCCGGAGGCCAGCTACCGCTTCCAGCGCCTGCGCGATGGCGTGGTGCCGCGGCTGACACCGCCGCCGGACCTGACCCAGGCGCTGCTGAACCTGTTGAACAACGCCGCCGATGCCTGCCCGGATGACCTGGAAGTGCGCCTGGACTGGAACGCCCAGGACATCGTCATCAGCATCCGCGACCATGGCCCGGGCGTACCGCCGGCCATCGCCGAAGCCATCGGCAAACCCTTCATTACCACCAAGGGCAAAGGCTTCGGCCTGGGCCTGTTCTTGAGCAAGGCCAGCGTGACGCGTGCGGGTGGTTCGGTGAAACTCTATAGTCATGAGCAGGGTGGCACCCTGACCGAATTGCGCCTGCCCCATGGCAAGCGAGGAGATGCATGATGAGCGAAGAAAACCAGGTTGAAGGCGAAGAGCTGCCGCACCTGCTGCTGGTGGACGACGACGCCACCTTTACCCGAGTGATGGCGCGAGCCATGGCCCGTCGCGGGTTCCGCGTGAGCACCGCGGGTTCTGCTGAAGAGGGCTTGAAGCTGGCTGAGCAGGACCTGCCGGACTACGCCACGCTGGACCTGAAGATGGAAGGCGACTCTGGCCTGGTGCTGCTGCCCAAGCTGCTGGAGCTGGACCCGGAGATGCGCGTGGTGATCCTGACCGGCTACTCGAGCATCGCCACGGCGGTCGAGGCGGTCAAGCGCGGGGCCTGCAACTACCTGTGCAAGCCGGCGGACGCCGACGATGTACTGGCGGCGCTGCTCTCGGAGCACACCGACCTGGACACCCTGGTGCCGGAAAACCCGATGTCGGTGGATCGCCTGCAGTGGGAGCATATCCAGCGGGTGCTGAGCGAACACGAAGGCAACATCTCCGCCACGGCGCGGGCGCTGGGGATGCACCGGCGCACGCTGCAGCGCAAGTTGCAGAAGCGCCCGGTGCGGCGCTAAGCAAGCATCGCGGGGCAAGCCCGCTCCCACAGTCCGAACACAGGCTGTGGGAGCGGGCTTGCGCCGCGATGGCATTCTATTGGCTTTAGGAAGCTTTCATCCCCGAGCGGTCAACCCGCACCGCCAACTGCCCAGCCCCCGATGGCGCCTCGAACGCTACCTGTCCCCCTGCCGGCACTTTCGCCCGGCCAATAACCTTGCCGGCACGCAGCAACTCCAGCGGCATGCCTTCCATCGACTGGCCCGAAGCCAGTTCCAGTTTGACCTTGATATTCATCGGTGACCTCCTTGTCACGCGTTGCGATCGATATAGAGCGTGGTCTTGCCGTCCAGGCTGGCAATCAGTTCCGGTGAACCGCCGCGGAACTGGCGGAACAGGTTGCGCCCGCGTTGCTTGCCGTCCGCCGGCACTTGCACGCTTGGGTGGAACTGGTCGGTCAACTCGACATAGGCACTCCACGGGCCGATGTACGACTCATTGAGCTGGTCGGTGACGCTGAAGGCGTAGCGCACCGCATTGCCCCGCTGCCAGTTCAGGCCATCGGGCTCGCGGCGCTCCCAGCCGGTGATCGCCGGCGAGGTGCCCGGGGCATCGATGAAGCCGGTGGGCTTGTTCGGCTTGTAGTCCTTGAGCAGCAGGTAGGTGCTCCAGCCCCACCAGTCGCCGATGCGGTTGCGATCGTTGAGGTCGTTGACATCCTTGCGCCGCAGCACGGTCTTGCCGTCCTGGAAGTACAGTGGGGCGAAGTTGCCGGGCACCAGGTCCTGCTCGGCGGCCCGCAGGTCGGGCGCCAGGCGCAGCGCCGCGAAGTCCTTCGCCGCCGGCGCGCGGCCTTCGGCGAAGGCCTGGAACACCTCGTCGGCCGACCGTTGCACGGCGCGGCCCACCTGGCGACGGTTGGCCACATCGATGCTGTCGAAGTAGCGCTTGTCGCCGTAGGCGCGCCATTGCTCGCCTTCGGCATTGCGCACGGCCAGGCCGTACTTGCTGTCCTCGTCATGCATGAAGCGCGAGATCAGCGAGCCGACGTCACTCGGCGTGACGGTATCGGCCAGGGCCTTGCGCGGCACCCGCAGGTGGCCGGCGGAGAACAGGTCGGTGAGGAAGTGGTCGGCGAAGGCGTTCATCGCATAGGCCAGTTGCAGGTCGCGCTCCTCGCCGCTGGCGCGGGCTTTGAGCGCCTGCTGCAGGGCGGCGGCGTGGCCGGCCTGGTAGGCCGCCAGCGCCCAGGGGCCGAAGTGATCCCAGTTGCTGGCGGCCAGTTTCAGGTAACGGCCCAGGGGGAACAGGTCGGAGGCGAAGCTGCCGCCCCCGGTGATGCGGTTCCAGCGCGCCGACAGGCTGTCACCCAGCGCGTCATAGGCCTCGTGGGGCTGGCGTCCGTCCTTGATGGCCCGGTTGGCGGCGCCGATTTCTTCCTGCATGACCGCGAGGATCTGTTCGGCTTCCGCCTTGGCCGCTGGCAGGCGCGCCAGGGAGTCGAAGGCCTGGGTGAAGCGCTCGACCCGTTCGGCGTCGTTGGCGCCATCGGCGATCGGGCGCTCGGGCAAACCGTAGAAGTCGCCGCCCAGGGCAATCACCTGGCCATAGGTCAGGCTCAGGCCGTTGGGCAACGGCAGCGGCGACTGATGGGCGGGGATACCCGGTTGACCTGCTTCAAAGCGCAGCAGGGTGTTGTCGCCGATGGCAGTGTGTTCGCCGCCTTCGAAGAACAGCTCCGGCCCGCGCCGTGCGGATGTGCCGCGCGCCGGTGGCGGCGCAAGGCGGTGATACTTGACAGTGTGGTGGCCATGCATGACCAGCATCAGATGGCTGTCGGGGCCGGGCAGGGCGACGCCCTGTTCCTCGAACAACTGCTCGAGGTCGGCGACCACCAGCGTTGCCTGGGCCTTCGCGGCTACAGGCAGAGTGTGCATTCCTGACATGATTTGCTCCTTGCAATGTCTGGATCATCCATTTTTATACTGTATGCATATACAGTAATTCTTACTATATTCAGGAAAATTCCTACGTCAAGATCTCTTTGTGCGGGTATCTGGCTGCTGTGGCGGGCGCAACTCCCCCGGCACTCACGTATGATTGCGCCCCTGACGGTATTTCCCGGGAACACGTTGCATGCTTGCCCTTCTTATCCAGACACTGAACATCACGGCCCCTGTGTTCGCCATGCTGTTCATGGGCGTGCTGCTCAAGCGCATCCGCTTGATCGACGACAACTTCAACCGGGTCGCCTCGAAGCTGGTGTTCAACGTGTGCATGCCGGCGCTGCTGTTCCTCGGCATCTACCATGCCGACCTGGCGTCTGCGGTGAAGCCCGGGGTGATCCTCTACTTCGTGGTCGCGACATTGGCGTGTTTCGGCCTGGCCTGGGGCCTGGCGATCTGGCGCTGCCCGCGGGCGGACCGGGGCGTCTACACGCAGGGGGCGTTTCGCGGCAACAACGGCGTGATCGGCCTGGCACTGGCGGCCAGCCTGTATGGCGACTACGGTATATCCCTCGGCGCGGTGCTGGCCGGGCTGGTGATCCTGCTGTACAACTCGCTGTCGGCGGTGGTCCTGGCGGTGTACAGCCCGGACCTGAAGTCCGACCCGTGGAGCATCTGCAAGAACATCCTCAGCAATCCGTTGATCATCAGCGTGCTGGTGGCCACGCCCATGGCCTATGGCCAGGTGCCGCTGCCCAACTGGCTGCTGACCTCGGGGGACTACCTGGCACAGATGACCTTGCCGCTGGCGTTGATCTGCATCGGCGGCACCCTGTCACTGGCGGCGCTGCGCGACAGTGGTCGGTTGGCCATCGATGTCAGCCTGGTGAAGATGGTCTGGCTGCCGGTGCTGGGAACGCTTGGCGCCTGGTTGTGCGGTTTTCGCGGTGCCGAGCTTGGCATCCTGTTCCTCTACATCGGCAGCCCCACCGCGGCGGCCAGCTATGTGATGGCGCGGGAAGCCAACGGCAACCATGAGCTGGCGGCGTCGATCATCGTGATCACCACGCTGATGGCCGCCGTCACCACGAACATCGGGATTTTCTTCTTGCAATGGGGTGGATGGATCTAGTCCATTGCAAGCAAAACCAATAACACTGCCTCACCTAAAGGACACTTCATGCAAGACCAGAGCACGCCCGAGCGCTTGCAGCGCGGGCTGAAGAATCGCCATATCCAGCTGATCGCGCTGGGCGGGGCCATCGGCACCGGGCTGTTCCTGGGCATCGCCCAGACCATCCAGCTGGCCGGCCCGTCGGTGTTGCTGGGCTACGCCATCGCCGGCCTGATGGCCTTCCTGATCATGCGCCAGCTGGGCGAGATGGTGGTCGAGGAGCCGGTCGCCGGCAGCTTCAGCCACTTCGCCCACCAGTACTGGAGCGAGTTCGCCGGTTTCGTCTCGGGCTGGAACTACTGGGTGGTCTACGTGCTGGTCGGCATGGCCGAGCTCACCGCGGTGGGTATCTATGTGCAGTACTGGTGGCCGGACTTCCCCACCTGGGCCACGGCGGCGATCTTCTTCGTGGTGATCAACGCCATCAACCTGACCCAGGTGAAGGTGTACGGCGAAATGGAGTTCTGGTTTGCCCTGGTCAAGGTGGTGGCGATCGTCAGCATGATCGGCTTCGGCGCCTGGCTGCTGACCAGTGGCCACGGCGGACCGGATGCCAGCATCGCCAACCTGTGGCAGTACGGTGGCTTCTTCCCCAATGGCGTCACCGGGCTGATCATGGCGCTGGCGGTGATCATGTTCTCGTTCGGTGGCCTGGAGCTGGTGGGTATCACCGCCGCCGAGGCGGCCAACCCGCGTGAGAGCATTCCGAAGGCCACCAACCAGGTGGTCTATCGCATCCTGATCTTCTACATCGGCGCGCTGGCCGTGCTGCTGTCGCTGTATCCGTGGCAGAAGGTGGTGCAGGGCGGCAGTCCGTTCGTGATGATCTTCCACGAGCTGGACAGCGACCTGGTAGCGACGATCCTCAACGTTGTTGTGCTGACCGCCGCGCTGTCGGTCTACAACAGCTGCGTGTACGCCAACAGCCGCATGTTGTTCGGCCTGGCCACGCAGGGTGATGCGCCGCGCCAACTGCTCAAGGTCAGCCGTCGTGGCGTGCCGCTCACCGCGCTGGGTGTGTCGGCCTTCGCCACCGGCCTGTGCGTGGTGATCAACTACCTGATGCCGGGCGAGGCCTTCGGTCTGCTCATGGCCCTGGCGGTGTCGGCGTTGGTTATCAACTGGGCGAGCATCAGCATTACCCACCTGAAGTTCCGCAAGGCCAAGCTGGCGGCGGGTATCCAGCCGTTCTACCGTAGCCTGGGGCATCCGCTGACCAACTACCTGTGCCTGGCGTTCATCGTGTTGATCCTGGTGGTGATGTACCTGACGCCGCCGATTCGTATTTCGGTGATGTTGATTCCGGCGTGGATTGCTGTGTTGTGGGTGGCATTCCGGATCAAGAAGGCGCGGCAGGCCTGATTTTATCTAGTTCGGTTTCGGGATGTTCATGGCGTCCTGAAACCGAGCAGGCTTGGATGGCGTATTATTGTCGTTCAAGTCTGTTTTCAATCTCTCGGTTGCCATCGCAGGCAGTCAACACATTGCCAATTATCTAACCCCCAACTTCGCATCCCTTGATCTTGATCTTGATCTTGATCTTGATCTTGATCTTGATCTTGATCTTGATCTTGATCTTGATCTTGCTATTGCTTCTAAGTGCGCGATAGTTCAGGCGCCGCCAATTGCGACTTCAGGAGGCCGAGCGGAGTTCTTGCGGAGGGAGGTGACGGGCATGGATGCCCGTCAAGCGCTGCGCCCCAGGATGGGGCGTTCAGCGCGGTCCTCCCGGGAGCAAGAACGGAGCGAGGGAACCCCGGAGCGAAGCGTAGGGGCCGGATGAATGGAGCGAGGATTTTTTGGTTCCTTTTTGATCCTTCAAAAAGGGACCCGCCGTAAGGGCGGAAAGGTGACTTTGCGTCACCATCGCAAATGAATGCGCATATAACTTTCAAAACACACGCTCTGAAAGTCAAAGTCAAAGTCAAAGTCAAAGTCAAAGTCAAAGTCAAAATCGGTCGGCGCGGGTTTCTACAGGTGCAAGCGCATTCATTTACGATGTCGACGCATAGTCACCCTTTCGCCCCCCGGCGAGTCACTTTTTGTCAAACGCCCGGAGCGCCGGCCGGACAAAAGTAACCAAAAAACGCTGCGCTCCATTCATCCGGCCCTCCGCTTCGCTCCGGGTCTCCTCACTCCGGCCTTGCTCCCGGGAGGACCGCGCTGAACGCCCCATCCTGGGGCGCAGCGCTTGACGGGCATCCATGCCCGTCACCTCCCTCCGCAAGGCCTGCGTTCGGCCTCCTGAAGTCGCGAAGGCACGGGCGGCGCCTGGGCTGGCGCAGCTGTCGCTAGTGGACGGGGTGGTTAATCTTCTGATCGCCAAGCTGTATGGATCACCCACATGGGTTACACAGTAGTTCACCCACATAGGTAACAGTCACGAGGCCAGGGCGCCCACCCTTAATCGCTAGAACTCGCCTGATAGCTATCAATCACTTCCTGCGCCGCCCGAAACGCATCGATCGCCGCCGGCACCCCGGCATACACCGCGCAATGCAGCAGCGCCTCGCGGATCTCCTCAACGGTGCAACCGTTGTTAAGCGCCCCGCGTACGTGCCCCTTGAGCTCTTGCGGGCACTTGAGCGCGGTCAGGGTGGCCAGGGTGATCAGGCTGCGGGTCTTCAGCGGCAGCCCGTCACGGGCCCAGACACTCCCCCAGGCATGTTCGTTGACGAAGTCCTGCAGCGGTTGGGTGAACGCGGTCGCGTTGCCCAGGGCGCGATCGACGAAGGTATCACCCATCACCTGGCGACGAATGCTTTCGCCGGTCTGTTTCGTGTCAGCCATGTTGTTTTCCTTAGTGTTGGCGGCGCCAGGCGCGGACCGTGGTGTACAGCAGCACGACCCCGAGCACGGGCATCACATAGAACAGCATCAATCGTTCAAGGCGTCCGGCCAGCGGCATCCCGGTAGTGAAGGCCACCACATGCAGGCCGTAGGCCAGGTACAGGCACAGGAACACCAGGCCTTCGGCGCGGGTGACCCGGTAGCCGGAATAGAACACCGGCAGGCACAGGGCGGCGACACCGAGCATCACCGGCAGGTCGAAGTCCAGGGCGTTGGGGGAGATCGACAAGGGCTCGGGGGTGATCACCGCAGTGAGCCCCAGCACCGCCAGCAGGTTGAACAGGTTGCTGCCGATCACCGTGCCCACGGCGATCTCCCGTTCACCGCGCAGGGCCGCGATCAGCGCGGCTGCCAGCTCTGGCAGCGAGGTGCACACGGCCACCACGGTCAGGCCGATGATGCGTTCGGACAGGCCCAGATCGGTGGCCACCTCGACCACCGCCTCCAGCAGCAGGTGGCCGGCCAGGCTCAGGAGGACCAGGCCCACGACAACTTGCAGCACAGTCCTGCTCCAGAAGCGCAGCGGGCTGGCGTACAGGGGGCTCGGCGCGGGGTAGGTGCGGGCGTAGTGGCGTGACTGATGCCAAAGCATGGCCAGGTAAGCCAGCAGGCCGAGCAGCAGCAGGCCACCTTCCAGGCGCCCCAGCTGGCCGTTGAGCGCGAGCAGGTACACCAGGGCGCTGGCCAGGATCATCAGCGGGATGTCCAGGCGCACCAGCTGGCGCGACACGCGCAGCGGAATGATCAGTGCCGCCAGGCCGAGAGTCACCAGCACGTTGAAGATGTTGCTGCCCACGACACTGCCCAGCGCGACGTCCGGCGCGCCCTGGTAGGCGGCCTGCAGGCTCACGGTCAGCTGTGGCGCGGTACTGCCGAAGGCCACCAGGCTCAGGCCGATGATCAGCGGGCGCACGTGCAGGCGGCCGGCCAGGCGCAGGGCGGCACGCACCAGCAGTTCGGCGCCGATGATCAGCAGCACCAGGCCCAGGCCCAGTTGCAGCAGGCTGAAGGCGGGGAGGGTGGCCAGGTCGAAAATGGCGAGGGCTCCAGTCAGGTCAATCGCTCAGACCTTGTACCCGGACTCGCGCGGTTCCGCTACGGAGCATGCCGATTTTTTCTGCGGCGGCGCGTGACAGGTCGATCAGTCGGCCTCGGGTATGCGGGCCGCGGTCGTTGATGCGCACCACGACGCTGCGCTGGTTGGCAAGGTTGGTGACCAGCACCTGGCTGCCGAACGGCAGGCTGCGGTGGGCGGCGGTGAGGCCATGCTGGTTGAAGGGTTCGCCGCTGGCGGTGCGTTTGCCGTGGTGGCGGGCGCCGTAGTAGGAGGCGGTGCCGGTCTGGTCGTAGCCGCGCGGGTCGATGTCATGGCTGGCACAGCCGGCCAGGAGGGAGAAGAGGGCGAGAGAGGTGATGGCGCGTCTTAGCAAGTCGGATGCTCCGCTGTTGCCGCTGATCATCGCGGGGCAAGCCCGCTCCCACTGGCGTGGGAGCGGGCTTGCCCCGCGATCGGGATCACCCTTCGAGCTTGGCCTTGAGCAATTGGTTCACTTGCCCCGGGTTGGCCTTGCCTTTCGAGGCTTTCATCGCCTGGCCGACGAAGAAGCCGAACATCTTGCCGCGCTTGGCCTCGTCGGCGGCGCGGTACTGTTCGACCTGTTCGGCGTTGGCGGCGAGCATCTCGTCGAGCATCTTGTCGATCGCGCCGGTGTCGGTGACCTGCTTGAGACCTTTGCTTTCGATGATGCCGTCGGCATCGCCTTCACCGGCGGCCATGGCCTCGAACACGGTCTTGGCAATCTTGCCGCTGATGGTGTTGTCGCGGATGCGCAGCAGCATGCCGCCGAGGTGCTCGGCGCTGACCGGCGACTGGTCGATCTCGACACCCAGCTTGTTCAGCAGGCTGCCCAGCTCGACCATGACCCAGTTGGCGGCCAGCTTGGCGTCGCCGCCGATCTTCGCCACCTGCTCGAAGTAGTCGGCCTGCTCGCGGCTGGAGGCCAGCACGTTGGCGTCGTAGGCCGACAGGCCGTACTGGCTCTGGAAGCGCTCGACCTTCTGCGGCGGCAGCTCCGGCAGGGCGGCGCGCACGCTGTCGAGGAAGCTCGGCTCGATGACCACCGGCAGCAGGTCCGGGTCGGGGAAGTAACGGTAGTCGTTGGCTTCCTCCTTGCTGCGCATGGAGCGGGTCTCGTCCTTGTTCGGGTCGTACAAGCGGGTTTCCTGCACCACCTTGCCGCCGTCCTCGATCAGGTCGATCTGGCGCTGGATCTCGCTGTTGATCGCCCGCTCGATGAAGCGGAACGAGTTGACGTTCTTGATCTCGCAGCGGGTGCCGAACTCGGTCTGGCCTTTCGGGCGGATCGAGACGTTGCAGTCGCAGCGCAGCGAGCCTTCGGCCATGTTGCCGTCGCAGATGCCCAGGTAGCGCACCAGGGCGTGGATGGCCTTGACGTAGGCCACTGCCTCTTTGGCGCTGCGCATGTCAGGCTCGGAGACGATCTCCAGCAGCGGCGTGCCGGCGCGGTTCAGGTCGATGCCGGTGGCGCCGTTGAAGTCTTCGTGCAGGCTCTTGCCGGCATCTTCTTCAAGGTGCGCGCGGGTCACGCCGATGCGCTTGATGGTGCCGTCTTCCAGGGCGATGTCCAGGTGGCCCTTGCCGACGATCGGCAGGTCCATCTGGCTGATCTGGTAGCCCTTGGGCAGGTCGGGGTAGAAGTAGTTCTTGCGCGCGAACACGTTGCGCGGGCCGATCTCGGCATCGATCGCCAGGCCGAACATGCACGCCATGCGCACGGCTTCCTGGTTGAGCACCGGCAGCACGCCGGGCATGCCCAGGTCGACCAGGCTGGCCTGGGTGTTCGGCTCGGAGCCGAAGGTGGTGGCGCTGCCGGAGAAGATCTTCGACTGGGTGGCGAGCTGGGTATGAATCTCCAGCCCGATCACAACTTCCCATTGCATGTGTGAACTCCTCAGAAGCCGTTGGGGGCGCGGGTGTGCCAGTCGGTGACTTGCTGGTAACGGTGCGCGATGTTGAGCAGGCGGCCTTCCTGGAAGTACGGGGCCAGCAGTTGCACGCCCACCGGCAGGCCGTCGACGAAGCCGGCCGGCATCGACAGGCCCGGCAGGCCCGCCAGGTTGGCGGTGATGGTGTAGACGTCTTCAAGGTAGGCGGCGACCGGGTCAGCGCTCTTGGCGCCGAGCTTCCAGGCCGGGTTCGGCGTGGTCGGGCCGAGAATCACGTCGACGTCGTTGAACGCGGCGACGAAGTCGTTCTTGATCAGGCGGCGGATCTGCTGCGCCTTGACGTAGTAGGCGTCGTAGTAGCCGGCCGACAGGGCGTAGGTGCCGACCATGATGCGGCGCTGCACTTCGGCGCCGAAGCCTTCGCCACGGGAGCGCTTGTACAGGTCGGTGAGGTCTTTGGGATCCTCGCAGCGGTAGCCGAAGCGCACGCCGTCGAAACGCGACAGGTTGGAGGAGGCCTCTGCCGGGGCGATCACGTAGTACGCCGGAATGGCGTGTTGCATGTTCGGCAGGCTGATTTCCTTGACCACCGCGCCGAGCTTCTCCAGCTCCTTGACGCTGGCCTGGACCAGGTCGGCGATGCGCGGGTCGAGGCCGGCGCCGAAGTATTCTTTCGGCAGGCCGATGCGCAGGCCTTGCAGCGAGGCATTCAGGTTGGCGCTGAAGTCCGGCACCGGCTCGTCGACCGAGGTCGAGTCCTTGGCGTCGAAGCCGGCCATGCCTTGCAGCAGCAGGGCGCAGTCCTCGGCGGTGCGGGCCAGCGGGCCGCCCTGGTCGAGGCTCGAGGCGTAGGCGATCATGCCCCAGCGCGACACGCGGCCGTAGGTCGGCTTCAGGCCGGTGAGGTTGGTCAGCGCCGCCGGCTGGCGGATCGAGCCGCCGGTGTCGGTGCCAGTGGTGGCCGGCAGCAGGCGCGCGGCCACGGCGGCGGCCGAGCCGCCGGACGAGCCGCCCGGCACGTGCTTGAGGTTCCACGGGTTCTTCACCGCGCCGTAGTGGCTGGACTCGTTGGCCGAGCCCATGGCGAATTCGTCCATGTTGGTCTTGCCCAGGGTGACCATGCCAGCCTCGGCCAGCTTGGCGACCACGGTGGCGTCATACGGTGCGGTGAAGTTGTCGAGCATCTTCGAGCCGCAGCTGGTACGCACGCCGTTGTTGCAGAACAGGTCTTTGTGGGCGATCGGCGCGCCCAGCAGCGCGCCGGTTTCACCGGCGGCGCGACGGGCGTCGGCGGCGCGCGCCTGCTCCAAGGCCTGGGTCTCGGTGACGGTGATGAAGCTGTTGAGCTGCGGGTCGAGCTGCTTGATACGCGACAGCAGGGCGCCGGTCAGTTCTTGCGAGGAGAACGACTTGTCGGCGAGGCCACGAGCGATCTCGGCCAGAGTGAGTTGATGCATGGCAGGCGCTATCCCTTAATCGATGACTTTCGGAACCAGGTACAGACCGTTCTCGGTCGACGGAGCGACGGCCTGGTAGCGGTCGCGCTGGTTGCTTTCGGTGACCTGGTCGGGACGCAGGCGCTGGGTGGTCTCCAGCGGGTGGGCGAGGGGTTCCACGCCGGTGGTGTCGACGGCTTGCATCTGGTCGACCAGCCCGAGAATACTGTTCAAGGCATCGGTGGTGCGTGGCAATTCGCCTTCATTCAGGCCCAGGCGGGCCAGATGGGCGATCTTTTCCACGTCGGAGCGTTGAAGCGCCATGGGGATCTCCAGGAAAACGACAGACGGAATGAGTCCGCAAATGAGGAACATGCTGGGATTCTGGCGGTCAAAGGGCCGCGATCATCGGCAGGCATGCTCGGAAAAACAGCCAATTTAACATATTGGCTCCTTGCCCAAAATCCCTGCCATTGTTAGAGTTTGCCGCACTTTTTTACCCACGCTTTCCCCAGGGTCACTTTCCCATGTTCAAGAAACTGCGTGGCATGTTTTCCAGCGATCTGTCCATCGACCTGGGTACTGCCAACACCCTTATTTACGTGCGTGAGCGCGGTATCGTCCTGAATGAGCCCTCGGTGGTTGCCATCCGTACCCACGGCAACCAGAAAAGCGTCGTCGCAGTCGGGACCGAAGCCAAGCGCATGCTGGGCCGTACGCCTGGCAACATCGCGGCCATTCGCCCGATGAAGGACGGCGTGATCGCCGACTTCAGCGTTTGTGAAAAAATGTTGCAGTACTTCATCAACAAGGTGCACGAAAACAGCTTCCTGCAGCCCAGCCCTCGCGTGCTGATCTGCGTGCCGTGCAAGTCGACCCAGGTCGAGCGTCGCGCTATCCGTGAATCGGCTCTCGGTGCCGGTGCCCGCGAAGTGTTCCTGATCGAAGAGCCGATGGCCGCTGCCATTGGTGCCGGCCTGCCGGTCGAAGAGGCGCGCGGCTCGATGGTCGTCGATATCGGTGGCGGTACCACCGAGATCGCCCTGATCTCGCTCAACGGCGTGGTCTACGCCGAATCCGTGCGCGTCGGCGGCGACCGCTTCGACGAAGCCATCGTCACCTACGTGCGCCGCAACTACGGCAGCCTGATCGGCGAATCCACCGCCGAGCGCATCAAGCAGGAAATCGGTACCGCCTACCCGGGCGGCGAAGTGCGCGAAGTCGACGTCCGTGGCCGCAACCTGGCCGAAGGGGTACCGCGTGCCTTCACCCTGAACTCCAACGAAGTGCTCGAAGCGCTGCAGGAGTCCCTGGCGACCATCGTCCAGGCGGTCAAGAGCGCCCTGGAGCAATCGCCGCCCGAGCTGGCCTCGGACATCGCCGAGCGTGGCCTGGTGCTGACCGGTGGTGGCGCGCTGCTGCGCGACCTCGACAAGCTCCTGGCCCAGGAAACCGGTCTGCCGGTGATCGTCGCCGAAGACCCGCTGACCTGTGTCGCCCGCGGCGGTGGTCGTGCCCTGGAAATGATGGACAAGCACGCCATGGACCTGCTCTCCAGCGAGTGATCGCTGCGCAGTAGCATCCTCAGGTTTACAGGTGGCACGCACAGTGCTACCTGTATGCGCTGTGCTGGCGCCCGCCCGGGCGCCGTTTCCGTCAACCCGCAGCAGGCCGGTGCATTGCCCCATGTCCCATGACCTTCTGAGTCGTCCACGAGGAACGGCCCATTAAACCGCTTTTCTCCAAGGGCCCCTCGCTGGGCGTTCGCCTGCTCGTGCTGGTGGTGATGTCGGTCGCGCTGATGGTGGTCGATTCGCGTTTCGACCTGCTCAAGCCGGTGCGCAGCCAGATGGGCCTGGTGCTGATGGAATCCTACTGGATCACCGATCTGCCGCAGCGCATGTGGCAGGGCGTGGCCGGCCAGTTCGGCAGCCGCACCGAGCTGATCGCCGAAAACGAGAAACTCAAGACCGAGGCCCTGCTGTTGCAGGGGCGCCTGCAGAAGCTGGCGGCCCTGACCGAGCAGAACGTGCGCCTGCGCGAGTTGCTCAACTCCTCGGCGCTGGTCAACGAGAAGGTCGAGGTCGCTGAACTGATCGGTGTAGACCCCAATCCCTTCACCCACCGCATCCTGATCAACAAGGGCGAGCGCGACGGCGTGTTCCTCGGCCAGCCGGTGCTCGATGCCCGCGGCCTGATGGGCCAGGTGGTCGAGCTGATGCCGTACACCTCGCGGGTGCTGCTGCTCACCGACACCACCCACAGCATTCCGGTACAGGTCAACCGCAACGGCTTGCGCGCCATCGCCAGCGGCACCGGCAACCCGGAGCGCCTCGAGCTGCGCCATGTGGCCGACACCGCCGATATCAAGGAAGGCGACCTGCTGGTCAGCTCCGGCATGGGCCAGCGTTTCCCGGCCGGTTACCCGGTGGCTACGGTCAACGAAGTGATCCACGACTCCGGCCAGCCGTTCGCCATCGTCCGTGCCATTCCGACCGCCGCGCTCAACCGCAGCCGCTACATGTTGCTGGTGTTCAGCGACCGACGCACCCCGGAAGAGCGCGCTACCGAGGCGGCGATTGCCCAGGAAGAGGCCGACCGCCAAGGCGCCGGCCACACTCCGCCAGCGGCCACGCCCGCGACACCCGCGCCGGCCCATGCCGCGCAGCCCGCGCCAGGTACGGCGCCTGGGGCTGCGCCAACGACGGCAAGCCCGGCGTCGGCCCAACCGGCCGCCGCGCCGGCTCAACCCCGGAGACAATAATGGCCAGCACCCGTAGCAGAAACGGCTGGGCCATCTGGCTGACCTTCGCCATCGGCCTGTTGCTCAGCGTCTCGCCCATGCCGCAGTTCATGGAAGTGTTCCGGCCCATGTGGCTGGCCCTGCTGCTGGCCTTCTGGACCCTTGCCGTGCCCGGCAAGGTCGGCATGACCACGGCATTCCTGCTCGGCCTGGCCGAGGACGTGCTGTACGGCACCCTGCTCGGCCAGAATGCCCTGATCCTTACCCTGATCACCTTCCTGGTGCTGTCGTTGCAGCAGCGCCTGCGCATGTTCCCCATGTGGCAGCAGAGCCTGGTGATCCTGGTGATCTTCGGCATCGCCCAGCTGATCCAGCTGTGGCTCAGCGCGCTCACCGGCAATCGCCTGCCGACCCTGGCCCTGGTCTGGTCGGCGGTGATCAGTGCCCTGCTCTGGCCCTGGGTGAGTTTCGCCCTGCGCGGCCTGCGCGTCCGCCTGCACATTCACTGACGACCCGCCGCCACTGACAGGGAGATGTCCATATGACTCAGCTGTACCTGGCCTCCGGCTCGCCGCGCCGGCGTGAACTGCTGGCCCAGATCGGCGTGCCGTTCACCGTCGTCAGCGCGCCCATCGATGAAACCCCGCTGCCGGGCGAAGCCCCGGCGGCCTATGTCGAGCGCCTGGCCCAGGCCAAGGCCGTGGCGGGCTTCGCCCACACCGACGGCGCCGGGGTGGTATTGGGCGCCGACACTACCGTGGTGCTCGATGGCCAGATCCTCGGCAAGCCGGAGAACCGCGAGCAGGCGCTGGCCATGCTTGGCGACCTGTCCAAGCGCGAGCACCAGGTGCTCACCGCCGTGGCGCTGACCGACGGCCAGCGCAGCATCAGCCGCTGCGTCAGCACCACCGTGCGTTTTCGCACCATCTCCTTCGAGGAAGCGCTGCGCTACTGGGACAGCGGCGAACCGGTCGACAAGGCCGGCGGCTATGCCATCCAGGGCCTGGGCGCGGTGTTCGTCAGCGCTATCGAGGGCAGCTACTCGGCCGTGGTCGGCCTGCCCCTGAGCGAGACTGCCGAGCTGCTCGAACAGTTCGCCATCCCCTGTTGGCAGCAGCAAGAGGACACGACACCGCGCTAGGGCCTTTACATTTCGTACCGAGCCTAGCCAGCCATCCCGCAGCGATCCATCATTACCCAAGACCTTTGACGAGAGCCTGCCATGAGTGAAGAGATCCTGATCAACATCACCCCGATGGAGTCACGCGTGGCGGTGGTGGAGAACGGCGTCCTGCAGGAGGTGCACGTTGAGCGCACCCAACGCCGTGGCATCGTCGGCAACATCTACAAGGGCAAGGTGGTGCGGGTCCTGCCGGGCATGCAGGCGGCATTCGTCGACATCGGCCTGGAACGGGCGGCGTTCATCCATGCCTCGGAGATCTCCCAGCGCGAAGGCTCGGCGGTGGAGAACATCACCGCGCTGGTGCACGAAGGCCAGGCGCTGGTGGTGCAAGTCACCAAGGACCCCATCGGCAGCAAGGGCGCGCGCCTGACCACCCAGCTGTCGATTCCGTCGCGCTACCTGGTGTACATGCCACGCAGCAGCCATGTCGGCATTTCCCTGAAGATCGAGGAAGAAGCCGAGCGCGAGCGCCTCAAGCAGGTGGTCACCGACTGCATGGCCCAGGAAGACATGAAGGACGCCGGTGGTTTCATCCTGCGCACCGCCGCCGAGGGCGCCCGCGCCGAGGACATCCTCCAGGACATCCGCTACCTGCGCCGCCTGTGGGAGCAGATCGGTTCGCAGATCAAGACCTGCGGGGCGCCCGTGGTCATCTACGAGGACCTTGGCCTGGCCCTGCGCACCCTGCGTGACCTGGTCAACCCCAAGATCGAGAAGATCCGCATCGACTCGCGGGAAACCTTCCAGAAGACCACGCAGTTCGTCGCCGAGCTGATGCCGGAGATCGCCGATCGCCTGGAGCATTACCCCGGCGAGCGGCCGATCTTCGACCTGTATGGCGTGGAAGACGAGATCCAGCGCGCCCTCGAGCGCAAGGTGCCGCTCAAGTCCGGCGGCTACCTGGTGGTCGACCCGGCCGAGGCGATGACCACCATCGATGTCAATACCGGGGCGTTCGTCGGTCATCGCAATCTCGAAGAAACCATCTTCAAGACCAACCTCGAGGCTGCTACCGCCATTGCCCGACAACTGCGCCTGCGCAACATCGGCGGGATCATCATCATCGACTTCATCGACATGGAAGATGAAGAGCACCAGCGTCAGGTCCTGCGCACCCTGGAAAAGCAGCTCGAACGCGACCATGCCAAGACCAACATCATCGGCATCACCGAGTTGGGCCTGGTGCAGATGACCCGCAAGCGCACCCGCGAAAGCCTAGAGCAGGTGCTGTGCGAGCCCTGCGCGGCGTGCCAGGGGCGCGGCAAGCTGAAAACCCCGGAGACGATCTGTTACGAAATTTTCCGCGAGATCCTGCGCGAGGCCCGCGCCTATCAGGCCGAGGGCTATCGGGTACTGGCCAACCAGAAAGTGGTGGACCGCCTGCTCGATGAAGAGTCGGGCAACGTCGCCGAGCTGGAAGCGTTCATCGGGCGAACCATCCGCTTCCAGGTGGAGTCCATGTATTCCCAGGAACAATATGATGTGGTGCTGCTCTGACCTTCGCTAATGGCGGTCGCCCCATGGACGGGCTGGCAAATCGCTATTCACCGGCCATAGTTAAGGTACGACTTGGAGGGCCATGGCCATGGAACGTCTGACCCGCGTTCTGGGCGCCTTGACCCGCTGGGGGCTGGGGATCTGCGCCCTGCTGGCGGTGCTGGTGGCGCTGTATGTCAGCCTCGGTCGGCAACTGGTACCCCTGGTCGCCGAATACCGTGCCGACGCCGAACTCAAGGCCGAACAGGCCTTGGGCATGCCCGTGCACGTCGGTGCCCTGGAAGGGCGCTGGAGTGGCCTGGCGCCGGTGTTGCGCGTGCGCGACCTGCAGCTGGGCGAAGGCAAGGCGGCCTTGCGCCTGGACGACGTCAAGCTGGTGCCCGACCTGTGGGCCAGCCTGAAGGCCCGCGAAGTGCGCCTGGCGCGCATCCAGCTCAGTGGGCTGCAACTGATCCTGCGCGAACGCGAGCAGGGCGCCTGGACCCTCGAAGGCCTGCCGCAGCAGGATGATGCGCCGCTCGACCCGGCTGATGTGCTCAAGCGCCTGCGCCAACTGGGGCGGATCGATGTATTCGACAGCCAGGTCACCCTGCATCCCTGGCAGCGCGATCCCCTGACCCTCACCTATGTCAGCCTGGGATTGCAGGCCGGAGCATCGCGCCAGAGCGTCGACCTGCGCGCCACGCTGCCCGATGGCCAGCCCCTGGCCCTTGGCCTGAACAGTCGTGCCACCGCCAAGACCTGGCGTGACGGTCGCGTGCAGGCCTACCTGAGCCTGCCGCAAAGCGACTGGGCGCGCTGGCTGCCGCCGCAGCTGCTGGGCCAGTGGCAGGCCGACACCCTGCGTGCCGGTGGCGAGTTCTGGATCGACTGGAGCAAGGGGCAGTTGCAGCAGGCGATGGTTCGCCTCAACGCCCCACAGCTCAAGGGCGCCTACACCGGGCGCAAGGCCATTACCCTGGACAACCTGGCCCTGTCGGCCTGGTTCCAGCGCCAGGACCAGGGCTTTGACGTCGTCGTCGACTCCCTGGCCATGAGCCTGGGCAAGACCCGCTGGGAGTCGCACCTGCAACTGGCGCAGCGTCCTGGCCAGAGCCCGGCCGAGGAAAGCTGGCAGGTGCAGGCCGATCGCCTCGACCTGACCCCGCTGACCCCGGTGATCGACGCCCTGGCGCCGTTGCCGGACAAGCTGATGACGGTGGTCGACGCGCTCAAGGTGACTGGCGCCCTGCGCAACGTGCGCCTGGACATCCGCCCAAAGGCCGAGGGCGACCAGCGGTTGCAGTTCGCCGCCAACCTGGAGAAAGTCGGCTTCGACGCCTATCACGGCGCGCCGGCCGCCGGCAACGTCAGCGGCGCCATCAGCGGTGACCTCGGGCACGGCGAACTGCGCCTGGATACCCAGGCCTTCATGCTGCATCTGTATCCGATCTTCGGCAAACCCTGGCATTACCCGAAAGCCAACGCGCGGCTGACCTGGACCCTGGACAAGGAAGCCTTCACCCTGGTCGCCCCCTACATCAAGGTGCTGGGCGACGAGGGCAAGATCGCCGCGGACTTCCTGATTCGCATCCATCTGCAACCGGGCCATGAAGACTACATGGACCTGCGCGTCGGCCTCACCGAGGGCGACGGTCGCTACACCGCCAAGTACCTGCCCGAGGTGCTCAGCCCGGCCCTGGACGAATGGCTGCGCAGCGCCATCGTCAAGGGCAATGTCGACGAGGGCTACTTCCAGTACCAGGGCTCGCTGCACCACAATGCGCCGCCCCATGCCCGCGATATCAGCCTGTTCTTCAAGGTCCACGACGCCGCGCTGGATTTCCAGCCGGGCTGGCCGCAGGTGCAGCAGGTCGACGGCAATGTCTACATCGAGGACACCGGCGTGCGCATCCACGCCCGCAAAGGGCTGCTGCTGGACACTCGGGTCAGCGATGTCAGTGTCGACATTCCCCATGTCGAGGGCGACCAGCACAGTCACCTGTTCCTCGACGGAGACTTCGACGGCAGCCTTGGCGATGGCCTGAAGATCCTCAAGGAAGCGCCCATCGGCACGGGAGAGATCTTTGCTGGCTGGGAGGGTGAAGGCCCGCTCAAAGGCAAGGTCAAGCTCGATATCCCCCTGGCCCATGGGCAACGGCCCAAGGTGCTGGTGGACTTCTCGACCAGCGACGCAACCCTGAAAGTGGCGCCGCCAAGCCTGGAACTGACCCAGCTCAAAGGCGATTTCACGTTCGATTTCGACAAGGGCCTTAGCGGCAACGGCATCAGCCTGCATGCCTTCGGCAAGCCGGTGACCGCGCAGGTCACCGCCGAAGGACAGGGCGGGCAGATCCAGACCCGCATCAACGCCAACGGCCAGGTCGGCCTCAAGGTCCTGACTGACTGGTTGCAGTACCAGCAGCCGCTGCCGGCCTCGGGCGAGTTGCCCTATCAGTTGCAGGTGACATTCGGCAGCCGAGACAACCGCTTGAGTGTCAGCTCCTCGCTCAAGGGCCTGGCCATCGACTTGCCGGCCCCCTTTGGCAAGGCCGCCGGGGAAACCCGTGACAGCCGCTTCGGCCTGACCCTGCAAGGCCCCGAGCGGCGCATCGATGCCAGCTACGCCGACCTTGCCCGCTTCGCCTACGCCGCGCCCGCCGACAAGCTGGCCCAGGGGCGGGGCGAACTGTTGCTGGGTACGGGCGACGCCAGCCTCCCGAGTGGCCAGGGCCTGCGTGTGCGTGGCCGGCTCGAGTCCCTGGACCTGGCGCCCTGGCAGCAACAGATGGAGCGCCTGGCCGGCAAGGACCCGGGCGGCAGCGCCCGGCAGAACCTGCAGAGCGTGGACCTGAGCATCGGCCAGCTCAAGGCCTTCGGCATGGACCTCAACCAGGCGGTGATCCGCCTGATGCGCGGCGGTCCGGCCTGGGACCTGCGCCTGGACAGCAAGGAAGTCATCGGCAACGCGCGCATTCCCGATGCCAAGGTCACGCCCATGACCATCCGCCTGCAGAGCCTGCGTCTGCCGCCCGCCGACCCGAACGAAGCCCAGGACGAACATGCGCCGGATCCGTTGGCCGGGGTCGACCCGCGCAAGGTGCCGCCGCTGGACCTGACCATCGACAAGCTGTACCGCGGTGACGACCTGTTCGGCAGCGCCAACCTGAAGCTGCGCCAGACGCCCAAAGGCATGGCCATGAACGATATCGACCTGGACCTCAAGGGCCTGCACATCGATGGCAGCGGTGGCTGGGAAGGAGAGCCGGGCAGCAGTTCGAGCTGGTACAAGGGCCGGCTGGACGGCAAGAACCTGGGGGATGTGCTCAAGGCCTGGGGCTTCGCGCCTACCGTCACCAGCCGCGACTTCCGCATGGACGTGGACGGCCGCTGGCCGGGCTCGCCGGCCTGGGTCAGCCTCAACCGTTACTCCGGCAGCCTCGACGCGGCGTTGCGCAGCGGCCAGTTCGTCGAGGTCGAGGGCAGCGCCCAAGCCTTGCGGGTGTTCGGGCTGCTCAACTTCAACTCCATCGGCCGGCGCCTGCGCCTGGACTTCTCCGACCTGTTCAGCAAGGGCCTGGCCTATGACCGGGTCAAGGGGCTGCTGGTGGCCAGCGAAGGTGTCTACGTGACCCGTGAGCCGATCACCGTCACCGGTCCGTCGAGCAACTTCGAGCTCGACGGCACCATGGACTTCGTCCGTGATCGGATCGATGCCAAGCTGTTGGTGACGCTGCCGGTGACCAACAACTTGCCGCTGGCCGCGCTGATCGTCGGCGCGCCGGCGATCGGCGGCGCGTTGTTCCTGGTCGATCGCCTGATCGGGGACCGGGTGGCGCGTTTCGCCAGTGTGCACTATCGCGTCGAAGGTCCGGTCAAAGAGCCTAAAATCACCTTTGTGAAACCTTTCGACAAATAACCTGGGGTGGTCATGACGTCAGCTGTGATCCAGATGGTCAGCCAGGACGATGTGCTGGCCAACCTGCAACGTGCCACGGCACTGCTCGAGCAGGCCGCCGCCGGTGGCGCGCGCCTGGCGGTGCTGCCGGAGAACTTCGCCGCCATGGGCCGTCGCGACGCGGCGGCCATCGGTCGGGCCGAGGCGCTGGGCGAAGGGTCGATCCTGCCCTGGTTGAAACGCACCGCCCGCGACCTCAGGTTATGGATAGTCGCCGGTACCTTGCCTCTGCCGCCGGTCGGCCAGCCGCAAGCCAAGGCCCACGCCTGTTCGCTGCTGGTCGATGAGCATGGCGAGATCGCCGCCCGCTACGACAAGCTGCACCTGTTCGATGTGGATGTGGCCGACAACCGCGGTCGTTACCGCGAGTCGGACGACTACGCCCACGGCAGCCGGGTGGTGGTGGCCGACACGCCCGTGGGCCGGCTGGGCCTGTCGGTGTGCTACGACCTGCGCTTCCCCGAGCTGTACAGCGCCTTGCGTGCCGCCGGGGCCGAACTGATCAGCGCACCGGCGGCGTTCACCGCGGTGACCGGAGCGGCGCATTGGGAAGTACTGATTCGCGCACGGGCCATCGAGACCCAGTGCTATGTATTGGCGGCCGCCCAGGGCGGCCTGCATCCGGGGCCGCGGGAAACCCACGGCCAGGCGGCGATCGTCGACCCCTGGGGGCGGATCGTCGCGCAACAGGCGCGGGGCGAAGCGGTATTGCTCGCCACGCGCGACAGTGAAGAACAGGCGTCCATCCGGGCGCGCATGCCGGTGGTCACGCACCGGCGCTTTTTCTCGCAGGACGCCTTGCGGCCTGCGCACACCTCGGAGTGACTATGAGCGAGATTTTATCCACCGTCAGCGAGCAGCTCCTGGCCCCGGGCGGCCTGACCCTCGACAGCCTGCAGACGGTGCTGGGCGAGCTGGCCGGCCCCGGCATCGATGCCGCCGACCTGTATTTCCAGGGCCAGATCTCGGAAACCTGGGCGCTGGAGGACGGCATCGTCAAAGAGGGCAGCTTCAACCTCGACCAGGGCGTGGGCGTGCGCGCCCAGTCCGGCGAGAAGACCGGCTTCGCCTACAGCAACGCGATCAACCTCGAAGCCCTGACCTCGGCGGCCCGCGCCGCCCGCTCGATCTCCCGTGCCGGGCAGGATGGCAAGGTGCAGGCGTTCCGCAGCCAGGATGTGACTGCCCTGTATGCGTCTGACAATCCCCTGGATGTGCTGAGCCGCGCCGAGAAGGTCGAGCTGCTCAAGCGCGTCGATGCCGCCACCCGCGCCCTCGATCCGCGCATCCAGCAGGTCAGCGTGAGCATGGCCGGGGTCTGGGAGCGGATCCTGGTCGCCGCCGCCGATGGCAGCCTGGCCGCCGATGTGCGTCCGCTGGTGCGTTTCAACGTCAGCGTGATCGTCGAGCAGAACGGTCGTCGCGAGCGCGGCGGGCAGGGTGGTGGCGGGCGTACCGACTACCGCTACTTCACCGAGGAGCGGGTGATGGGCTATGCCCGCGAGGCGTTGCGCCAGGCGCTGGTCAACCTCGAGGCCATTCCGGCGCCGGCCGGCACGCTGCCGGTGGTGCTTGGCCCGGGCTGGTCCGGCGTGCTGCTGCACGAGGCGGTCGGTCACGGCCTGGAAGGCGACTTCAACCGCAAGGGCAGTTCGGCGTTCAGTGGGCGTATCGGCGAGCAAGTGGCCTCGAAGCTGTGCACAATTGTCGACGACGGTACCCTGGAGGGCCGCCGCGGCTCGCTCAGCATCGACGACGAAGGCACCCCGACCGAATGCACCACGCTGATCGAGAACGGCATCCTCAAGGGCTACATGCAGGACAAGCTCAACGCCCGCCTGATGGGCATGGCGGTGACCGGTAACGGCCGGCGTGAATCCTACGCCCACCTGCCGATGCCGCGCATGACCAACACCTACATGCGCGCTGGCGACAGCGACCCCGAGGAAATCATCCGCTCGGTGAAGAAGGGCATCTATTGCGCCAACCTTGGCGGTGGCCAGGTGGACATCACCAGCGGCAAGTTCGTGTTCTCCACCAGCGAGGCCTACCTGATCGAGGATGGCAAGATTACCGCGCCGGTGAAGGGCGCGACGCTGATCGGCAATGGTCCGGAGGCGATGCGGGGTGTGTCGATGGTCGGCAACGACCTGGCGCTGGACAGCGGCGTGGGTACGTGCGGCAAGGATGGGCAGTCGGTGCCGGTAGGCGTTGGCCAGCCGACCCTGAAGCTGGATGCGATCACTGTCGGTGGTACAGGGGCTTGATGATCAATCGCGGGGCAAGCCCGCTCCCACAGATGCCTGCAAAGGCAGCGTGGGAGCGGGCTTGCCCCGCGATGGCCTCAACGCAGACCGCGCTGGACCTCGTCGAGGTCGCGGATGTACTTGAACACTTTACGCGCAGCCGCAGGCGGCTTGTTCCGCGCCTTCTCGTGCTGGGCGTGACGGATCAGCGAGCGCAGGTGCTGGCGATCGGTGTCGGGGAACTCGTTGACGAAGCGTTCGAGGTCCTCGTCGTTGCCGTCGATCAGGCGATCACGCCAGCGCTCGAGGCCGTGAAAGCGCTCGTTGTACTGGCGGGTCGAGCTGTCGACCTGCTCGAGCACGGCATGGATGGCGTCAAGGTCCTGCACGCGCATCAGCTTGCCGACGAACGACATGTGGCGTTTGCGGGCGCCGTGGGCGGTGTGCTTGCTGGCCTCTTCCAGCGCCTTGCGCAGCTCGTCGGTCAACGGCAGGCGGGCCAGGGTGTCGGCCTTGAGGGTGGTGAGGCGCTCACCGAGCTCGACCAGCGCATGCAGCTCGCGCTTGATCTGGGTTTTGCTTTTTTCGCCGTCGAAGGCGTCGTCGTAAGAATCAACCATGGGGGCAGTCCGCAGGAAATCGCCGCCATGATAACCAGTCGGGGGCCGCTTGTCCGGCCCGGTCGTAGAATGACCCACGCCGTACGCAGAATTTTCAGTGGAGAGAACCATGAGTGCAGTCCAGAGCGTAGGCCCCAAGGACCTGCCGGCGTTGCAGGAACAGGTCGAGGCGATCGTCGCCGAGGCGCGCCGCCAGGGCGCCAGCGCGTGCGAAGTGGCGGTGTCGCTGGAGCAGGGCCTGTCCACCACGGTGCGCCAGCGCGAAGTCGAGACGGTCGAGTTCAACCGCGACCAGGGCTTCGGCATCACCCTCTACGTTGGCCAGCGCAAGGGTTCGGCCAGCACCTCGGCCAGCGGCCCTGAGGCGATCCGCGAGACCGTCGCGGCGGCCCTGGCAATCGCCAAGCACACCTCCGAGGACGCGTGTTCGGGGCTGGCCGATGCCGCCTTGATGGCCCGCGAGATCCCTGACCTGGATCTGTACCACGACTGGGACATCGAGCCGGAGAAGGCCATCGAGATGGCGCTGGCCTGCGAGGCGGCGGCGTTCGATGCCGACAAGCGCATCCTCAATGCCGATGGCACCACCCTCAATACCCATCAGGGCGTGCGGGTCTATGGCAACAGCCACGGCTTCATCGGTGGCTACGCGTCCACCCGGCACAGCCTGAGCTGCGTGATGATCGCCGAGGCCGAAGGGCAGATGCAGCGCGACTACTGGTACGACGTCAATCGTCAGGGCAACCTGCTGGCCGACCCGCGCAGCATCGGCCAGCGCGCCGCGCAACGCGCCGCCAGCCGTCTGGGCGCGCGTCCGGTGCCGACCTGCGAGGTGCCGGTGCTGTTCTCGGCGGAGCTTGCCGGCGGCCTGTTCGGCAGTTTCCTGTCGGCGATTTCCGGCGGCAACCTGTACCGCAAGTCGTCGTTCCTCGAAGGCACCCTCGGCCAGCGCCTGTTTCCCACCTGGCTGACCCTCGATGAACGTCCGCACATCCCGCGTGCGCTGGGCAGCGCGGCGTTCGACGGCGATGGCCTGGCCACCTACGCCAAGCCGTTCGTCGACAAGGGCGAGCTGGTGTCCTACATCCTGGGCACCTATTCCGGGCGCAAGCTGAGCCTGCCGAGCACCGCCAACGCCGGGGGCGTGCACAACCTGTTCGTCACCCACGGTGTGGAAGACCAGGCGGCATTGATTCGCCGCATGGGTCGCGGCCTGCTGGTGACCGAGCTGATGGGGCATGGCCTGAACATGGTGACCGGTGACTATTCCCGTGGTGCGGCGGGCTTCTGGGTGGAAAACGGCGAGATCCAGTTCCCGGTCCAGGAAGTGACCATCGCCGGCAATATGAAGGACATGTTCCAGCAGATCGTGGCGATCGGCAGCGATATCGAGACCCGCAGCAATATCCATAGTGGCTCGGTGCTGATCGAACGGATGACGGTGGCGGGCAGCTGATCGACGCCCCTCGCTCATGTCTCGCAAAGGACCCGGCCATCGCGCCGGGTTTCTTTTGCCCATCGCTCGCCTTGAATTGATTCTATTTATCACATAATAATGAATATCATTATCCAGTAACTCGGCGATGATGTTCATGAAACCCGTCCTCCACGAACTGCCCTACCTGGAAAACTGGCGCTGGCTCAGCCGGCGCATCCGCTGCGCGCTCGAACCCGACGAGCCGCGTCTGATCGAGCATTACCTGGCCGAAGGCCGCTACCTGGTGTGCTGCACCGAAACCTCGCCCTGGGCCGTGGCGCTGACCGCCTTCCGCCTGCTGCTGGATACCGCCAACGATCGCATGCTGCCGTGGCATTGGCGCTGCCTGTGCCTGGACCAGGCCTGGCGGCCCTTGCTCGACCTGCGCAACCTCGATCGCCGCGAACAAAACCTGCGCTGGCAGCCCTACGCGATGCAGCTTGCCAACAGCGTGTTGCTGCCGTCGATTTCTCCCGAAGAACTGATGCAAGGACTTGAAGATGAGTGATACCCGTATCGAGCGTGACAGCATGGGCGAACTGCAGGTGCCGGCCCAGGCCCTGTACGGTGCCCAGACCCAGCGCGCGGTCGACAACTTCCCGGTCAGCGGCAAGCCGATGCCGGCCCAGTTCATCCGTGCCCTGCTGCTGGCCAAGGCGGCGGCGGCCAAGGCCAACGTCGAGCTGTCCCAGCTGAGCGCGGGGCAGGGCGAGGCCATCGTCAAGGCGGTGGAGCAACTGCTGACCGGGGATTTCATCCAGCACTTCCCGGTGGATGTGTTCCAGACCGGTTCCGGCACCAGCTCGAACATGAACGCCAACGAGGTCATCGCCACCCTGGCCAGCCGCGTGCTGGGCGAGCCGGTCAATGCCAACGACCACGTCAACTGTGGCCAGAGCAGCAACGACATCATCCCCACCACCATCCACGTCAGCGCCGCCCTGGCCCTGCACGAGCAATTGTTGCCGGCCCTGCGCCACCTCACCCAGGTGATCGAGGCCAAGGCGGTCGAAGTGCACAAGCACGTGAAGACCGGCCGCACCCACCTGATGGATGCCATGCCGGTGCGCATGAGCCAGGTGCTCGAAGGCTGGGCCGCGCAGGTCAAGGGCGCCCAGGCGCATCTCGAAGCCACCCTGCCGAGCCTGCAGGCCTTGGCCCAGGGCGGTACTGCCGTGGGCACCGGCATCAACGCCCACCCGCAGTTCGCCGCAGGCTTTGCCCGCCAGTTAAGTGGCCTGACCCAGGTCAAGTTCACCCCCGGCGAGAACCTGTTCGCCCTGATCGGCTCCCAGGACACCGCCGTGGCCCTGTCCGGCCAGCTCAAGACCGCCGCCGTGGCGCTGATGAAGATCGCCAACGACCTGCGCTGGATGAACTCCGGCCCGCTCGCCGGCCTCGGTGAAATCGAGTTGCAGGGTCTGCAGCCGGGCTCGTCGATCATGCCGGGCAAGGTCAACCCGGTGATCCCGGAGGCCACCGCCATGGTCGCGGCCCAGGTGATCGGAAACGACGCCACCATCGCCGTGGCCGGGCAGTCGGGCAACTTCGAGCTCAACGTGATGCTGCCGGTGATCGCCCGCAACCTGCTGGAAAGCATCGAGCTGATGGCCAACGTCAGCCGCCTGCTGGCCGACAAGGCCATCGCCAGCTTCAAGGTCAATGACACCAAGCTCAAGGAGGCGCTGTCGCGCAACCCGATCCTGGTCACTGCGTTGAACCCGATCATCGGCTACCTCAAGGCCGCCGAGATCGCCAAGACCGCCTACAAGCAGGGGCGCCCGATCATCGATGTGGCGCTGGAGCACACCGACCTGTCGCGTGACCAGCTCGAGGCGCTGCTGGATCCGGAAAAACTCACCGCCGGCGGCATCTGAGCCCGGGCCGCCCAGGAGACACGTCATGCAGCACTGGAAACGCACGATGCAAGACGCCAACCGCCTGTTCGAGCAGGGCGAGCTGGTCGATGCCCGGGAACACTACCTGCAAGCCCTGGCCCTGGCCCAGGTGCTGTTCGAGCGCTGGCATGACGTCGACGAGGCGGTGGCCGCACTGGTCATCGCCCATCACAACCTGGCCGACCTGCACCTGCGCCTGAACCAGCCGCAGGAAAGCGCCGACTACCTGTGCGCGGCGCACCAGCGGCTGCTCCAGGCCAGTCAGGACCAGCGCCTGCCCCAGGCCCTGCGCGACGCTGCGTTGCGCCACAGCGGGCGCACCTACACCGAGTTGCTGAGCTTCATCGCCGAATACGGCCAATACCCGCGTACCGTGCGCCTGCTCAACCGGCAGGCCCCGGTGGCCAGCGAGCTGGTCGCACATACGGATATCACTGATCGCACACCTGCCTACGGAATCCACTGACATGCCGCATACCTTGCCTGCGTTGCCCTATGCCTACGATGCGCTGGAACCGCACATCGACACCCAGACCATGGAGATCCACCACAGCAAGCATCACCAGACCTACATCAACAACCTCAACGCCGCCATCGAGGGCACCGAGTGGGCCGAATGGCCGGTGGAACGCCTGGTGGGCGCGGTCAAGCAGCTGCCCGAGAAGCTCCAGGGCGCGGTGATCAACCAGGGCGGTGGACATGCCAACCACACCTTGTTCTGGACCGTCATGTCGCCCAAGGGCGGCGGCCAGCCGGCAGGGCAGGTGGCCAAGGCCATCGATGCGCAGCTCGGCGGCTTCGAGGCGTTCAAGGAGGCCTTCACCAAGGCCGCGCTGACCCGTTTCGGCAGCGGCTGGGCCTGGTTGAGCGTGACTCCGCAGAACACTCTGGTCGTTGAGAGCAGCGGCAACCAGGACAGCCCGCTGATGCACGGCAACACACCGATCCTCGGCCTGGACGTGTGGGAGCACGCCTATTACCTGAAGTACCAGAACCGTCGTCCGGAATACATTGGCGCCTTCTACAACGTGGTCGACTGGGCCGAAGTGGAACGTCGCTACCTTGAAGCCTTGAAGTGAGCCTGACCGGTATGCGTGCCGAGGTGATGTCTGTCAGCAGTGTGCGCCTGTTCCGTCTGGCGCTTGGGACCATGCTGTTGCTGGTTGGCACCGCGTTGCTGGTGGCGCGGGGCATCGCCTGGCTGGACCTGGAACCGCGCATGTTGCGTGCCCTCGAGGGCGGCGCATTGTGCGCACTGGGGACGGCGTTGGGCGCGGTACCGGTACTGGTTATTCGCAACATGCCGGTGGCCGTGGCCGACACCTTGCTTGGCTTTGGTGCCGGCGTGATGCTGGCGGCCACCGCGTTCTCGCTGATCATGCCCGGGCTGGATGCGGCCCAATCCATCGGTTTCAGCCCATGGTGCGCCGGTGGCCTGATCAGCGGCGGCTTGCTGTTCGGTGCGCTGTGCCTGTTCCTGGTCGACCTCAAGGTTTCCGGCGCCTCGCCGGAGGCCTTGGTCGGCAGCGATCGGCAGCCGGTGATCGCGGCGCGGATCTGGTTGTTCGTCATCGCCATCATCGCCCACAACATCCCCGAAGGCATGGCCATCGGTGTGTCCGCCGGCGGGGGCATGTCCGATGCCGACAGCCTGGCCATGGGCATCGCGCTGCAGGATGTACCGGAGGGCCTGGTAATCGCGCTGGTACTGGCCGGGGCCGGCATGCCGCGGTTCAAGGCGTTCCTGATCGGCGCGGCATCCGGACTGGTCGAGCCGCTGGCCGCGGTGATCTGCGCCTGGCTGGTGAACATCGCCGAACTGCTGCTACCGCTGGGCCTGGCCTGCGCGGCGGGGGCGATGCTGCTGGTGGTGACCCAGGAAATCATTCCCGAATCGCGCAGCAACGGGCATCACCGCCTGGCGAGCCTGGGGCTGTGTGTCGGGTTCTGCCTGATGATGGTGATGGACACGGCGCTGTCTTGAGCCTGGCACGGTCCCCCTGTAGGAGCGTGCGCAGTCGCTAGCGGCGCTTACTCGCCTTCGTCGAAGAAGTTCTCGATCAATGCGACCAACGCATCCATGGCTTCAGTGTCCTGCTCACCCTCGGTGTGCAGGTGCACTGGCGTGCCCTTACCTGCGGCGAGCATCATCACTGCCATGATGCTCTTGCCGTCCACCAGCTTGTCCGGCGCGCGGCCGACCCGTACCTGGCAGGGAAAGCGACCGGCCACGCCGACGAACTTGGCGGCCGCCCGCGCATGCAGGCCCAGCTTGTTGATGATGGTGATTTCGCGGGCGGGCATCGTGGGGCGGATCCTGTGGGCTAGAGGTCGCGGTGGCGGACCTGGACGTTTTTCAGGGATTGCTGGAGCAGTTGGCCAAGCCGTTCGGTGATGTACACCGAGCGGTGGTGGCCGCCGGTACAGCCTATGGCGATGGTGACATAGGCGCGGTTGCTGGCGGCGAAGCGCGGCAGCCACTTGAGCAGGTAGCCGGAGATGTCCTGGAACATTTCCTCGACGTCCGGCTGGGCGGCCAGGTAATCAATTACCGGCTGTTCGAGGCCGGAATGCTCGCGAAGTTCCGGCTTCCAGTACGGATTGGGTAGGCAGCGCACGTCGAACACCAGGTCGGCGTCCACCGGCATGCCACGCTTGAAACCGAATGACTCGACCAGGAACGCGGTGCCTGGCTCGGGCTGGTTGAGCAGGCGCAGCTTGATAGAATCGCGCAGCTGGTAGAGGTTCAGGCTGGTGGTGTCGATCTTCAGGTCGGCGAGGTCGGCGATCGGGCCGAGCAGCTCGCTTTCCACGCGGATCGCCTCGGCCAGCGAACGGCTGTCGTTGGTCAGCGGGTGGCGGCGGCGGGTTTCCGAGAAGCGCTTGAGCAGGGTGTCTTCGTCGGCGTCCAGGTACAGCACGTCGCACTGGATATGGCGCGAACGTGCCTCTGCCAGCAGTTCGGGGAAGCGTGACAGGTGGCTGGGCAGGTTGCGTGCATCAATGGACACAGCGACCTTCGGTTGCAGCAGCTCGGTGTTGAGTAGCGCGTTTTCCGCCAGCTGCGGCAACAGCCCGGCGGGCAGGTTGTCGATGCAGTAGTAGCCGTTGTCTTCCAGCACGTCGAGGGCGGTACTCTTACCGGAGCCGGAGCGACCGCTGACGATGATCAGGCGCATGTTCAGTGCTCGTTCTGTACGTCCAGGACGACCTGGTAAAGGGTCTCGCTGCTGTCGGCGGCACGCAGGCGATCGCGGACCTCCTTGCGATCGAGCATGCTGGCGATCTGGCGCAGCAGTTCAAGGTGGGCATCGGTGGCGGCTTCCGGGACCAGCAGGACGAACAGCAGGTCGACCGGGGCACCATCGATGGCGTCATAATCGATGGGGGCATCCAGGTGCAGCAGGGCGCTCACTGGCGCGCTGCAGCCCACAAGCCGGCAGTGCGGAATGGCGATGCCATTGCCAAAACCGGTGGAACCGAGTTTTTCCCGAGCGATGAGCTTGTCGAAGACATCTTGCATCTCCAGCTCGGGTACTTGCTCGGCGATCAGGTTGGCGACCTTTTCCAGGGCGCGCTTCTTGCTGCCGCCCGGCACGTTCACGAGGGAACGGCCGGGGGTCAGGATGGTTTCAAGTCGGATCATGGATGAGGGGGATCAGCGGGCGGCTGCGCCTTGCAGCAGGCTTTGCTGTTTTTCCTTGTGTTTTTTCAGTTGGCGATCGAGTTTGTCGGCCAGGGCGTCGATTGCCGCGTACATGTCTTGATGTTCGGCGTTGGCGACGACTTCGCCACCGGGAATCTGGAGTGTGGCTTCCACCTTCTGCTGCAGCTTCTCGACCTTCATGATCACCGTCGCATTGGTGATCTTGTCGAAATGACCCTCCACGCGGGCGAGCTTCTCGAGCACGTAATCGCGCAGTGGTTGGGTGACTTCTACATGCTGTCCACTGATGTTGACTTGCATACAGCTTCTCCTTTGTTGCCCGTGCATAAAGAGGCAGGTCTTGCACCTGCCACTGAAACGCTGTGGCACATCCTGGGGCTACATCAGTCGCTTGCGCTCGCTCGATGGGGCGATGCCCAACGATTCACGGTACTTGGCGACGGTGCGACGGGCTACCTGGATGCCTTGTGCCTCCAGTAAACCAGCGATCTTGCTGTCACTCAATGGCTTTTTCTGATTTTCCGCCGCCACCAGTTTCTTGATGATCGCGCGGATCGCCGTGGACGAGCATTCGCCGCCTTCGGCGGTGCTCACGTGGCTGGAGAAAAAGTATTTCAGTTCGTAGATGCCGCGCGGGGTGTGCATGTATTTCTGCGTGGTCACCCGGGAAATGGTCGACTCGTGCATGCCCACTGCCTCGGCGATATCGTGCAGCACCAGCGGCTTCATGGCCTCGTCGCCATGGTCGAGGAAGCCGCGCTGGTGCTCGACGATCTGCGTCGCCACCTTCATCAGCGTCTCGTTGCGGCTCTGCAGGCTCTTTATGAACCAGCGCGCTTCCTGCAGCTGGTTGCGCATGAAGGTGTTGTCGGCGCTGGTGTCGGCGCGGCGAACGAAGCCGGCGTACTGCGGGTTGACCCGCAGGCGCGGTACCGCTTCCTGGTTGAGCTCGACCAGCCAGCGCTCGCTGTCCTTGCGCACGATGACGTCGGGCACGACGTACTCGGGTTCGCTGGACTCGATCTGCGAGCCGGGGCGCGGGTTGAGGGTCTGCACCAGTTCGATGACCTGGCGCAGCTCGTCTTCCTTGAGCTTCATGCGGCGCATCAGCTGGCTGTAGTCGCGGCTGCCGAGCAGGTCGATGAAGTCGGTGACCAGGCGCTGGGCCTCACCCATCCAAGGCGTCGAGGCCGGCAGTTGGCGCAGTTGCAGCAGCAGGCATTCACCGAGGGAACGGGCGCCGATGCCGGCAGGTTCGAACTGCTGGATGCGGTGCAGCACCGCCTCGACCTCGTCCAGCTCGATGTCGAGTTCCGGGTCGAAGCCTGCGCAGATCTCCTCGAGGGAGTCTTCCAGGTAGCCCTGGCCGTTGATGCTGTCGATCAGGGTGACGGCGATCAGGCGGTCGGTATCGGACATCGGTGCCAGGTTGAGCTGCCACAGCAGGTGACTCTGCAGGCTCTCGCCGACCGAGGTGCGGGTGGTGAAGTCCCACTCGTCGTCATCATTGCTCGGCAGGCTGCTGGCGCTGGTCTGGTAGATGTCTTCCCAGGCGGTGTCGACCGGCAGCTCGTTGGGGATGCGCTCGGCCCATTCGCCGTCTTCGAGGTTTTCCGCGGTGCTGCTGGTACTGGTTTCCTGGAAACTGTTGTCCTGGACTTCGGCCGCCGGCTTGTTCTCGGCGTTGTCCGCCATCGGGTCGCTGTTGTCGAAGTCCTCGCCGTCTTCCTGACGTTCGAGCATCGGATTGGACTCCAGCGCTTCCTGGATTTCCTGCTGGAGGTCCAGGGTGGAGAGCTGAAGCAGACGGATGGCCTGTTGCAACTGCGGGGTCATCGTCAGTTGCTGGCCCATTTTTAGGACGAGCGATGGTTTCATGGCTGGGGCTTGATACCTTGTTGCCGGCGCGCATGCGCCATCCACTACACGGAGGGCGCCTGGGCGCCGATTTTAAGCAAGTTGTATGCCTGAAATTGCAGCGTTTGCCTAGAGCACTGTAACAACTTAAGCCTCGAACAGGCGCTTGCGCCAGTGCTCCGGGCAGGCCGGGGTCAGAGTCGGAACTCGTGCCCCAGGTACACTTCCTTGACCAGCTGGTTGGCCAGGATGGTCTCGGCGTCGCCTTCGGCGATCAGCTGGCCATCGTTGACGATGTAGGCGGTCTCGCAGATGTCCAGGGTCTCGCGAACGTTGTGGTCGGTGATCAAAACGCCGATGCCCTTGTTCTTGAGGTGGTGGATGATCTGCTTGATGTCGCCGACGGAGATCGGGTCGACACCGGCAAAGGGTTCGTCCAGCAGGATGAACTTGGGCGCGGTGGCCAGGGCGCGGGCGATCTCGACGCGGCGGCGTTCGCCACCGGAGAGGCTCATGCCGAGGTTGTCGCGGATGTGGCTGATGTGGAACTCCTGCAGCAGGCTTTCCAGCTCCTTGCGCCGGCCGTCGCGGTCGAGGTCCTTGCGGGTCTCGAGGATGGCCATGATGTTGTCGGCCACCGACAGCTTGCGGAAGATAGAGGCTTCCTGCGGCAGGTAGCCGATACCGGCCTGGGCGCGTCCGTGCATGGGCTGGTGGCTGACATCGAGGCTGTCGATCAGCACGCGACCCTGGTCGGCCTGGACCAGGCCGACGATCATGTAGAAGCAGGTGGTCTTGCCGGCGCCGTTGGGACCGAGCAGGCCGACGATCTGGCCGCTGTCGATGGACAGGCTGACGTCGCGAACGACCTGCCGGCCCTTGTAGCTCTTGGCCAGGTGCTGGGCTTTGAGGGTTGCCATTTACTCGGCCTTTTTCTTCGGTTGAATGACCATGTCGATGCGCTGACGTGGTGCAGTCACGTTGCCACCGCGACCGGCGGTAGCCACCTGGGTCTTGGTGTTGTAGACGATCTTCTCGCCTTCGGTGGTGTTGCCTTCGTTCTCGACCTTGGCGCGATCGGTGAGGATCACCATGTCTTTCTGCGCCTGGTACTGGATGGTCACGGCCCAGCCTTTCATCTTGTCGGGCTTGGCGGCGCTCTGCTGCTGCTCGAAGTAGGCCAGGTTGCCCACCGAGGTGACCACGTCGATGTCACCGGAGGCGGCGCGGGTCATGGTCACGGTGTTGCCTTTGATCATCATCGAACCCTGGGTGATGATCACGTCGCCGGTGTAGGTGGCAACGCCCTGCTTGTCGTCCAGATGGGCGTTGTCCGCCTGGATGCGGATCGGCTGGTCACGGTCGTTCGGCAGGGCGAAGGCGCTCGCGCTTCCCAGTGCTACACCCAGGCTGAGCAGAAGGGGGATGGTTTTAACGAGCCTCATACTGTCCTCTTACGTTAGAGAGCAGGTCCATCCTGCCTTCTTTCAAATACGCTTTCATTCCTTTGCCCGTAGTCGTGCCACCGGCGCCGTCGATTCTAACGGCTTGCTCGGTCTGCGCATATTGCTTCTGCGGGAACACGGTCATGCGTGTGCTGGTGATGATGGTTTCACGTTGCTTCTCGTCGGTGCGCGCCACGCGCACATCGTCGATGAGCTCGACCTCGGTGCCGTCCGGGTTGACCTCGGCGCGCTTGCTCTGCACGTGCCAGGGGTAGGCGGTGCCGCGGTACATGTGCAGGTCGGGCGTGGTCACCAGGGTGACCTCGCTGGCCTTGAGGTGCTCGACCTTGGCGGCGGTCATTTCGTACTGCAGCTTGCCGTCGGGCAGGAACTGCACGCTGTGGGCGTTGATCGCGTAGTAGTCGATGGCGCTCTGGTCGACCTGGGCCTGCGGCTGGTCGAGGAAACTCTCCGGGCTGATGTTCCAGTAGCCTACCGCAACCAGCACGGCGGCGATCCCGCCTAGCAGCGCGACATTTCTGATCTTCTTGCTGAACATGGGCAGCCTTACAGGTAGTGGGCGTTGGCAGCGTCCAGGGTGCCCTGGGCCTGCATGATCAGTTCGCAGAACTCGCGGGCGGCACCTTCGCCGCCGCGGGCCTGGGTAACGCCATGGGCGTGCTGGCGAACGAATGCCGCGGCGTTGTGCACCGCCATGCCCAGGCCGACGCGGCGGATCACCGGCAGGTCGGGCAGGTCGTCGCCGAGGTAGGCGACCTGTTCATAGCTTAGATTGAGTTCGGCAAGCAGGCCGTCGAGCACCACCAGTTTGTCCTCGCGGCCCTGGAACAGGTGCGGGATGCCGAGGTTCTTTGCCCGGCGCTCGACCACCGGGGTCTTGCGCCCGCTGATGATCGCGGTGGACACGCCCGCGGCCATGAGCATCTTGATGCCGTGGCCGTCGAGGGTGTTGAAGGTCTTGAACTCGCTGCCGTCCTCGAGGAAGTACAGGCGGCCGTCGGTGAGCACGCCGTCGACGTCGAACACCGCCAGCTTGATGGCCTTGGCGCGTTGCATCAGGTCCTGGTTCATTTACATCACTCCGGCGCGCAGCAGGTCGTGCATGTTCAGGGCGCCGGTCGGGCGGTCTTCCTGATCGACGACCACCAGCGCGCTGATCTTGTGGTCTTCCATGATCTTCAGGGCCTCGGCGGCGAGCATCTCGGCGCGGGCGGTCTTGCCGTGCACGGTCATGACCTCGTCGATGAGGGTCTTGTGCACGTCGATGTTGCGGTCCAGGCTGCGGCGCAGGTCACCGTCGGTGAACACGCCGGCGAGCTTGCCGTCGTCACCCAGGACCACGGTCATGCCCAGACCTTTGCGAGACATTTCAAGCAGCGCGTCCTTGAGCAGGGTGCCGCGTTTCACCAGTGGCAGTTCCTCGCCGGCATGCATGACGTTCTCGACCTTCAGCAGCAGGCGACGACCCAATGCGCCACCGGGGTGGGAGAAGGCGAAATCCTCGGCGGTGAAGCCACGGGCCTCGAGCAGGGCGATGGCCAGGGCATCGCCCAGCGCCAGCGCGGCGGTGGTGGAGGAGGTCGGCGCCAGGTTGAGCGGGCAGGCTTCCTGGGCAACGCTGGCGTCGAGATTGACCTCGGCGGCCTGGGCCAGGGGCGAGCCCGGGTTGCCGGTCAGGCTGATCATCTGGATGCCCAGGCGCTTGATCAGCGGCAGCAGGGTGACGATCTCGGCGGTGCTGCCGGAGTTGGACAGGGCAAGAATGACATCGTCCCGGGTGATCATGCCCATGTCGCCGTGGCTGGCCTCGGCCGGGTGCACGAAGAACGCCGGGGTGCCGGTGCTGGCCAGGGTGGCGGCGATCTTGTTGCCGATATGCCCCGACTTGCCCATGCCCACCACCACGACCCGTCCCTTGCTGGCCAGGATCAGTTCGCAGGCCTTGACGAAGTCACCGTCGATGCGGGCCAGCAGGGCCTCCACGGCCTCGAGTTCGAGGCGCAGGGTGCGCTGGGCGGATTGGATCAGCTCGCTGGATTGGGTCATGTTGAAACGCAATGCCTGATGAAAAGGCGGCGATTATAGCCGCAATGTGTGAAAGGCTCATCCTTCGAATGTCATATGGATGCCGCACCAGCCTGTCTGCGGCCTGAACGAGTGGGGGGACGCCCTTGGGGCGGGCCTATCAGCGGTGCTATAGTTCGCCGCTATTCGGCCCGCAGGGGACCTGTGTGCCTTCAAGATGAAGGCAGGCGTCCACATGACGAGGCTGCACTAGCAAGGAGTCTAGATGAGTGTGGATAGCGCCTACGCGGTCGAGTTGAAGGGTGTCACCTTCAAGCGCGGTTCGCGCAGCATTTTCAGCAACGTGGACATACGCATTCCCCGCGGCAAGGTCACCGGCATCATGGGGCCTTCGGGATGCGGCAAGACCACCTTGCTGCGCCTGATGGGCGCGCAGTTGCGCCCGTCTGGGGGCGAGGTCTGGGTCAACGGGCAGAACCTGCCCGCGCTGTCGCGCAGCGACCTGTTCGACGCGCGCAAGCAGATGGGCGTGCTCTTTCAGAGCGGTGCGCTGTTCACCGACCTGGATGTGTTCGAGAACGTGGCCTTCCCGCTGCGGGTACATACGCAGCTGTCGGACGAGATGATCCGTGACATCGTGTTGATGAAGCTGCAGGCCGTGGGCTTGCGCGGCGCCATCGACCTGATGCCCGACGAGTTGTCCGGCGGCATGAAGCGCCGCGTGGCACTGGCACGGGCGATCGCCCTCGATCCGCAGATCCTCATGTACGACGAACCGTTCGTCGGCCAGGACCCCATCGCCATGGGCGTGCTGGTGCGTCTTATCCGCTTGCTCAACGACGCCCTGGGCATCACCAGCATCGTGGTTTCCCACGATCTCGCGGAAACCGCGAGCATCGCCGACTACATCTATGTGGTTGGCGACGGCCAGGTGCTGGGGCAGGGCACGCCGGACGAACTGATGGGCTCGGACAACCCGCGCATCCGCCAGTTCATGAAAGGCGACCCGGACGGCCCGGTACCTTTCCACTTCCCTGCGCCTGACTACCGCGCCGATCTGTTGGGGGCGCGTTGATGCGCAGAAAATCCTTACTCGAACGTATCCGTCTGTTCGGCCGTTCGGCCATCGATGTACTGGCTGTGCTGGGACGCTCGTGCCTGTTCCTCGGCCATTCGCTGGGTGGGCGCAGCGGCATCGGCGGCGGTTTCCAGCTGCTGGTCAAGCAACTGTATTCGGTGGGCGTATTGTCGCTGGCGATCATCGTCGTGTCCGGCGTGTTCATCGGCATGGTACTGGCCCTGCAGGGCTACAGCATCCTCACCAAGTACGGCTCGGAGCAGGCTGTGGGGCAAATGGTCGCCCTGACCCTGCTGCGCGAGCTGGGGCCGGTGGTCACCGCCTTGCTGTTCGCCGGCCGCGCGGGCTCCGCGCTGACCGCCGAGATCGGCAACATGAAGTCCACCGAGCAGCTGTCGAGCCTGGAGATGATCGGCGTCGACCCGCTCAAGTACATCGTCGCCCCCAGGCTGTGGGCCGGTTTCATCTCGCTGCCGCTGCTGGCGCTGATCTTCAGCGTGGTCGGCATCTGGGGTGGCTCGTGGGTCGCCGTGGACTGGCTGGGCGTCTATGAAGGTTCGTTCTGGGCCAACATGCAGAACAGCGTTTCGTTCAGCGACGACGTGATCAACGGGCTGATCAAGAGCCTGGTGTTCGCCTTCGTCGTCACCTGGATCGCCGTATTCCAGGGGTACGACTGTGAGCCCACTTCAGAAGGGATCAGCCGTGCCACCACCAAGACCGTGGTCTATGCCTCGTTGGCAGTCCTGGGTCTGGACTTTATTCTGACCGCCTTGATGTTTGGAGATTTCTGATGCAAAACCGCACCCTGGAAATCGGTGTCGGCCTGTTCCTCCTGGCCGGGATCCTGGCGCTGCTGCTGCTGGCCCTGCGTGTCAGCGGGCTGTCGGCCAGCCCGAGCAGCGACACGTACAAAGTTTATGCGTACTTCGACAATATCGCCGGTTTGACGGTCAGAGCTAAGGTGACCATGGCCGGTGTGACCATCGGCAAGGTCACGGCCATCGATCTGGACCGCGATTCCTACACCGGTCGGGTCACGCTGCAGCTGGACAAGCATGTCGACAACCTGCCGACCGACTCCACTGCCTCGATCCTGACCGCAGGCCTGCTGGGCGAGAAGTACATCGGCATCAGCGTGGGTGGCGAGGAGGCGGTACTCAAGGACGGCAGCACCATCCACGACACCCAGTCGGCGCTGGTGCTGGAAGACCTGATCGGCAAGTTCCTGCTCAACTCGGTGGGCAAGGAACCGAAAGAAGCACAACCGGCTAATTAAGGAGTTTCCATGATTTCGATCCTGCGACGTGGCCTGCTGGTTCTGCTGGCGGCCTTCCCCTTGCTGGCCCTGGCGGCGCCGGGGCAATCCGCCCGTGATGTGATCCAGGGCACCACCACGCAGCTGCTCAGCGACCTGAAGGCCAACAAGGAGCAGTACAAGGCCAACCCCGAGGCGTTCTACAACGCGCTCAACAGCAACCTCGGCCCGGTGGTCGATGCCGACGGCATTTCCAGGAGCATCATGACCGTCAAGTATTCGCGCAAGGCGACGCCCGAGCAGATGCAGCGCTTCCAGGAGAACTTCAAGCGCAGCCTGATGCAGTTCTACGGCAACGCCCTGCTGGAGTACAACAACCAAGGGATCACCGTCGACCCGGCCAAGGCCGAGGACGGCGACCGCACCAGCGTCGGCATGAAGATCACCGGCACCAACGGCGCGGTCTATCCGGTGCAGTACACCATGCAGAAGCTCAAGGGCGAGTGGAAGGTGCGCAACGTCATCGTCAACGGCATCAACATCGGCAAGCTGTTCCGCGACCAGTTCCAGGACGCCATGCAGCGCAACGGCAACAACCTGGACAAGACCATCGACGGCTGGGCCGGCGAAGTGGCCAAGGCCAAGGAAGCGGCGGACAGCTCGCCGGATAAGGAAGTCAAATGAGTGACGCCGCCGTGAGCATGGCAGAGCCGGGCGTCCTCGCCCTGGCCGGCGTGCTGGACTATCGCAGCGGTCCGGCCCTGCGCAAGCAGGGCAAGGCGCTGGTCGCGGCGTGCCGTGAGCCACGCCTGGTGCTCGACTGCTCCGCGGTGGAGAAGTCCAGCAGCGTCGGCCTGTCGTTGCTGTTGGGCTTCATGCGCGATGCGCAGGCGGCCGGCAAGACCTGGGAACTGCGCGGTATCCCTGAGGATATGCGGGAAATCGCCGGGGTCTATGACCTCGATGAAGTGCTGGCAGGCTGATGCCCTGCCGTTCGCCAAAGGCCCCTCGGTCAGCGCGCCCACTCATGGGCTTCGCAGGCGAGGGGCTTTTTTGTATGATGGCCGACCCGCGCGCGTTGGGCGCCGATCGAGGTTGAGCATGCAGGCCGTAGAAGTCAAAAGCTTTCTGGAAGAGAAATTGCCGGGAACCCGGGTCGAAGTTGAAGGCGAAGGCTGCAACTTCCAGTTGAACGTGATCAGCGACGAGCTGGCCGGCCAGAGCCCGGTCAAGCGCCAGCAGGCGATCTATGCTCACCTCAATCCGTGGATCGCCAACGGCAGCATTCACGCGGTAACCATGAAATTCTTCAGCAGCGCAGCCTGGGCTGAGCGCACCTGAGCCAACTTGGCGGCGAGATACGTATGGACAAACTGATTATCACTGGCGGCCCGCGCCTCGACGGCGAGATCCGCATTTCCGGCGCGAAGAACGCTGCCCTGCCGATTCTCTCGGCCACCCTGCTGGCCGATGGTCCGGTCACGGTCGGCAACCTGCCGCACCTGCACGACATCACCACCATGATCGAGCTGTTCGGTCGCATGGGCATCGAGCCTGTGATCGACGAGAAGCTCTCGGTGGAAATCGATCCGCGCAGCATCAAGACCCTGGTCGCGCCCTATGAGCTGGTCAAGACCATGCGCGCCTCGATCCTTGTGCTCGGTCCGATGGTCGCCCGCTTCGGTGAGGCCGAAGTGGCGCTGCCGGGCGGTTGCGCCATCGGTTCGCGTCCGGTCGACCTGCACATCCGCGGCCTGGAGGCCATGGGTGCGAAAATCGACGTCGAAGGCGGCTACATCAAAGCCAAGGCACCCGAGGGCGGCTTGCGCGGCGCGCACTTCTTCTTCGACACCGTCAGCGTCACCGGTACCGAGAACATCATGATGGCCGCCGCCCTGGCCAAGGGCCGCAGCGTGCTGCAGAACGCCGCCCGCGAGCCGGAGGTGGTCGACCTGGCCAACTTCCTGATCGCCATGGGTGCGAAGATCCAGGGCGCTGGCACCGACACCATCACCATCGATGGCGTCGAGCGCCTGCACTCGGCCAACTACCGGGTCATGCCTGACCGTATCGAAACCGGCACCTACCTGGTCGCCGCTGCCGTGACCGGCGGCCGCGTCAAGGTCAAGGACACCGATCCGACCATCCTCGAAGCCGTCCTCGAGAAACTCAAGGAAGCCGGCGCCGATATCACCACCGGTGAAGATTGGATCGAGCTGGACATGCACGGCAAGCGTCCGAAGGCCGTGAACCTGCGTACCGCCCCGTACCCAGCGTTCCCGACCGACATGCAGGCGCAGTTCATCTCGCTCAATGCCATCGCCGAAGGCACCGGCGCGGTGATCGAGACCATCTTCGAAAACCGCTTCATGCATGTCTACGAGATGCACCGCATGGGCGCGCAGATCCAGGTCGAGGGCAACACCGCCATCGTCACTGGCGTCAAGGCGCTCAAAGGTGCTCCGGTGATGGCCACCGACTTGCGCGCTTCCGCCAGCCTGGTACTGTCGGCGCTGGTCGCTGAAGGCGACACCCTGATCGACCGCATCTACCACATCGACCGTGGCTACGAATGCATCGAGGAAAAACTGCAGATGCTGGGCGCGAAGATCCGTCGCGTACCGGGCTAGTCTGCATGGCGCAGGGACGCGCCCCGAATTTTATGCGGCCGGGCTGTGCCCGGCTGGCTATAGCTGCTTAAGGACCGACGTTCCAATGTTGACCATCGCGCTATCCAAAGGCCGGATTCTCGACGATACCCTGCCACTGCTGGCCGAAGCCGGTATCGTGCCGACCGAGAATCCGGACAAGAGCCGCAAGCTGATCATCCCGACCACCCAGGATGATGTCCGCCTGCTCATCGTGCGTGCCACCGACGTGCCGACCTATGTCGAGCATGGCGCCGCCGACCTCGGTGTGGCCGGCAAGGACGTGCTGATGGAATACGGCGGCCAGGGCCTGTACGAGCCCCTGGACCTGCAGATCGCCCAGTGCAAGCTGATGACCGCCGGCGTAACCGGCACGCCCGAGCCCAAGGGCCGCCTGCGCGTGGCCACCAAGTTCGTCAATGTAGCCAAGCGCTACTACGCCGAGCAGGGCCGCCAGGTCGACATCATCAAGCTGTATGGCTCCATGGAGCTGGCGCCGCTGATCAACCTCGCCGACAAGATCATCGACGTGGTCGACACCGGTAATACCCTGCGCGCCAACGGCCTCGAGCCCCAGGAACTGATCGCCACGATCAGCTCGCGCCTGGTGGTCAACAAGGCTTCCATGAAAATGCAGCACGCCCGTATCCAGAGCCTGATCGACACCCTGCGCAACGCCGTCGAATCGCGACACCGCGGCTGACCTCTGCGCGCGACCTCCGCTGTCGCGCCCGTCTATCCGCGTCATAGCCAATTTTCTCAGGTGCCCGCGCGGATGGAGTGGTAGCTTTAGGGCGCCTGAACATCCGCTAATAACGAGGCCCTCGCCATGACCGTGTCCACTGCAATTGCCCGTCTCAACGCCGCTGACCAGGATTTCGCCCGACATCTGGATCATCTGCTGAGCTGGGAAAGCGTGTCCGATGACGCGGTCAACCAGCGCGTGCTCGACATCATCAAGGCCGTGCGCGAGCGCGGCGATGCGGCGTTGGTGGAGTTCACCCAGCGTTTCGACGGTGTGGATGCCAAGGGTATCGATGACCTGATCCTCGACCGCGAGCGCCTGGAGCTGGCCCTGACCCGCATTACTCCGGTGCAGCGCGAAGCCCTGGAAAAAGCCGCCAACCGTGTGCGTATCTACCACGAACGGCAAAAGCAGGATTCCTGGCAGTACACCGAGGCCGACGGCACTGTGCTCGGCCAGAAAGTTACCCCGCTTGACCGCGCCGGCCTGTACGTGCCGGGCGGAAAAGCATCGTACCCGTCGTCGGTGCTGATGAACGCGATTCCGGCCAAGGTCGCCGGTGTGGCCGAGGTGGTGATGGTCGTGCCGACCCCGCGTGGCGAGGTCAACGAGCTGGTGCTGGCCGCGGCCTGCATCGCCGGGGTCGACCGGGTGTTCACCCTCGGTGGCGCCCAGGCGGTCGCGGCCTTGGCCTACGGCACCGAAAGCGTGCCGCAAGTCGACAAGATCGTCGGTCCGGGCAATATCTACGTGGCCACCGCCAAGCGCCATGTGTTCGGCCAGGTCGGCATCGACATGATCGCCGGCCCTTCGGAGATCCTGGTGGTGTGCGACGGCCAGACCGATCCGGACTGGATCGCCATGGACCTGTTCTCCCAGGCCGAGCACGACGAGGACGCCCAGGCCATCCTGGTTAGCCCGGATGCCGAGTTCCTCGATCGGGTGGCCGCCAGCATCGGCAAGCTGCTGCCGACCATGGAGCGCGCCGAGATCATCGAGAAGTCGATCAACGGCCGAGGCGCGCTGATCCAGGTGCGTGACATGCAGCAGGCCATCGAGGTGGCAAACCGCATCGCCCCCGAGCACCTGGAGCTGTCGGTGGCTGATCCACAGGCCTGGTTGCCGCAGATCCGCCACGCCGGCGCGATCTTCATGGGCCGCCACACCAGCGAGGCGCTGGGCGACTACTGCGCCGGCCCCAACCACGTGCTGCCGACTTCCGGCACCGCGCGCTTCTCTTCGCCACTGGGCGTGTATGACTTCCAGAAGCGTTCGTCGATCATCTTCTGCTCCGAGCAGGGCGCGTCCGAGCTGGGTCACACCGCTTCGGTGCTGGCCCGGGGCGAATCGCTGACCGCCCACGCGCGCAGCGCCGAATACCGCATCCTCAACGAGAAGGGGAACTGAGCATGAGTCGTTTCTGGAGTCCCTTCGTCAAGGACCTGGTGCCTTACGTGCCGGGCGAGCAGCCGAAGCTGGCGCGGCTGGTCAAGCTGAACACCAACGAGAACCCGTATGGTCCGTCGCCCAAGGCGCTGGAGGCCATGCGTGGCGAGCTCAACGACAACCTGCGGCTGTATCCGGACCCGAACGGTGACCGGCTCAAGCAGGCGGTGGCCGAGTATTACGGCGTGACGCCGGCGCAGGTATTCGTCGGCAACGGCTCGGACGAGGTGCTGGCGCACATCTTCCACGGCCTGTTCCAGCATGATCGTGGGCCGCTGCTGTTCCCGGACGTGAGCTACAGCTTCTACCCGGTGTATTGCGGCCTGTACGGTATCGCGTTCGAGCAGGTGGCGCTGGATGAGCAGTTCCAGATCCGGGTTTCGGACTACAGCAGGCCCAATGCCGGGATCATCTTCCCCAACCCGAATGCGCCGACTGGCTGCCTGTTGCCGCTTGAGGCGGTCGAGCAACTGCTGCAGGCCAACCGGGATTCGGTGGTGGTGGTTGACGAGGCCTACATCGATTTCGGGGGCGAGACGGCCATCAGCCTGGTCGATCGCTATGACAACCTGTTGGTGACCCAGACCTTGTCCAAGTCGCGTTCGCTAGCGGGGCTTCGGGTTGGGTTGGCGGTTGGTCATCCTGACCTGATCGAGGCGTTGGAGCGGATCAAGAACAGCTTCAACTCCTATCCGTTGGATCGCATGGCGATTGTCGGGGCGGCGGCGGCGTTCGATGACCGTGCGTATTTCGATCAGACCTGTCGCAAGGTTATCGAAAGCCGGGACGTGCTGGTTGCCGAGTTGGTGGCGCGTGGGTTCGAGGTGTTGCCTTCGGCGGCGAACTTCATCTTCGCCCGGCATCCCGGGCAGGATGCTGCCGGGATCGCGGCGCGCCTTCGTGAGCAGGGGGTGATTGTTCGGCACTTCAAGCAGGAGCGGATTGCGCAGTTCCTGCGGATTACCGTTGGGACGCCGGAGATGAACCAGGCTTTGCTTGATGCCTTGAATTGATTTCAGGGGTTTGACAGGGGGCGAATTGGGGTTGGTTATTTTGACTTCTGATTCGCCCCTTGTTGTTGTTGTTGTTGTTGTTGTTTGGTGGTTTTGGAAGTTGTATACGCATTCATTTGTGATGTCGACGCTTATTCACCTTTCCGCCCGTACATCGCTCCATTCATCTGGCCCTGCGCTTCGCTCCGGAGCGAAGCGCAGGGGCCGGATGAACGGAGCGGAACGGTTTTGCCTACTTTTCCCTAGAGAAAAGTAGGTCGCCGTAAAGGCGAAAAGGTGACTAAATGTCGATATATTCTACGAATGCGCATAAAAAACCAAAACAATCACCCGCGAACATCAACAATACCGTGCCCCCCCTTATGCGCCAAAACACTATAAATGCAAGGCAAAACAAACAACGTAAACAATGTCCCAACCGACATCCCGGTAGCTATCACCATCCCGATATCAAACCGGCTGACCGCCCCGGCCCCGGAGGCCAAAATCAGGGGTACCATGCCAAACACCATGGCCGCCGTGGTCATCAGCACCGGCCGCAGGCGAATCGCGGCGGCCTCCTCGATCGCCTCCCGTACGCCCAGCCCCCGCTCATCCCGTAGCTGATTGGCAAACTCGACAATAAGAATCCCGTGCTTGGTGATCAGCCCGATCAGGGTCACCAACCCCACCTGGGTATAGATGTTCATGCTCGAAACTCCCAGGAATAGAGGCAACAGCGCCCCACAGATCGACAACGGCACCGTTACCAGAATCACCAGCGGATCCCGGAAACTCTCGAACTGCGCCGCCAGCACCAGGAAGATGATCGCCAGCGCCAGGCCGAAGGTCACCCACAACGCACTGCCCTCCTGGACGAACTGCCGCGCCGCCCCGGCATAGTCCAGCGAGAAGCCCTCGGGCGCCTCCTCGCGAGCGATGGCGCGCACGGTTTCCAGGGCCTCGCCCATGCTCACCAGCGGCACCCCCTGGATGATCGCCGAGTTCAACTGCTGGAACTGGTTGAGCTGGCGCGGCCGGGCACGGTCGTTGAGGGTGATAAGGGTCGCGAGCGGCAGCAGCTGGCCCTGCTCGTTCTTCACGTAGTAGTTGTTCAGCCAGCCAGGGTTGGCCCGGTATGGGCGCTCGACCTGGGCGATTACCTTGTAGCTGCGGCCCTCCAGGGTGAAGCGGTTGATCTCGGCCTCGCCCAGCAAGGTCGCCAGGGTGCTGCCCAGGGTGTCCATCGACACCCCCATCTGCGCCGCCTTGGCGCGGTCGATGTCGATCACCACCTCCGGCTTGTCGAAGGCCAGGTCGATATCGAGGAAGGCAAACTTGCCCGACGCCTGGGCGCGCTCCTTGACCCGCTGGGCCACCTCCAGCAGGGCCGGGTAGTCACCGGCGGTGTTGATCACCAGCTGGAACGGCAGGCCCTCGCCGGTGCCGGGCAGCGACGGCAGGTTGAAGCCGAAGATCTGCAGCCCGCCAATCTGCTCAAGCTCCGCCTGCACCAGCGGCAACAACTGCATCTGCGTGCGCTCGCGCTCGTTCCAGGGCTTGAGCAGGAAGCCGCCGATCCCGCTCTGCACACCGTTGAAACCGTTGATCTGGAACGACGAGTAGTACTCGGGGAAGCGCTTGAAGATCGGCGTGAACTGGTCGGTGTAGGCGTTGAGGTAGTCCAGGTTGGCGGTCTGCGGCGAGCTACTCATCATGAAGATCACCCCCTGGTCCTCCTCCGGCGCCAGTTCGTTGCGGGTAAACATCAGCAAGGCCGGAATCAGGCACAGGATCAGCACGGCGAACACCAGCACCACCGGGCGGCTGTTCAGGGTGCCGTGCAGCAGGCGCTGGTAGCGCACCTTGAGCGCGTCGAAGATCAGGTCCAGGCGATGGGCCAGGCCGCTGGGGTTCTGCTCGTGGCGCAACAGCAGGGCGCACATCATCGGTGACAGGGTGAGGGCGACGATGCCGGAAATGACCACCGCCCCGGCCAGGGTCAGAGCGAACTCCTTGAACAGGGCACCGGTCAACCCGGTGAGAAAACCGATGGGCGCGTACACCGCGGCCAGGGTGATGGTCATCGACACCACCGGCAGGGCGATCTCGCGGGCACCTTCCAGGGCTGCGTCGAAGGGCGACTTGCCCTCCTCGATATGACGGTGGATGTTTTCCACCACGACGATCGCGTCGTCCACCACCAGGCCGATGGCCAGCACCATGGCCAGCAGCGTCAGCAGGTTCAGCGAGTAGCCCATCATCTGCATGAAAAACAGCACGCCGATCATCGACAGCGGGATGGTCACCACCGGGATCACCACCGAGCGCAGGGCGCCGAGGAACAGGAACACCACGACGATGACGATCAGCACCGCTTCGCCGAGGGTCTTGATCACTTCGTCGATGGACGCCTGGATGAACAGGGTGGCGTCGTAGGCGATGGACACCTTGAGGCTGGCGGGCAGCGCCTCCTCGAGCTGCGGCATGATCCGCCGCACCTCCTTGATCACCTCCAGCGGGTTGGCTGCCGGCGTGGCCTTGATGCCGATGTACACCGACGGCGTGCCGTCGAACGAACTGACCGTGTCGTAGTTTTCCGCGCCCATTTCCACCCGCGCCACATCGCCCAGCAACACCCGGCTGTCGCCACTGGTCTTGACCGGCAGGGCGGCAAAGGCCTCGGCGGATTTCAGCTCGGTGGTGGCGTTGATGCTCGTGACCACGTACTGGCCCTTCACCTCACCGGCGGCGGAGAGGAAGTTGTAGCGGCGCACGGCGTTGGTCACGTCCACCGCCGACAGGCCGAAGCCGGCCAGCTTCACCGGGTCGATCCAGATGCGCATGGCGAACACCTGGTTGCCAAGGATCTCGGCCTCGGCCATGCCGGGCAGCGTGGCCAGCTTGGGCTGGATGACCCGGGACAGGTAGTCGGTGATCTGCGGGTTGCTCATCTCGTTGCTGTAGAAGCTGATGTACATCAGCGCCGAGGCATCGGCGGCCTCCTTGCTCAGCACCGGGTCCTCGGAGTCCTGGGGCAGCTTGTTGCGCACCTCGTTGGCCTTGGCCAGCAACTGGGTGAACAGGCGGTCGGTGTCGGCGCCGATTCGCGCGTAGACCGAGATCACCGAAAAGTTCTGCCGGCTCACCGAGGTCATGTAGTCGATGCCGTCGGCACTGGCCAGGCTCTGCTGCAAGGGTTGGGTGATATAGCCCTGGATGGTTTCGGCATTGGCCCCAGGGTAGGCGGTGGTGACGGTGATCAGTGCGTTTTCCATCTGCGGGTACTGGCGGATCTGCAGCTTGTTCCAAGCCTGCAGGCCGAGCAGCAGGATCAGCAGGCTGACCACGCAGGCCAGCACCGGGCGGCGGATGAACGGGTCGGTGAACGCCATGGCCGCCTCCCGTTCACTTCGCGCCGGGCGCGGCGGGCTTGAGGGCGTTGTCGGCGCTGATGCGGATCGCCGCGCCGGGGCTCAGTTTGAGCTGGCCGGCAGTGACCACCTGATCGCCGGCCTGCAGCCCCTTGAGCACCACGACCCAGCCTTCACGGCGCTCGCCCGTCTGCACGGTGAGCTGTTCGGCAATCAGCTTTGGCTGGCCGTTGGCGTCACGCTGGGGCTGGCCGTCCTCGCCCTTTTTCTCGCTGACCCGGTACACCGAATTACCGTAGAGGGTATAGGTGATGGCGTTCTCCGGCACCACCACCAGCGGCTGCGGGTCGGGCAACAGCACTTGAAGGCTCGCGAACATGCCCGGCAGGAGCTTGCCTTCGGGGTTGGCCAGGGTGGCGCGGACCAGCAGGTTGCGGGTGCTTTCCTCGACCTTGGGGTTGATCGCACTGAGGCTGGCGGAGAAGGTCTGGTCGGGGTAGGCGGCCACTTGTGCCAGTACTCGCTGGCCCAGGCTCAGGTGCGGCAGCGCCTGCTCGGGCACATTGAAGTCGACATAGAGGCTTGAGAGATCCTGCAAGGTGGCGATCACCGTACCGCTGGCCAGGTAGGCGCCGACGTCCACCTGACGAATGCCGATGGTGCCGCTGAACGGGGCGCTGATGCTCTTTTTCGCCAGCGCGGCCTTGAGCTGTTCGACCACTGCCTGGTTACGCCGGTACTGGGCGGTCAGGCGGTCGAACTCGCCGCGGGAGATGGCCGAATCGCCGACCAACTGGCTACCCCGGCCGAAGTCGACCTTGGCCAGCCCCAGGTCGGCCTGCGCAGTGCCGAGCAGGGCGGTTTCCTGGTCGCTGTCCAGTTGCAGCAGCAACTGGCCGGCTTTCACCTGTTGCCCGGATTCGAAGTGCAGCGACTTCACCGTACCGGCGACTTCCAGGCTCAGTTCAACGCCCTGATAGGCCTTGAGGCTGCCAACCGCTGGCAGGCGCTCCTGCCATTGGCGCAGCTCGGCTTGCGCCGCGGCCACGCTGACCGGCGGCCGGGGCTGCGAGAACATCTGCACCTGCTTGTAGATGGAAAAGGCCTTGGTGCCCCCCAGGATCAATACGATCAGCAGGACGACGGCCAACATGATCAGCATGCGGCGGCGCAACATGGTCCGGTTCCCTGGAGGTGGGTTTGTTTTTCACTGGGCACGACCACAGGCGATCCGGCCCACGTGCGCTGGGGGAAAGTATTGTCGCTTTTCTGGAAAAGAGGAGGGACAAACTTGTGCCGGCCAAATCGCGGTGCAAGTCGCACCGCGATAGTTTTTACGACAAATCAGACCAGATGCAGGTGGTTATCCCAGAAGCCTGAAGGCAAGTTCATCGGCTGGCCGATCAGCTGCGCCTTGCGGCAATCGTAGAACCGGCAACGCCCCTGCCCGGAGGTAACGACGAAACCATCCTTCACCGCCCCGACCCCGGCGCAATCGGGCATCGGCGCATCGAGCTTCACCGCGCCGCTGTCCAGGTCCCAGATGAACAGGCGATTGGCCCGTGGCGCGGTCAGGGCCACCAGGCGCAGGTCGCTGTGGATGGCGACGCTGGCGGTGTACTGGGCCATCGACTGCAGCTGGCGCTCCGGCACCGGGAAGGCCTTGAACGGCTCCCCCGGACGCTTGATCGCCAGCAGTTCGGCGGTCTCCTCGGAGCCGCCCATGAACTGCTGGCAGGCGGCGATGGTGCCATCGTCGCCCACCGCCAGGTGGCGCACGCTGTTCATCTGCTGGGCCAGGGTCTCCTTGCTCAGCAGGGTGCCGTCGCGCTGCATCAGCACCAGGCTCGGCTCCATGGCGTCGAGGTTCATCTCCACCCGGCTTTCGGCCTCGGTGCGGATACCGCCGTTGGCCACCACCAGGGTCTCGCCATCGGGCAGCCAGGCCACCTCATGGGGGCCGATGCCGTGGGTGGAAAGCTCGCCGCTGTGCACCAGACGTTCGCCTTCGAACCGATAGACGCCCAGCACGCCGCGACCGGGGTCGGTGGTGTCGTTCTCGGTGGTGTACAGCCACTCGCCGTCCTTGTGGATCACCGCATGGCCGTAGAAGTGCCGCTGCGGTTGCGAGGCGAGGGTCTGCAGCAGCCGGCCGTCGCGCAGGTCGACCAGGTAGCTCTCGGTACCGGGGCGGCGCGCGACGAACAAGGCGATCGGCAGCGTCGGGTGGTTGATGATCGCATGGCAACGCTGGGCCACCTGGGTGCTGAATACCTGGGTGCCGTCCAGGCGAAAGCCCACGGCGTAGTGCTTGCCGTCGCCGTCGTCGCGCGCCGACAGCAGCAACGGTTCGCTGCCTTTGCCGCGGAACAGGCTCCAGCCGCCCAGGGTCAGGGCGCTGAGCAACACGCTACCGAGTTTCAGGGCCTGGCGTCGCAGCATGATCAGTCACCGTCGTTGGCATTGAAGCCCAGCTGGATGTTCAACGCCTTGGCCAGCTCGCCTTCGTGCAGGCGGTGGACGACGTTGAGCGCGTCGTAGATCTGGTTGAGGGTCTGCTTGCCGGCGTCGTCGGCCAGCAGCTCGCCCAGGGTCTTCTGGTTGTCGGCCAGCAGCTTGATCGCCGCAGCGTAGGCGTCGTCGATCTTTTGCGCCAGTGCCGCCTGATCCTTGCCCAGCAGGCCGCGCAGGCCCTGGTTGTCGACCCCGACCCAGACCGTCTGGGCGGCCTTGAGCGAGGCTTCCAGGCTCTTGATCGACGAGTGGCTGCGCCAGGCCTCGGCCTGCAGCGGCTGCGCGATCCCCTTGCTCTGGCGGCCCATCGGCGCGCCGAGTTTCTTCTTCAGGGTGTCCAGGGCGGTGACCTGGGCCCGCAGCAGGTCGGCGATCGCCTCGTGGGAGTCGGCGTAGCGCTGGTTGGGGAACTTGGTCATCTGCGACAGCATGCCGTCGGTGCTGTTCCAGCCCTTGAGGATTTCCTCGGCCAGGGCCTTCTGGTGTTCGCCGATGGCAACCAGCAGCGGGCAGTAGCGGGCTTTCTGCTCGGCGCTGGCGATGTCCGGCTTGCTGTCGAACAGGATGTATTCGTAGGCCGACAGGCCACGCACCACCACGCTGGCCTTGCCCAGCGACTCGGCGGTGACCGCCTGTTCGCCGTTGACCAGCTGCTCGACCTGGCGACCGACCAGGTTCTTCTTGTCCGGCCAGAACTGCACCTGCCACGGGCGGTTGCCCTCGGCCAGCGGGCCGACCAGCAACGGCTGCAGCTCGGCCCAGGCCTTCTGGGCGTTGAGGAAGTCGGCGCGGGCGGTCTCCAGGGACTGTTTTCCTTCGCAGTAGGCCAGGGCGCTGGCGGCCAGCTGCCGGTCGGCCTCGACCCAGCGGCTGTAGGTCGGCAGGATCACTTGCTTGGCGATGGCAGCGGAGGTCACCGCCTGCGGATCTTGCGGCGAGCAGGCGCCGAGGGCAAGTGCGGCGAGGCTGGTGAACAACAGTTTGGGTCGGAACATGCCCGGCTCCTTGTGCGGTTTAAAGGGAATTCAGGAACGCCAGCAGCGCGGCGCGCTGCTCGGCATTGAAGGTCAACACGTGATCGCGCGCCGCCTGGGCCTCGCCACCGTGCCAGAGCACGGCTTCAAGCAGGTTGCGGGCGCGGCCGTCGTGGAGGAACTGGCTGTGGCCGCTGACGGTCTCGCTCAGGCCGATGCCCCACAGTGGCGGGGTGCGCCAGTCCTGGCCATTGGCGGCGAACTCGGTGCGTTCGTCGCTCAGGCCCGGGCCCATGTCGTGCAGCAGCAGGTCGCTGTAGGGACGGATCACCTGGCCGGCCAGTTCCGGTTCGGACGCATCGGCGGCGGTGGTGAACTGCGGGGTGTGGCAGCCCTGGCAGCCGGCCTGATAGAACAGGTTCTTGCCCGCCAGCACTTCGGGCGTATCCACATTGCGTCGGGCCGGCACGGCGAGGTTGCGGGTGTAGAAGGTGACCAGGCGCAGGATGTTGTCGCTGACTTCCTTCTCGCCACTCTGGCCGTCACCGTTCGGCGCGGCCAGGCAATCGACCTGCGTGGCGGTGCAATCGTCCTTCGGCAGCAGGGTGGTGGTCAGGCCCATGTCGCCGGCGAAGGCGTGCACGTTCTGCTGGTTGACGTTGGGCTGCCCGGCCTTCCAACCGAAACGGCCGATCACGGTCTTGCCCTGGGCGTCGTCCCACACCCGGTTGGCGCGGCCGCGGATGCCATCGCGGTTGAGGTCGTCCGGGTCTTCGTTGGCCAGCAGGTCGGCTTCGGGGATGGCCTCGAGCAGCCCCAGGCCGATCATCGGCGGGGCGACCCGGGCCGAAAAGCGGGTGTCCGGGTGCAGCGGGCCGTAGCCGAGCTGGGTGATCTGCAGCGTCGGACGGCGCAGTTCGACCTGGTGGCCATCCTTGAAGGTGACGCTGTGCTTGTCGTAGCTCACCCGCACCTTGCCTTCCGGGGCCACGCCGGGGATGGCCATGTCCTGCAGCTGGGTGCCGTAGACCGGCTCGGGGACCACGCCCAGGCGCTCGATCTCCCGGGCGTAGTAGGGCTGGTCGGGGATCGACAGGCGCACCAGCATCGACACCGCGTTGCTGTCGTCCGGCTCCGGCGGATGGCCGCGACCGTCGCGCACGTGGCAGTTCTGGCAGGCGTTGGTGTTGAACAACGGGCCGAGGCCATCGCGGGCGGTGGTGGTGGAGGGGGCGATTACCCAGGGGTTGCGGAAAAAGCTGTTGCCCACGGCGAAATCCAGGCGCCGCTCGGGTGTCAGGTTGGCCGAGGGCAGCGAATAGGCGTTGCGGTCGCTGCGTTGCACCGTGGCCTTGCCGCCGGAGAGGGCTTCGCCGGGCTCGGCCTGGGTGAAACGCGGGGCGTCGTCACAGGCGGCGAGGGCGAAGGCCAAGAGCAGGGGGCTTAGGCGGAGCAAGGACATCGAGGATCCTGGGCATGGGCGAAAAACCGGCGTGCAAGCTTATCAGGCTGGGGGTGTTTGAATAAGAGCAATTTGCAATTGCTGGATGAAATCGGTGTCAGTTGTCACTTATCGTCGGACACGTTGCCTGTGGGAGCGATGGTGTTGCTGAAAAACAAAAAGGCGGCCCGAAGGCCGCCTCTGCTGAACTGCGACGCTGATCAGAACTCGTGATCGGCGGTATCCGGGTTCAGGTTGTCGATGCCCAACTTGCCAGCGGCCTGCTCGATCGCGCCGGTCTGCTTGACCAGCGAGGCGATTGCATCACGCACAATCTGGTTGCCGGCGGCGTTGTCGGCGGCGATCAGCTGGTCGTAGTGCTCGCCCTTGAGGGCGTGGTCGACGATCACCTGGATCTTGGCCTCAGTGGCTTCCAGGTCGGCCTTGAGGGTGGCGTCGGTGGCCGGGTCGGCCTTGGCCACCAGCGATGACAGGCTCGGGCCGCTCAGCTTGGTGCCGTCGACACGGGTGTACTCGCCCAGGTAGACGTTGCGGATGCCCTTGGCGTCGTAGAAGTGCGAGTAGTGGGTGTTGTCGCTGAAGCAATCGTGCTCGTCTTCCGGCGAGTTGGCTTCCAGCGAGACCTTCATGCGCTCGCCGGCCAGTTCGCCCAGCGACAGGCTGCCCATGCCGAACAGCATCTTGCGCAGGCCGTCGTTGGCCGGCTCGCCTTCGAGGGTGGCGCGGTAATTGTCGGCGACGTTCGGCGCCCAGTTGTCGACCATCTCTTCGAGGTCCTTGACCAGCAGGTCGGTGACCGCTTTCAGGTAGGCGCGGCGACGGTCGTTGTGGCCGCCCGTGGCGCCCTTGCCTTCCAGATAGTCGGACGCTGGACGGTTGCCCGCGCCAGGGCCGGTGCCATTGAGGTCCTGGCCCCAGAGCAGGAACTCGATGGCGTGGTAGCCGGTGGCGACGTTGGCTTCGGAGCCGCCCAGTTCGTTGAGGGTGGCGAGTTTCTCGGGGGTGATGTCCTTGACATCGATCTTGTCTTCGCCGACCTGGATCTCGGTGTTGGCGATGATGTTGGCGTTGGCCGCCGGGTTGCCCAGGGCGTGCTCGTAGCTCTTGTCGACGTAGTCGATCAGGCCTTCGTCCAGGGGCCAGGCGTTAACCTGGCCTTCCCAGTCGTCGATGATGGTGTTGCCGAAGCGGAACACTTCGCTCTGCAGGTACGGCACGCGCGAGGCGACCCAGGCATCACGGGCGGCTTTGAGGGTCTGGTCGTCGGGCTTGGCCAGGAACGCGTCGACGGCGGTCTGCAGTTGTTTGGCGGTGCTCAGCGAGTCGCTGTACACGGCATGGACCATTTCGGCGTAGTGCTTGACCACAGCCTTGGCGGCCGCCTCATCGACAGCCCCCGGCGCCGCGGCGGTGGTGCTGGCGGCGGCAGGTGCCTGGGCTTGCGGTGCGGCAGCCTTGTCGTCCTTGCCTTCGCCGCAACCGGCGAGAGCGATGGCGATGGCCAGCAGACTGGCGGAGGCCAGAGGCATTCGAATCATTGTTGGTTTCCTGCGTGGTGTGGTTGGACCGTGCGCCGTGGCACGCGAAACCAATACATCATGCGAAAGATTTGCATTTGCTGTAAAGGGGCGGGCGTGCATTTCATGCAAACGCCCGTTCAAGGTGCACCGCCAAGGCTGGCAGGGCTTACAGGGCGGAAACCTGGTTGCGTTGTGCCTGTTTGAGGAAGCTGGTCAGTTCGCGCGCCGACAACGGCTTGCTGTAATGGTAGCCCTGACCCTCGTGGCAGCCCTGGGCGATGATGTAGCTCTCCTGTTCGACGGTTTCCACGCCTTCGGCGATCACCTGCATGCCCAGGCTCTTGCCCAGTTGGATGATGGCGCGAACGATGGTGGCGTCGTCGTCATCGTCAAGCAGGTCCTGGACGAAGCTCTTGTCGATCTTGATCTTGTCCAGCGGCAGCGACTTCAGGTAGCTGAGCGAGGAATAGCCGGTGCCGAAGTCGTCAATGGCGATCAAGGCGCCCGAACGGCGCAGGCTCAGCAGGTGCTGGGCGGCGGTGCTGATGTCTTCCATCAGGCCGGTCTCGGTGACTTCCAGCTCCAGGCTGCGCGGCGGCAGACGGTAGGCCTGCAGCAGGTTGTTGACCACCCGCGGCAGCTCGTTGTGGTGCAGTTGCACCGTGGACAGGTTGACCGCCATGCGCAGCTCGCTGAAGCCCTGGTCGTGCCATTCGCGCAGCTGCCGGCAGGCCTGGTCGAGCACCCATTCGCCAATGCCGATGATGCTGCCGTTCTGCTCGGCCAGCGGGATGAACTGGTCGGGTGGGACCATGCCCAGCTCCGGATGCTGCCAGCGCAGCAGCGCTTCTACGCCGACCACTCGGTGGTCTCGGTAGCTGATCTGCGGCTGGTACACCAGGTACAGCTGGTTGCGTGACAGAGCCTCGCGCAGGTCTTTTTCCAATTCGCGACGGCGGCGCATCTCGCTGTCGACGCTGGCGATGTAGAACTGATAGCGATTGCGCGAGCGGGCCTTGGCCAGGGTCATGGTCTGCTCGGCCTTCTGCAGGAGCTTCTCGGTGCTGTCGCCGTCCTCGGGGAACAGGGTGATACCGATGGTGGCGCGCAGGCGGATCTGCTGTTGGTCGAGGTCGAAGGGCGCTTCGAGGTCGTCGAGGATGCTCTGGGCCAGCTCGGCGGCTTCATAGGGTTGCTCGATGTTGGCCTGGACCAGGGCGAACTGGTCGCCGCCCAGGCGAGCCAGGGCGCCGAGCCGCCCACTGTGGGCGCGCAGACGGTCGGCCAGGGCCAGCAGCAACTGGTCGCCGACCTGGTAGCTGAACTGCTCGTTGATGCCCTTGAAGTCGTCCAGGCCCACGCACAGCACGGCGACACGGCGCTGCAGGCGGCCGCCGTCGACCAGGATCTTGTCCAGCTGCTGCTGTAACTGCTGGCGGTTGGGCAGGCCGGTGAGGAAGTCGTACTGGGCCATGCGCTGCAGGCTGTTCTCGGCCTCGTGGCGCAGGTGGGTGTTGCGCTCGATGGAGGCCAGCAGTTGGTTGGCGGTGTTGACCCACAGGCCCAGCTCATTGCGCTCGTGGCCCTTGAGCTGCGGAATCTGGTGCTGGCTGGGGCGGTCGGGGTTTATCTGGGTCAGGTGGTCGATGATCTTCGACAGCGGCTTGGTCAGCAGCCAGTGGTACACCAGGTACAGCACCAGGCCCATGGCCAGGGCGCGCAGCACGCCGGAGATGAAGATGATCACGGCGTTGATCAGGAAGTCCTCGCCGTAGGAGGAGGTGTCGAGGGTGATGCTCAGGTCGCCATAATACTCGCTGTAAGGGCCACGGCCGACCAGTTGCGTGGTGTAGGTGCGCTCCTGGCCGAGGATCAGGTCGGTCAGCCAGCGCATGGACATGTCCTGCAGCGGCCGTGACTTTTCCGCCAGCATGGTTTCGTTGGGATGGCCGATGGAGGCCATGCGCACCGACTCGTCCTGGAACAGGCCTTCCATCACCTGCATGCCCATTTCCCGGTCGAGGCTGTACACCGCCTGGGTCGATGGGTCGCGGAACATGTCGAGGATGCGCTGGGCATCGTTGTTCACGGCCTGGCGGGTCTTGTAGGCGTCATAGACGATCTGCGCACAGCTGAGTACGACGCCGACAGCCAGCGCCGAGAGCAGTACGACCCTCAGCAGCTTGACCGATAAGCTGTTTCGAAATTCCAGCTTCAATGGGGTTTCCTTAATCCATGCGCATGCCATTATTTTGCCATCAACCATGGCGAGAGACTATCGGCCCGAGACCCCGTCAGGCAACCCGTCCGTCGATGGAAATGCCCTTGGCTCTGTATCGGTCGAGCGGTCATGCGACTTGAGTGCGCTGCGTCAACTTTCCAGATGGTTGATGTTAGCGCGCTATGCGGTCTGAGCAAGAGCGCACGGATCGGTTGCAAATATTTCTGTCAGGTATGTCGTTGCCGAATGCGACGGCATCCGGCCAGGCAACAAAAAACCCGGCACTCAGGCCGGGTCTTTTGCATTCAAGGCGAACAATCAGGCCTTGAAGGTCTTGCCTTCGAACTGTTCGGCAACGAACTTCCAGTTGACCAGGTTCCAGAAGGCCTCGACGTACTTCGGACGCAGGTTGCGGTAGTCGATGTAGTAGGCGTGTTCCCAGACGTCGCAGGTCAGCAGCGGGGTGTCGCCGCTGGTCAGCGGGTTGCCGGCGCCGATGGTGCTGGCCAGGGCCAGGGAGCCGTCGGCCTTCTTCACCAGCCAGCCCCAGCCGGAGCCGAAGGTGCCGACGGAGACCTTGGTGAACTCTTCCTTGAACTTGTCGAAGGAACCGAAGGCGGCGTTGATGGCCTCGGCCAGAGCACCAGTTGGTTGGCCGCCGGCGTTTGGTGCCAGGCAGTTCCAGTAGAAGGTGTGGTTCCAGACTTGAGCGGCGTTGTTGAAGATACCGCCGGAGGAGCTCTTGACGATCTCTTCCAGGGTCTTGCCTTCGAATTCGGTGCCTGGGACCAGGTTGTTCAGGTTCACGACATAGGTGTTGTGGTGCTTGTCGTGGTGAAACTCCAGGGTTTCCTTGGAGATGTGCGGCTGCAGGGCATCGTGGGCATACGGCAGCGGCGGCAATTCAAAAGCCATGGTGGATCTCCTGATTCAGGTCTGTTTGCGGTTTGCGCCAGGCCTCACGGGTGGCCTGATGAGCGTCGGCGAGTTTGTACTCTTTGCGACGCGAGGGCTGGATCATAGCACCGGCCCGGGCGCTTAACCACGCAACATCTGTGGGGAATAGAGGTTCCAGAGCGGTTGGCGGGGGCCGACAGGCGGCCCCTTCCAGGCGATGTGCAATTCTTGATAGGAGCGGTTCAGTTGAAAATCAACTGCGCTGCCACCGCGAACATCATCACCGCCACCATCAAGTCGAGCATGCGCCAGGTCGCCGGGCGCGCCAGCCAAGGCGCCAGCCAGGCGGCGCCGATCGCCAGGGTCGAGAACCACACCAGCGAGGCACTCGCGGCGCCGGCCACGTAGGCGCCGGGTACGGTCTGCTGGGCGCCGAGGGAGCCGATCAGCAGCACGGTGTCCAGATACACATGGGGGTTGAGCAGGGTCACCGCCAGCGCGCTCAGCAGTACCGCGCGGCGCGAGCGCATGCCCTGGCCTTCCCGGTGCTGCAGGCTCTGTTTGGAAAACGCGCTGCGCAGTGCCTTGGCGCCGTACCAGATGAGGAATACCGCGCCGCCCCAGCGCGCCACGGCCAGCAGGGTGGGGTTGTGCGCCAGCACGGTGGCCAGGCCGAACACCCCGGCGGCGACCAGCAGCGCGTCGCAGACCACGCACAGCGCCGCCACCGGCAGGTGATGCTCACGGCGCAGGCTCTGCGCCAGGACGAAGGCGTTCTGCGCGCCGATGGCCATGATCAGGCCGAAGGCCACCAGCATGCCGTTGAGATAGCTTTGCCACATAGCGGGAACACTCCACGGGCGCCGATGCGGGATCGGCGCGGGTCACCAGGAAAGATGTGGCTATTGTGGCGGCTGTGGCACTATAAGAAAAACAAATAGAGCTGATCAGTCATTAGAGAAATCGATGTTCGACTACAAATTGCTAGCTGCCCTCGCCGCAGTGATCGAGCAAGGTGGTTTCGAGCGCGCGGCCCAGGTGCTGGGGTTGTCGCAATCGGCCATCTCGCAACGCGTCAAGCTGCTCGAAGCACGGGTTGGCCAGCCGGTGCTGGTGCGCGCCACGCCACCGAGCCCGACGGAAGTCGGGCGCCAGTTGCTCAACCATGTGCAACAGGTGCGCCTGCTCGAGCGCGACCTGCAACGCCAGGTGCCGGCACTGGACCAGGAAGGCATGCCCGAGCGCCTGCGCATCGCCCTCAACGCCGACAGCCTGGCAACCTGGTGGGCCGGTGCGTTGGGGCCGTTCTGTGCCGAGCAGCAGGTGCTGCTCGATTTGGTTGTCGAGGACCAGGACGTCGGCCTGAAACGCATGCGCGCCGGTGAAGTGGCGGCCTGCCTGTGTGGCAGCGAACGGCCGGTGGCCGGAGCGCGCAGCTTGCCGTTGGGCTCGATGCGCTATCGGGCGCTGGCCAGCCCCGCGTTCATGGCGCGTTACTTTCCCAACGGGTTCGCGGTCGAGCGCCTGGCCCGTGTCCCGGCAATCGTGTTTGGGCCGGACGATTTCCTGCAGCATCGCTACCTGGCGTCGTTGGGCGTACAGGAAGGTTTCCTGCATCACCTGTGTCCCTCTTCGGAAGGTTTCCTGCGCATGACCGAGGCCGGCCTTGGCTGGGGGCTGGTGCCGGAGCGGCAGGTGGCCGAACAGCTGGCCCGTGGCGAACTGGTGGAAATCTGCGCCGATACCCCTATCGATGTGCCGCTGTACTGGCATCATTGGCGCAACGGCGGGCAGTTGCTCGCCCAGCTGACCGAGCACCTGCGCCATTCGGCGCGGGACTGGCTAGTGCCCTTGTAGGCACTTCTAGCGTCAGCTGCATCCGAAAAAAAGCAAGGCGGAGTCTTACATGCGAATTCTGGTCACCGGCGCGAGCGGCTTCATCGGCGGGCGCTTTGCGCGCTTCGCCCTGGAGCAGGGCCTGGAGGTGCGGGTCAACGGCCGGCGGGCGGAGGGCGTGGAGCACCTGGTCAAGCGCGGGGCGCAGTTCATTCCGGGCGACCTGGGCGATGCCGAGCTGGCCCGGCGCCTGTGCCAGGGCGTCGACGCGGTGGTGCACTGCGCCGGTGCCGTGGGCACCTGGGGCCGCTACCAGGACTTCCACCAGGGCAACGTGGTGCTGACCGAGAACGTGGTCGAGGGCTGCATCAAGGAGCATGTACGGCGCCTGGTGCACCTGTCGTCGCCGTCGGTCTACTTCACCGGCCGTTCACGCCTGGATATCCGCGAGGATCAGGTACCTCGCCGCTTCCATGACCATTACGCGCTGACCAAGCACCTGGCCGAGCAGAAAGTGTTTGGCGCCCAGGAGTTCGGCCTGGAAGTGCTGGCGCTGCGCCCGCGTTTCGTCACCGGTGCTGGCGACGCGAGCATTTTCCCACGGCTGATGCGCATGCAGGCCAAGGGGCGCGTGGCGATCATCGGCAATGGCCTGAACAAGGTCGACTTCACCAGTGTGCACAACCTCAACGAGGCGTTGCTCAGCGCCCTTTTCGCCGAGGAACAGGCCCTTGGCCAGGCCTACAACATCAGCAACGGCCACCCGTTGCCGCTATGGGACGTGGTCAACTACGTGATGCGCCGCATGCAACTGCCGCAGGTCACCCGCTACCGTTCCCCAAGCCTGGCCTATGGCCTGGCGGCGCTCAACGAGGCCGCTTGCATGCTTTGGCCCGGGCGCCCGCAGCCGACCTTGAGCCGCACGGCAGTGCGGGTGATGAGCACCGATTTCACCCTCGATATCGGCCGCGCCCGGCAGTACCTGGACTACCGCCCCCAGCCCGATGTGTGGTCCGCGCTGGATGAATTCTGTGCCTGGTGGCAGGCGCAGATGGGGCAACGCTGAACCTGTGGGCGGGATGATGGTCATCAGTGCGCCGCCCAGGCGGTTTATACTCATGTCTCTTTGCTACCACCGCGGTTGAATGCACCCATGCGTAACGACGCCCACGATGATTTTGACGATGTGCCCACCCTGCGTGCCGGCACCCCCGATGACGACGAACTGCTGCCCGCCCATGTGGCCCGCAGCCGCCAGAAGGCGGCGCGCCCACGCAGCAACGGCCCGCTGTGGGCCTTGCTCGGCGCCTCGTTCATCGCCCTGGGCGGATTGGGCTGGTGGAGCTTCCAGCAGATCACGCTGATGGAGCAGCAACTGGTCGCGACCCAGGAAAGCTTTGCCCGCATCAGCGAGGAGGCGGCCGGGCGCTTGCAGGCGATCAGCGGCAAGGTCGATGCCAGCGAGTCCAGCAGCAGTACCGGCAGCGAGGCGTTGAAGCTGCAGATCCGCCAGTTGCAGGCCTCGCTGGCCGAGCAGGGCAAGCAGCAGCAGGGCGTCGCTGGGCAGGCGGGCGACCTGGGCAAGCGCCTGGAGCAAGTGCTGGCCGACACCCGCGAGCAGCAGAAGACGGTGACCGAATTGCAAGGGCAACTGCAGGCGCAGCTCAAGGCAGTCAACGCCGAGCTGGCGGCGCTCAAGTCGGGTCAGGTGGAGGGCGGCAAGCTGGATGGCCAGCTCAAGAGCCTGAGCAATGAGGTGGCGGCGCTGAAGAAACAGGGTAATCCGAGCGCGGCCATCGAAAGCCTGGCGCAGGATGTGCTGGTGCTCAAAAGCCAGGTGGACAATCGCCCGGCCGCCCCTGCAGGCGGCGCTTCGGTGCAGGAGTTCGATGCCTTCCGTGGGCAGACGACCCGCAACATCAATACCCTGCAGAGCCAGATCCAGAACTTGCAACAGCAGATCAATGCCCGGCCTTGAACCGAGCATGAATGTGGTTACCTGATACTTCGATCGGGTGCCATTGTCTCTGATCTTGTCCGTTTCCCGCGCCTGCGGCGTTTCCTTCGGCAGACCCTGAACCCGTCCGCACCTGGCATTTTTGTCAGGTGTTGGACGGGCGGGAGTTTGTTACATCTACAGCACGACGACGGCAGCCGTTTCCTCCCTGATCGTGTTTCCATCACTGGTTGGCTAGTGCCTTGGGTCGTGACGAACTCGTTGCCCCTGAATCCGTGAGGGTGCAGGGCCGCGTACCTGTAGAATCGATTAGGAAAATGGCCATGAACAAGCCTGTACCCAAACCACTCAGCGGTCAGTTGCTGCGGCCCGCGGGTAAACGCTCCAGAGTGTTGTTCCCACAGGGTGGGGTGTTGGAATTCAAGGACCTGATTGTCGAGGGGCTGGTTGAGGACGGCGTGGACAATCCTGCTGAACTCCTGCCGGTGGCGGAACATGGCCAACCGTTGCGAGTGAGGGTGCCGAACTGGGATGACGTCGAGGAAGGTATGGTCATCGCGTTGTATGTAAACGGTGACGAAGAACTCGAAGGCGTGGACGGGGCCTGGCATTTGATCACGGACATGGAAGCGGCGAAACCTGATCACGAGTTCCCTCTGGAACTCCCGAGTTCCTATTGGGGTTTCATTGGGGATGGGGAGGATCTTACCTTCCAGGTGGGTTACTCGGTTCGGCCACAGTTTTCAGTTGAATACGACAGAGGGCCCAACCGGGTCATCCGCATTGACAAACTGGCGCCGGGTGGCAGCCCGGGTACGCTCGCCAGGCTATCGTTTGCTTCGGACATCGAGGCCAGGAAGCGCATCCTGACAACGGACTTTGTAGAGGGCGTGCTCACGGTCCATGTCAGGGGCTATGTGGCGCAGAAGCCCGGTGACCAGATCATGGTAAAAATGACCGACGGCTCCACCACAGTGCCGGTCGGTCCATTTTCCGTCACCAGCAGCATTGACCTCACGCTTGTGGCGTTGCAGCTGGTGGAGCTACAAAAGCTCCAGGACAATACCCCGATCACATTCACTTACACATCTCAGGATCGGGCGGGGAATCTCTCGGTCGAGTCCGTGCCTCATAACACCCTGCAGTTGCTGTTGCAGGATATACCCGTCGTTCTGCCTACGCCTGAAGTGCCAGGCTTTGACGAGCCGGGCGACCCGCTGATTCTCGACAAAGATGCCTGTGCAGGCATCAAGCTGGTGGTTCCCCACGTCACCGGGGCTCGTATCGGCGACAAGGTCGTCGTGCTTTGGGGAACGCAACGTTCGGAGGAACACGAAGTCAAGGTATTGCCGTCGCCAGCAGACCCATTGCTGGAACTGGTTTTGCTGTACCCGCTTACCAGTGCTGGGCCGCTGATAGGAGCCGTGGCGGTCAGCTATGAACTGTGGCGCGCCGGCTTCAAGATCGGCGAAGCGACGCCCCCGGCGAGCGTCAATGTCGACCTGCGGCTGCCGGGTGGGCCCGATCCCGATCCGGAGCTGCCAGGGCATGGCAATCTGAAATTGGCCACCATTGTCGGCGATGACTCCGGACAGGCAGATAACCTGACGCCCGGGGATGTCGCCGCAGGTGCGCAAGTGACCATCCCCTGGCTCGCCGAGGACGGAGGTGAATTGTTGGAGGAGGACGATAAACTCCAACTGATCTGGGGCGCACAGCCCCCCCGCGCGCTTGCTGCCGTGAGCGCTGCCGAGGCAACTGCCAAGGTCGACATCAATCGTAAAGTTCCCCCGGCTCTGCTGGCCACCGAGCCCAGTGGCACGGTGCAGATGGCCTATACCGTGACCCGGGTGTTTGGCCGGGACGGAGAGGAAAACACCGCGCGTTCGCCTTCCAAGCCTGTTGCCGTTTTGCGCGGGCAAGATCTACCGGGAAGGGGCACTGCGCTCAAGGCGCTCGAGTTCACCGACCTCAATCGGTTTGACGCAATCGATATCGAGAAGGCGCAACGACCTTTACCGGTGAGAATCGAGCTTTATGACAACGTGACGGTGGGCGACACCATCGTGATCCATCTCGGGGCAGACGACAGTCAGCGGCCGACTCCCGGAAACCCGATCCCGGAAGCTGAAGGAGACCTCCCATTCATCAGAATCGAACAGCATCACATAGACGCGGGTGAACTCACCCATGAGATCGCACGTCAATGGGCGTTCAAAGTCTGCTCGGGCTCGGCCACCGTCGAGTACACGGCGACGAATGTCCATGGGCCGGTGAGGGCAGGTCACGAGCGTGTGGTGGTCACGGTCAAAAAGCCCAGCGAGCCGACATGCCCGCTGCCTTGAAGTGAAAGTGCCCTGGCGATTCGCCAGGGCACTGTTTCTTCACATTCCTTGGTTGCCTGTGGGCACCTTGACTGGCAGAGGATGACGCATGAGCACCTTCAATGAAGGGGTAAAGGGCACGCTTGAATTCAAGGCGCTCGTAGTCGATGCGCTGTTGGATGACGGTTACGATAAGGTCCCCGAACTGTTACCGAGCGACAAGCTGGGCGAGGATCTGCAGGTGATCGTTCCGTGGTGGCCGGGGATTGTGGCTGATGACCACATAGCGTTGGTCTGGAACGACGATATCCTTGAGGCCAAGAACGGCGCTTACCATTATGTCCAGCAGTCTGAGGCGAATGACCCCGAGCATGAGTTCGAGCTCAGCCTGCCCGCTTCCTATTGGCATTCAGTAGGGGTGGGAGAAGAATCATGGTTCAGCCTGGCCTACGCTGTTCGCCCTAACCTGAGCGAGGTCTGGGAGCATGGCCCCAGCCGATTGGTTCGCATCGACAGGCTGGCCCCTGGAGGTGGGGAGGGGGCACTGGGGAAGATGGTGTTCCCCAAGGCATTGGAGGACAGGGGTGTCATCCTTGAGTCCGATTTCGAGCTGGGCGTGCTCTGGGTCACGATCAGCGGTTACTTGCATCAGGCGCCGGGTGACACGATCACGGTCAGTATGACCGATGGCATTGAGCGAATCAGCGCCGGGCCGTTCACCGTGGACAGCGAGAGCGAGGCTACTCCCATCGCATTGCCCCAGGCCAAGTTGCAGACATTGGTTGGCGGGATTCCGATCGCTTTCACCTATCAGATACAGGACCGGGCAGGTAACGAGTCCGGCCTGTCCCTGGCTCACGACAGCCTGGTACTCCAAGTCGTACAACCCCTGCCTGCGCCGCGCGTGCTGGATGCCGACGACGCGGGCAACCTTGACTTCAACCTGCTGGGCGATGCCGACGTCCGCATCTTTCTGGACCCCGACGACCGTTGGGTAGCCGGGCAGGCGGTGACGCTGGTCTGGGTGGGCATGACCGCCAATGCCAGCCGTCTGGCGCCTGTGCTCAAGCACGGCCAATTGAAGGCTGATGGCGTCGAGTTTTCTTTGGAGAACGCCCATGCGGCGGCGGTGTTGCAGGGGGATGCTCGCCTTGTCTATCGCATTGATGAAAGTGGGCTCGGCTCCGATCCACGGGTGATTTCCATCATCGGCTCCCTCGAACTTGATGCTCCTGAGGTGGATGAGGCAGCGGACGGGGCGCTCGATCCCGAGAATGTTCCGCCGCAGGGCGCGACGATACGGATCAAGGCTTACCCCTATATGGCCAAGGGGGATCAGATCCTGCTGGAGTGGAATGGCGTGTCCGCTGATGGAGATCCTCATGAGCTTTCCTGGCACCTCGATGTTGAAAAGGTGGGTGAGCTTGAGCAAAGGGTCGGGAAGGACGAGGTCGAGGTTCTCGTTGGCGGGCGGGTCACCTTGTCCTACACGCTGACTGCAGGGGGCGGCGCCCTCTCCGGTTCCGCGAATTGCGACCTGCGGGTAGGGCGTGTCGAATTCCCGCGCCCAGAAGTGGAAAAGGCATTCGGGGATAACAAGGACCAGCTGGACTTCAACCGCGACTTCGCCGGGGTCAGCCATGTGAAGGTCACCGTGCGCCAATACGCCGGCATGGCCGGAGACCAGGTCGCGGTAGTGCTGGAGGTGCCGGACCTTGACTACCAGTCACCCTGGAAGGACGTCGTCGGGCCAGCGGATCTGGTGTTCGAGGTCCCCGCTGGCGTGGTGATGCACGGGATCGGGCATACGGTGCCGATCAGCTACAAGATCCTGCGTGGTGAACACGAGCAAACCTCGGATGTGCTGGAGCTGAACATACAGGAACAGCAGTTGGAGATGCAGGCTCCCAGATACATGTCCTTTGCCGGTCAGGAGCCGAAGTTCGTCGTGTGCTATCCCGAGGTCAAGAACGGCGATCAGGTGGACATTCACTGGCAGGTTGAAGGGGAACCGTCCAGGAGTGCAACGGCGGTGGTGCATCCGGACGCCAACTACTGGCTTGTGCCTATCGAGCGGAGCTGGGTTGCCGCAGATGAAGGAAAGACGGTTTACGCCAACTATTCCGTTGTTCCGAAGGTAGGTGAAAAACGGCAGTTTTCGCCTCTTGAGGTATTCACGCCGAAGTAACGGTTCGGCCCCTTTCAATCCCACATTCCATGCGCCATGGCGAGGCCGATGTCAGTGTTTTTCCGAGTGCTATGCAGAAAAATCCTACAGAAGATTTTTGACTTTCTGTCGAGACTGTTCGCCGTTTCAACAATACCGATGTGCTACGACGACTAGCCGTTCGGTTGATGATGTCATGTGGGAGATTGCTATGAGAAGTTCCAGCATACCCTTGAGTGTCGCGGTGGGCCTGGTAAGCGCCCTGTCAGGCGCGGGCCTGGCCGAGGCCAAGGTACTCGACAACCAGAGCGAAACGGTCACTGGCCCGGTCGCGGATACCTATGAGCTGAGAAACGGATCGACCCTGGAGATTACCGCCACCGGCAGCACCCAGGGTATAACGGTCTCCACAGGGTCGACTGTCACTGTCAATGGTGGACAGGTAGCCGCCACCGGCGCGCAAGCCGGCATCAACCTGCGCGATGGCACCCAGGCGCAGCTCAATGGCGCAACCGTGACGGGGGGGGCGACGGCAGCCTCGTTCGGTGTTGCGGCGCTTCTGGCATCCAGCATCCGGGCCCAGGGCAGCACGATTGCAGGTGGCAGTGGGGCCTCCCTTGTGCAAGGCAGCAGCCTTGTTCTGGAAGGCAGCACGCTTACCGGGCTGGAGCGTGTCGGCGCCTTTGTCGTCGGTTCCAGTCTGCAAACCACGGGCGGCAGTCTCGTCAGTGGCAAGACCTATGGTCTGGATGTCCGCCAGGAGTCGGCAGCCAACGGTGGTGGCGGCTCCCAGGTGATCCTGGATGGATCGACGGTCAGGGGCGACACCCAGAGTGCCATCATCGTCAGGGCCGGTACCGGTAGGTCCACCGGCACCGCACACATTCTGGTGGCCAATGGCAGTCAGCTTATCGGGGGCAATGGCAATATCCTCGAGGTCATCGGTGGCATGACCGCCGACTTCACCGCGGACAACAGCCAGCTGAACGGCGACGTGGTGGTGGAAGCCGGCAGTACCGCGAACCTGCTGCTGCAGAACAATGCCTCGCTGCGGGGAAACCTGGTCAATGTGCAGAGCCTGGAGCTGAACAGCGGTGGCCGCTGGATCCTGACCAAGGACGGCGAGGTTGGCGAGCTGACGCTCGACAATGGCACGGTCGATTTCACCGACCGGGACACCACGACTGGCTTCAAGACCCTGACGGTAGACAACCTCAAGGGCTCGGGCATCTTCGTGATGGACATCGATCTGGCCAGTGGGACCGGCGATCTGCTGAAGGTCACCGGGGCCGCCGAGGGCAGCCACCAGTTGAGCATCGCCAGTACCGGTGCCGATCCAGTCGAAGGGCAGGCGCCGCACCGTATCGTCGAAACCGGTGGCGGCAACGCGACCTTCGGCCTGCTGCACGATATCGATTTCGGTACCTACACCTACACCCTGGAAAAAGGCGAGGGTGAGGACAACTGGTACCTGGTGCAGAAATTCGACGACAGCGGCAGCCCGATCGTGACGCCGGGCGCCCGCGCGGTGCTGGGGCTGTTCAGCGCCGCGCCCACCGTCTGGTATGGCGAACTGTCCTCGTTGCGCAGCCGCATGGGTGAATTGCGCCTGGGGCATGGCCAGGGCATCTGGATGCGCAGCTACGGCAACCGCTACAACCTCTCGGCCGGCAACGCCGTGGCCTACCAACAGGATCAGAACGGCGTGAGCTTCGGCGCCGACGGCGCGGTGCCGGGCCACGACGGGCGCTGGTTGCTCGGGGTCATGGGCGGTTACAGCGAGTCCGACCTGGACTTCAGCCTCGGTTCATCCGGCAAGGTCAAGAGCTACTACGTCGGTGCCTACAGCACCTGGATGGCCGACAGCGGTTACTACGTCGACGCGATGCTCAAGTACAACCGCTTTCGTAACAGCAACGACGTGGTAATGAGCGATGGTCGTCGTACCAAGGGCGAATACCACAATGACGGCCTGGGCGCTTCTGTGGAGGTTGGCCGGCATTTCAAGCTGGATAATGGTTGGTATGTCGAGCCGTTCACCCAGTTGTCCACGTTGTGGGTCGGCGATGACAGCTACACGTTGGACAACGGCATGCGCGCCCAGAGCGATGGCGCCAACTCGGTGCTCGGCAAGGTTGGTGCCCAGGTAGGGCGCAGCCTGGCGCTTGACAACGGCAGTGTCCTGCAGCCCTACCTGAAAGTCGCGGCGGCTCACGAGTTCATCAAGAGCAACAAGGTGAAGGTCAACGACAACCACTTCACCAACGACCTGTCCGGCACGCGGGGCGAGTTTGCCGTGGGGTTGGCCGCACAGGTGTCCGAGGTGCTTCAGTTGCACGGCGAGTTCCAGTACAGCAACGGCAAGCACATCGAACAGCCGTATGGGGTCAACCTGGGCTTGCGCTACAACTTCTGAGCGCTTGGCAAGCCCGCTCCTGCAACAGACTACATCCGCGGATAATCGATATACCCCACTGGCCCACCGGCGTAGAACGTCTCCGGACGCGGCGCATTGAGCGGCGCATCGGCGGCCAGGCGCGCGGGCAGGTCGGGGTTGGCGATGAACGGGATGCCGAAGGCCACCGCATCGGCCTTGTCGCTGGCCAGGGCCGCGTTGGCGCTGGCTTTGTCGAAGCGTTCGTTGACGATGTAGGGGCCGCCGAACGCGGCCTTGATCAGCGGGCCGATGCTGTCGTCGGCTTCCTTCTCTCGCGAGCAGATGAAGGCGATGCCACGCTTGCCCAGCTCCCGTGCCACGTAGGTGAAGGTCTCGGCACGGTCGGCGTCGCCCATGTCGTGGGCATCGGCCCGTGGCGCCAGGTGCACGCCCACGCGGCCCGGGCCCCACACCTCGATGGCGGCGTCGGTGACTTCCAGCAGCAACCGCGCGCGGTTCTCCAGCGAGCCGCCATAGCGGTCTGTGCGCTGGTTGGTGCTGCTCTGCAGGAACTGGTCAAGCAGGTAGCCGTTGGCGCCGTGGATCTCCACGCCGTCGAAGCCGGCGGCCTTGGCGTTCTCGGCGCTGCTGCGATAGGCCTCGACGATGTCGGCGATCTCTTCGGTTTCCAGGGCTCGCGGGGTCGGATAGTCGCTCAGTGGGCGCACCAGGCTGACATGGCCCTTGGGCTGGATAGCGCTGGGGGCCACCGGCAGCTCGCCGTTCAGGTACGACGGGTGGGAGATGCGCCCGACATGCCACAGTTGCAGGAAGATCCGCCCACCGGCGCCGTGGATGGCCTTGGTCACATTGAGCCAGCCTCGCACCTGCTGGTCGTTCCAGATCCCGGGGGTGTCCGGATAGCCGACGCCCATCGGCGTGACCGAGGTCGCTTCGCTGAGGATCAGGCCGGCGCTGGCGCGCTGAACGTAGTACTCGGCCATCAGCGCGTTGGGCACGCGGCCTTCGTCGGCGCGGCAGCGGGTCAGCGGGGCCATGATGATGCGGTTGGGCAGTTCCAGGTCGCCCAGGGTGATCGGGTCGAACAACGTAGTCATGTGCAAAGCCTCGCTTGGATCAGAGCTCTTGGCTCATTTGCTCGAGGAACGCCTTGATGGTCGCCTCGTTGCGTTTGAAGAAATGCCACTGGCCGATCTTCTGGCTGCTGATCAGGCCGGCGCGCTGCAGGGTGGCCAGGTGGGCGGAGACGGTCGACTGCGACAGGCCGCAGCGTTGGTCGATCTGCCCGGCACATACACCGTGCTCGGTGCTGTGGTGCTGGTCGGGAAACTGCGCGGCCGGGTCTTTCAGCCAGTTGAGGATGTCTCGCCGGACCGGGTGGGCCAGGGCTTTTATGATTTCGTCGAGATCGAGGGGCATGGTTGGCTCGTGGCGTGTAGCGGTATATCGCGATGTGGCGAAATATAAATCGTTGCATCGCGATATACAAATATGAAAGTGTTCTGAAGCAAGCGTCATTGGCTATATCGGTTCATGACGATATGGCTGTGGGCAGTGCTAGACTGGCGCCATGAACTACCTCGCGCACCTTCACCTGGGCGGCCCCGCGCCGCAACAACTGCTTGGCAGCCTGTATGGCGATTTCGTCAAGGGCGCGCTGGAGGGGCGTTTTCCGCCGGCGCTGGAGGCTTCGATACGACTGCACCGGCATATCGACAGCTACACCGACAGCCACCCGCTGGTGCTGGCGGCGCTGGCGCGGTTCCCGCGCGAGCGTCGACGCTTCGCCGGGATCGTGCTGGATGTGTTCTTCGATCATTGCCTGGCCAGGCATTGGGGGGAGTACGCGGAGCAGCCGTTGGCGCAGTTCACCGGCGACTTCTACAAGGTGCTGCTGGCCGAGCCGCAGCTGCCGGGCCGGCTGGCGCGGATCGCGCCGTTCATGGCGGCGGATGACTGGTTGGGGGCGTATGGCGACTTCGCCACCCTGGAGCAGGTGTTTGGCGGTATTGCCCGGCGCTTGTCGCGGCCCGAGGGGATGGACGGGGTGATGGGGGAACTGGAGCGCTTGTACGAGCCGTTGCTGGCGGATTTTCGCGAGTTCTATCCGCAGTTGCAGGCATTTGCGGCAGCGCGACGAGGCCGGTCCAGCTGACGTCAGCTGTTCAAGCTGCCTTGGCCTGGCGGCGCGGCTCGACATCCTCGATGCCGAACAACGCCAGACGCACCGCCTGCTGCGCCTGAAACGCCAGCGCCGCGCGCTCCTGGCCTTCGCTGCTAATCGGCGGCAACAGGTGGATCATCACCTCGCCCCGATCCTGCGTGAACAGCCGCATCAGATGGGACACCAGGTCATCCTCGCCAATGAACGGCGCAATCGGATCGGGAAGGCCTGCGCGCAGATACTGGATCGCCACCGGCTGCAGCGGTGTGCCCTGGTCGATGGCCCCGGCCAGCAGACGGCCATGGAAGGTGCGCAGGGTGCGACCGTCGGTGGTGGTGCCTTCGGGGAAGATCAGCAGGGGGCGTTGCTCGCCCAGCTGTTCGCTGATCTGCTGGCGCAGGCGCTGGGCATCGCCACCGCCACGGCGGATGAACAGGGTCCCGGCCTTCTCGGCCAGCCAGCCGGCCACCGGCCAGTGCCGCACCTCGGCCTTGGACAGGAACGACAGCGGCGTGAGCATGCCGAGCAGCGGGATATCGGTCCACGAGACATGGTTGCAGACCCACAGCATCGGCTGTTGTGGCAGTTCACCCCTGACCTTTACCTCGAAGGGCAGGGCGGCAACCAGGCGGCCCATGAACAGGCGTGTCCAGCGCTGGCGGTGTTCGATCGAGGCCTTCAGGCCCAGGCGTTCGCCAAGGGCGATGATGCTGGCCATTGCCAGCCCCAGCGCCAGCACCAGGAACAGCCGCAGCAGGCGGGCACTGGCCCGCAGGCGCGGCATCAGACCGCCGCCTTGAAGTGGCGGGCGTAGCGCGGGCAGAGGTCGTCGCGCTTGAGCAGGATGAACACGTCGGCGACCTGGAAATCCTCGTCCCAGCAAGGCTCGCCGCAGATCTTCGCGCCCAGGCGCATGTAGGCCTTGAGCAGTGGCGGCATCTCGGCGATGACGTTGTTCGGCAGCGGCAGGCTGGGCAGTGGGTTCTTCGGCTCGGCGCGCAGATGCTCGGTGCACAGGTAGCGTTCGCGCAGGCGTTGCATGATCGCGTGGGCCTGCACGCCGCCGTCCTGCATGGGGATGCTGGCGCAACCCATCAGGTAGCTGTAGCGGCCTTCGTTGAGTACTTCGGCCAGTTCGCTCCAGAGCACGGCGATGGTGCCGCCGTTGCGGTAGGCCGGGTCGACGCAGGTACGGCCCAGCTCGAGGATCGGTCCCTGCAGCTGCAACAGCCCGTGCAGGCTGAATTCTTCTTCGCTGTAGAAGCGGCCAAGGCTGCTGGCGGCCTGGTGGTCGAGCAGGCGGGTGGTGGCGACCAGCTGGCCGGTGGCCAGGTCGCGCACGCCGATGTGGCGGCAGTGGATGTCGTAGTCGTCCATGTCCAGGCCGTGTTCGGCGCCTTTGAGCTTGGCCTTGAATTCGGCGCTGAACACTTTGAAGCGCAGGGCCTGTGCTTCCTGCAGGGCCGCGGCGCCGACCAGGCGTTCGGCTTGCAGACGGCGTTCAGTGCTGTTGTCGCCAGAGCGAGCGATCCGAGTCATTGCGAGTCTCCGTAAGCCAGCCAAAGGGTTGCGGCCGGTCGGCTTTGTTGTGCAAAGTCAGCCTAGGTACGCCCGGTGTCACCCCTGTGAATCTTTGGTGATGCTTGCGTGACACCCCCACAAGGAGCTTGCGATGGCCTGGTTGCAACGACTCAACGACCCCTTGCGCCACCCGCTGGCGGCGACCCTGGGCGAAACCTACGCGGCGGTACTCGAGCGCCTGGGCGCCGTCGCGCCGTTCGAGCTGGCGGTGCTGGGCGGGCGCGCCATGGCCACGCCGGGCCTGGCCTTCCTGCTCGGTTACCAGGCGGCGCTGCGCGTGCTCTGGCCCAGCGCGCCGGCCAGCCTGGGGGCGTTGTGCGCCACCGAGCGGCGCAGCGTGCGCCCGGCGGACATGCACACCCGTCTCGATGGCCTGCGCCTGAGTGGCAGCAAGGACTTCGTCACCGCCGGGCTGGATGCTGAATGGCTGTTGGTGGCGGCGCGCCATGAAGGGCCGGGCGAGGCGCCGCGGTTGCAACTGGCGGTGGTCTTTCCGGGGGAGCCCGGTGTCAGCCTCGAGGCCTTGCCGACCCTGCCGCTGATGCCCGAAGTCGGTCATGGCCGGCTACAGCTCAAGGAGGCGGCGTGCGAGCTACTCGCCGGTGATGGTTGGGATGCCTACGTCAAACCGTTCCGCTCCCTTGAAGACCTTTATGTGCTCGCCGCGCTGGTGGCTTGGTTGTATGGCGTGGCCCAGGAGTGTGCCTGGCCGCAGGGCCTGCGCCTGCGGCTGATCGGGCTGCTGGCCGGTTGTGCCGAGGGCAGCCGGCAATGCCCGGACAGCGTGGCCTGCCACTTGCTGCTGGGTGGCCTGTTTGCCCAGTTCCAGGGTTTGCGGGGCGAGATCGACCAGGCGTTGGCCGCCGGGCCCGGGCACTGGGCGCAATTGTGGCAGCGCGACCAGGGCCTGCTGGCGCTGGCCGGCGTGGCCCGTGACAAGCGCCTGGCCAAGGCCTGGAGTGCCGCCGGACTGTCATGAAAGCCTGAGAGGCTGGGGAGCCTTTGAACCTGGGCTGCTCCCCATGAAGTCACTATTGCTTGCCCTGGCCATGACCGCAGGCCCTGCCTGGGCCGAATACTGGCCCTCGGCGCAATGGCCGGTCGATAACGCCGTCATCGACTGGCAGGCGGTCGACACCTACGCCTTCGCGCCGCGTGATGCCGAACGCGGCGGCATTCGCACCGACGCGCTGTTGATCATCCGCGATGGTCGTATTCTGCATGAGCGCTATACCGAACCAACCCAAGCCGACACGCCGCACCTGACCTGGTCGGTGAGCAAAAGCGTGCTGGCCACGGTCATGGGCGTGGCCTACGGCGAGGGGCGTTTCAGGCTTGATGACCCGGCCGCCCGTTACTACCCGGCCCTGCAGCGACATCCCGGGCTGCGCCTGGCCGACCTGCTGCACTGGGCCAGCGGCCTGGCCTGGCAGGAGGACTACGAATACGCGCCCCTGAAGTCGTCGGTGGTGGCCATGCTCTATACCCGTGGCCGCGCTGACATGGCGGCCTACACGGCGGCAATGCCCGCGGCCAGTGCGCCCGGCATGCGGTTCGCCTATTCCAGCGGCGACAGCAACCTGCTCGCCGCCAGCCTGCGCGGCATGCTCGACCCCGCGCGCTATGCCGACTACCCCTGGCAGGCCCTGTTCACCCCGCTGGGGATCGGCAGCGCGGTCTGGGAACGGGATGGGGCGGGCACCTATGTCGGCTCTTCCTATCTTTATCTCAATGCCCGCGACCTGGCGCGCATCGGCCTGCTGATGCAGCGCGACGGACGCTGGCGCGAGGGCCGGTTGCTACCGGCCGATTGGGTGGCGTTCAACCGCACTCTGTTCAACGCCGCCCAGCCGGTGCCGGGCGAAGCCAATCCCGGCGGCCATTGGTGGCTCAACCAGCCGCTGCCCGGGCAGCCGGCGCCGTGGCCGGATGCGCCAGCGGACACCTTCGCCGCGCTCGGCCATTGGGGCCAAGCCCTCTATGTGCTGCCTTCGCACAAACTGGTGATCGTGCGCTACGCCGATGACCGCGACGCCAGCTTCAGCCACAACGAACTGCTCAAGCGGGTACTGGCCGCCGTGGCCGGGGAGGGCGCATGAAGCGGGTCGTGCTCTTGGTGGTGCTGGCCGGGTTGGCCTGGGCCTGGCATGAGCGCCAGGCGCTGGCGGACTTCCCGGGCATTCTTTCGGCCTATTCGGCCAAGGAGTACTGCTCGTGCCGCTTCGTCATGGGCTTTGCTGAGACCTACTGCCGTGGCTATGTGCAGCAGTACCTGCCCTTGAGCCTGCTGGAGGAGGACGGCGCCCGGCGCCTGGTCACCGCCGAAGGCATGGGGCGGCGCAACCAGGCCGCCTGGCAGGGCGCGCGTGAGGGCTGCCGCTTGCTGCCGTGAAACCGTGCGGGTAAGGTTGACGGCCTTGATTTACAGGATTTCACATGTTCAAGCCGTCTCGCCTGCTGCCCGCCCTCCTGTTCGCCCTGTGCCTGCCCGCTCACGCCAACTGGCACCTGGACGGCGAGTCCTCGCGCCTGTCCTTCGTCACCGGCAAGAACGGCAATATCGCCGAGGTCAACCGATTCCTGGTGCTGCACGGCAAGGTCGACCGCAAGGGCGCCGCCGAAGTAAGCATCGAAATGGACTCGATCAGCAGTGGTATTCCACTGCGCGATGAGCGCATGCGCGACAACCTGTTCGTCTTTGAACAGTTCCCCGAGGCCACGGTGCAGGCGCAGATCGACCTGCGTCCGATCAACGACCTGGCCAGTGGCGCGCAACTGGAGCTGCGCCTGCCGGTCAGTGTCACCCTGCATGGGCAGACCCGCAGCTACAACACCTTGCTGCTGGCCACGCGCCTGGATGAGCGACGATTCCAGGTGGTGACCCTCGAGCCGCTGATCCTGCGCGCCTCGGACTTCGGCCTGCTGCCGGGCCTGGAAAACCTGCGCAAGCTGGCCGGGCTCAAGTCGATCAACCCCTCGGTGCCGGTGAGCGCGGTGCTGATCTTCACCGCTCGCTGACATGCCGGGGCCGGTCTTCCCCTGGCGGGATGGCAACCAGTTCGAACTGCTGATCGACGGCCCCGAATTCTTTCCGCGCATGCTGCTGGCGATCGTGCGCGCCGAATTCCAGGTCGACCTGGAGCTGTACCTGGTCGAGGGCGGCGCCTGCGCCGAGGCGGTGGTCGAGGCCCTGGAGCAAGCGGCGCGGCGTGGCGTGCGGGTGCGCTGCCTGTTCGATGACTACGGCTCGCTGGCCTTCCCCACGGCGCTGCGCGAGCGCCTGCTGGCGGCGGGGGTCTACCTGCGCTGGTACAACCGCCTGCGCTGGCGCCGGGGCCTGCGCAACCTCTATCGCGATCATCGCAAGCTGCTGCTGGTGGATGAGCGGCTGGCGGTGGTCGGCGGTACCGGGGTCACCGATGAGTTCTGGACGCCGGGCGAGGAGGCCAGCGAATGGCATGAGGTGATGGTGCGCATACAGGGGCCGATCGTCACCGACTGGCAGCTGTTGTTCGATCGCCAGTGGCACGCCAACCAGCGCCGCACCGCCTGGCGTCCGCCCGAGGGCTTCGGTCTGCCGCGTCTGCCCCAGGTCCCGGCCCAGGGCCAGGGCATGGGTCGGGTGGCCTACGCCGACGCCCGCCAGCACAAGGACATCCTGCATGCGCTGGTCCGTGCCCTGAACAGCGGCCAACGCCGTATCTGGCTGGCCACGCCGTACTTCCTGCCGACCTTCAGCGTGCGCCGCTCACTGCGCCGGGCCGCGCAGAAGGGCATTGATGTGCGCCTGCTGCTGACCGGGCCGCGCACCGACCACCCTGCGGTGCGCTACGCCGGCCACCGCTATTACCCGCGACTGCTGCGCGCCGGGGTGCGGATCTTCGAGTACCAGCCGTGCTTCCTGCACCTGAAGATGGTGCTGGTGGATGACTGGGTCAGCGTGGGGTCATGCAACTTCGATCACTGGAACCTGCGCTTTAACCTCGAAGCCAACGTCGAGGCCCTCGACCCTCCGCTGACCGCCGCGGTGGCCGCCAGCTTCGAGCGCGATTTCGCCCAGAGCCTGGAGGTTGACCTGGCACGCTGGCACGCGCGGCCATTGTGGCGGCGGATCCAGCAACGCCTGTGGGGCTGGCTTGACCGGGTGGTGGCCAACCTGTTGGACCGGCGCAACTAGTCGTGTATATCGCCATCGGGCAAACCGGACTATCTTGCAGGATTGTTCCCAGACAAGCGAAGGAGTGGATGCGATGACGGCGAAGAAGATTCTCATGCTGGTGGGCGACTACGTCGAGGACTACGAGGTCATGGTGCCATTCCAGGCCCTGGCCATGGTCGGCCACACCGTCCATGCCGTGTGCCCGGAGAAGATTGCCGGGCAGACGGTGCGCACGGCGATCCACGATTTTGAGGGCGAGCAGACCTACAGCGAGAAGCCGGGGCACAATTTTGCCCTGAACTACGACTTCGTCCAGGTGCGCGCCGAGAGCTACGACGCGCTGCTGATTCCCGGTGGCCGCGCCCCGGAGTATCTGCGCCTGAACGACAGGGTGCTGGAGCTGGTCAAGGCCTTCGACCAGGCCGGCAAGCCCATTGCGGCCGTGTGCCATGGGGCCCAGTTGCTGGCGGCGGCAGGCGTGCTAGAAGGGCGCGAGTGCAGCGCCTATCCCGCTTGTGCGCCCGAGGTACGGCTGGCGGGTGGGCGGTTCATCGATATTGCGGTGGACCAGGCCCATGTCGACGGGAATCTGGTGACGGCGCCGGCCTGGCCTGCGCATCCGGCGTGGCTGGCGGCGTTTCTGAAAGTGCTGGGTACCCGAATCTCCTGACTGACACGGTTGAGCTTTGTAGGCGAGCGCCCAGCCCTTCGGGCTGCGTTGCCGCGCCGGGAACTGTCCCCTGTGGGAGTAGCGGTCATGGAGAAATACCTGTCGCGCAGGGGAAAGGCCGCGGGGTTGGGGGGATGCTAGGGTGGGCCTCAGTCACAGCCATCGACAGGACGACCGCCCCGCATGGAAATACGTCTGCTCCATGGCGCCGCCATCGCGCCTTACATCGATGACCTCGCGCGCCTGCGCCTGACGCTGTTTCGCGAGTTTCCCTATCTCCTGGACAGTTCCCTGAGCCACCAGGTCGATTACCTGGCCAATTACGCTGAATCCGGACGCAGCCTGGTGGTGCTGGCGCTGGACGGCAACCAGCTGGTGGGCGCCGCCACCGGCCTGCCGCTGGTGGATGTCGATCTCGAGTTGCAGCAACCGTTCCTCGCCCAGGGGCGTGATCCAGCCTCGGTCTATTACTTCGGCGAGTCGGTGCTGCTGCCGGCCTACCGTGGACAGGGACTGGGCGTGCGCTTTTTCATCGAACGCGAGTCCTATGCGCACAAGCTGGCCGAGTTCGACTGCTGCGCGTTCTGTGCGGTGGAGCGTCCTTCCGGGCATCCGCGGCGTCCGGCGGACTACAAGTCATTGCAGGGTTTCTGGCGCAACCGTGGCTTTCTGCATGAACCGTCGCTGCGTACCGCCTATCGTTGGCGAGACCTCGACGAGCAGGCGCAGTCGGCCAAGATCATGTCGTTCTGGCTCAAGGCGCTGCCTGCGTGATCTTGCCTGAGTCGCCCAAGCGAGCGCCGTAAACGAAAACGCCCGACATAAGCCGGGCGTTTCTTTGACCGCGAACGGTGCTTTACTTCACTTCCACCGCCAGGCTCTCGGCGATCTTGCTCTGCCACAGCGCGGGACCGGTGATGTGCACCGACTCGCCCTTGCTGTCCACCGCGACGGTGACCGGCATGTCCTTCACTTCGAACTCGTAGATCGCTTCCATGCCCAGCTCGGCGAAGGCCAGGACCTTCGACTTGCGGATGGCCTGGGCCACCAGGTAGGCGGCGCCGCCGACGGCCATCAGGTACACGGCCTTGTTGTCCTTGATCGCCTCGATGGCGGTCGGGCCGCGCTCGGACTTGCCGATCATGCCCAGCAGGCCGGTCTGTTCGAGGATCTGGCGGGTGAACTTGTCCATGCGGGTAGCGGTGGTCGGACCGGCCGGGCCCACCACTTCGTCACCGACCGGATCGACCGGGCCGACGTAGTAGATGAAGCGGCCCTTGAGGTCGACCGGCAGCTCTTCGCCACGGTTGAGCATCTCGACCATGCGCTTGTGCGCGGCATCGCGACCGGTGAGCATCTTGCCATTGAGCAGGATGGTCTCGCCCGGCTTCCAGCTGGCGACTTCTTCCGGGGTGATGTCGTCGAGGTTGACGCGACGGGCGCTCGGGCCGGCTTCCCAGACGATTTCCGGGTAGGCGTCCAGCGACGGCGCTTCCAGCTCGGCAGGGCCGGAACCGTCCAGCACGAAGTGGGCGTGACGGGTGGCGGCACAGTTGGGGATCATGCACACCGGCAGCGAGGCGGCGTGGGTCGGGTAGTCCATGATCTTGACGTCGAGCACGGTGGTCAGGCCGCCCAGGCCCTGGGCGCCGATGCCCAGCTGGTTGACCTTGTCGAACAGCTCGAGGCGGATTTCCTCAAGACGGTTCTGCGGGCCACGAGCCTTCAGCTCATGGATGTCGATGGATTCCATCAACACTTCCTTGGCCATGACCGCGGCTTTCTCGGCGGTGCCGCCGATGCCGATGCCGAGCATGCCAGGCGGACACCAGCCGGCGCCCATGGTGGGGACGGTCTTGAGCACCCAGTCGACGATCGAGTCGGACGGGTTGAGCATGGCCATCTTGGACTTGTTCTCCGAGCCGCCGCCCTTGGCCGCGACATCGACCTCGACCTTGTCGCCGGGGACGATGGAGTAGTGGATCACGGCCGGGGTGTTGTCCTTGGTGTTCTTGCGGGCACCGGCCGGGTCGGCCAGGATCGAGGCGCGCAGGACGTTCTCGGGCAGGTTGTAGGCGCGGCGCACACCCTCGTTGATCATGTCGTCGACGCTCAGGGTGGCGCCGTCCCAGCGTACGTCCATGCCGACGCGGATGAACACGGTGACGATACCGGTGTCCTGGCAGATCGGGCGGTGGCCGGTGGCGCACATGCGCGAGTTGATCAGGATCTGGGCGATCGAGTCACGCGCGGCTGGCGACTCTTCACGCAGGTAGGCTTCGTGCATCGCCTGGATGAAGTCGACGGGGTGGTAGTACGAGATGAATTGCAGGGCGTCGGCGACGCTCTGAATCAGGTCGTCTTGCTTGATCACGGTCATGCAGCGCGCTCCTCTTAAAGACGGGAACATTCGAAAAGGCATTCCGACAGTGCACACCGGTATGTCAGGAACGCCTGGCAAGGCACCGGCTGGTCGGGCCGGCACAAAAAGGCGCGGCAGTATACCGTGCCGCGCCTTCGGAAACACCTGCACGTGGTCTGGACCAAGGTCGGCAGGGAAAGGGCATCCTTTTTGCTGACGGCATGCGATGCTGTGGCACTGGGGCGCAAAGCGGCTCCCAGGACAATCTTGAATCAGACGAGAAACCTGACCATGCCCGAACTTTGCGTGGGCGAGCACCTGTGGACCGTGCCTAGCGGCAGCAACCTGCTGGATGCCCTCAACGGGGCAGGCCTGAACGTGCCCTACAGCTGCCGCGCAGGCAGCTGCCACGCCTGCCTGGTGCGCTGTCTGGACGGTATCCCCATTGACGCCAAACCCGAGGCTCTGGCGGCGGACAAGCGCGAGCAGGGCTGGCGCCTGGCCTGCCAGTGCTCGGTCGCCGGCGACTTGCGGGTGGCGTTGTTCGACCCCCGAAACGATGGCCTGCCGGCCACGGTGATCGGACTGGACTGGTTCGCCGATGTCCTGCGCCTGAGGCTGCAACCGGAGCGGCCATTGCGCTACCAGGCCGGGCAGCACCTGGTGTTGTGGCGCGGCGGCGTTGCACGGCCTTACTCGCTGGCGAGCGTGCCAGGCGAGGACGACTTCCTCGAGTTTCACCTGGACTGCCGCCGTCCCGGCGCGTTCTGCGACCAGGCAAGGCAACTTCGGCTGGGGGATGTGCTGAGGCTCGGCGAACTGCGAGGCGGTGCGTTGCACTACGACCCGGACTGGCAGGCGCGGCCGCTTTGGCTGCTGGCGGCGGGCACCGGGCTGGCGCCGTTGTGGGGCATCCTGCGCGAGGCGTTGCGACAGGGGCATCAGGGGGAAGTTCGGGTGCTGCACGTGGCACACACCGCTGAGGGGCACTATCTGGCGCAGTCGTTACAGGCGCTGGACGGAGTGACGGTCGAATGGGTGTTGGCGGCGCAGCTGGATGAAGCGCTGGCTGGATTGAAGCTGATGTCGCGTCAGACCATGGCGCTGGTGTGCGGGTCGCCTGGGAGCGTGGAGCGCTTTGCCCGACGGCTGTTCATTGCCGGGGTGCCACGTAGTCAGATATTTGCGGACGTATTTACCGAGCATGTTTGAGGGCTGAAAAGCATCGCGGGGCAAGCCCGCTCCCACAAGTGCCGAGGGGATCGGCGTGGGAGCGGGCTTGCCCCGCGATAGGGACTGCCGAGGAATCAGCCGACCAGCGGATCACCGACATGCAGGATCTTCATGCCATTGGTGCCGCCGATGGTGTGGTAGCTGTCGCCCTTGGTCAGGATCACCCAGTCACCTTGCTCGACCAGGCCACGCTTGAGCAGCTCGTCGACCGCCGCCTGGCTCACCTTGTCGGCCGGCAGCGAGGCCGGATCGAAGGCGATCGGGTAGACGCCGCGGAACATGTTGGCACGGGCCTGGGTGGCGCGGTGCGGCGACAGGGCGAAGATCGGCACGTGCGAACGCAGGCGCGACATGATCAGTGGGGTATAGCCACTTTCGGTGAGGGCGATGATCGCCTTGACGCCGGGGAAGTGGTTGGCGGTGTACATCGCCGCCAGGGCGATGGACTCGTCGCAGCGCTCGAAAGTGGTGTGCAGGCGGTGGCTGGACTTCTGGCTGGTCGGGTGCTTCTCGGCGCCCGAGCAGATACGGGCCATGGCCTGCACGGCTTCGATCGGGTAGGCACCGGCGGCGCTTTCGGCCGACAGCATCACCGCGTCGGTGTTGTCCAGCACGGCGTTGGCCACGTCGGACACTTCGGCGCGGGTCGGCATCGGGTTCTGGATCATCGACTCCATCATCTGGGTTGCCACGATCACCGCCTTGTTGTTGCGGCGGGCGTGCTGGATGATCTTCTTCTGGATGGCGATCAGCTCGGCGTCGCCGATTTCCACGCCCAGGTCGCCACGGGCAACCATGACGGCGTCGGAAGCGAGGATCAGTTGGTCGAGGGTCTCGTCGTCGGCGACCGCTTCGGCGCGTTCGATCTTGGCCACCAGCCAGGCGCTGCCGCCGGCTTCGTCACGCAGCTTGCGCGCGTACTCCATGTCGCTGGCGTCACGCGGGAACGACACGGCCAGGTAGTCCAGGTCCATTTCCGCGGCCAGCTTGATGTCGGCCTTGTCTTTTTCGGTCAGGGCCGGCGCGGTCAGGCCGCCACCCTTGCGGTTGATGCCTTTGTGGTCGGACAGCGGGCCACCGATGATCACCACGCAGTGCAGGGCATCGGCGGTGGCGGTTTCGACACGCATGACCACACGGCCGTCGTCGAGCAGCAGTTCGTCACCGACGCCGCAGTCCTTGACCAGGTCGGGGTAGTCGATGCCGACGATATCCTGGTTGCCTTCGGTCAGCGGGTGGGCGGTGGAGAAGGTGAACGTGTCACCGACTTTCAGTTCGATGCGCTTGTTGGCGAACTTGGCGATGCGGATCTTCGGACCCTGCAGGTCGCCCAGCAGCGCGACATGGCGGCCGTTCTTGGCGGCGATGTCACGGATCAGGCGGGCGCGGGCCTTGTGCTCGTCCGGGGTGCCGTGGGAGAAGTTCAGGCGTGCCACGTCCAGGCCGGCGAGGATCAGCTGTTCGATCACTTCCGGCGAGTTGCTGGCGGGGCCAAGGGTGGCGACGATTTTGGTACGGCGGATGGTCATGCACAGACTCCTATAGTGAAGCGCAGCGAAAGGCTACTCCTCAATTGCGCTGTAGTCATTGTTCCGTTGCACTACCCGCACACGAAGCAGGGTTGCGTTTGAACGGCGCGGGTATGCTTGCAAAAGGCGGTGAAGATTTGTCGTGAAAGGCCGATACACTGCCCATCAAAGGAGAATTCCCATGCGCACCCTGATCGTTTTGACCATGGCGGCCAGTGTCGTCGGCTGCACCCGCTGGTCCATGGACCACCATTTGAACAATGCCTATCGCGCCTATGATCGTGGCGATTGCGCGAAAGTCATGCTGGAGCTGTCACAGGTCGACCGCACCAGCCGCGCCCGTCCGTTCATCCACCCGGAAGTGTCGCTGCTGCGTGGCCAGTGCCTGGAGCGGCAGAAACTCTACGTCGATGCGGCGCAGACCTATCAGTACCTGATCCAGCAGTACCCACGCAACGAGTACGCCTACCGCGCCCAGGCCCGGCTGCAGACGCTGGATAAGCTCGGCTACCTGCGTGGCAGCGAGGCGGCGGTGGCCAATCCGGTGAAGACTACACCTTGGCGTTAATCCCAAGGTGTCGATGATTTCATGTAGTCCGTCCGTCGGACTGGGCTAATCTGTTAAAGAGTTGTAACGATCATCGCCAGTACCTTGTCTTCCTGGCTCCAGGTACAGGACTTCACTGCGATCATGTTTATCGAGCGACACATACAACGTCATCAGCTGCCTTGCGTGCTCAAGGTGTTCAACCGCTGCACCGACCAGCAGATCGGTTATCTGGGCAACGCTTCGGAAGATGGCCTGATGCTGATCAGCCAGTTGCCGGTGCTGGTGGGGCCCGACTTCGAGTTGCAGCTGCGGGTGCCCCTCGCCGGCGGTGGCCTGCAGTTCATCAACCTGACGGCCAGTTGCCTGTGGTGCCGCGAAGATGAGACGCCGGGGCATTTCGATGCCGGTTTCATGCTGCTGCAGGCACCGCAGGAATACGATGAGTTTGTCCGCACCCTGCGCGACTTCTTCAGCTTCCGTCCCATGAACGCCTCCGCCTGAGGCTGGCCCAGCCCTCCCACGTGCCGTTAGACTCTGGTCGACCTCGAAACAGGAAGACCCCGTGAGCTCCAGCATTTTCTGGCACGACTACGAAACCACCGGCATCAATCCGCGCAGCGACCGCCCGCTGCAGGTGGCCGGCGTGCGTACCGACCTCGACCTCAACGAGATCGAGGCGCCGATCAGTCTCTACTGCCGTCCCTCAGACGATATCCTGCCGCACCCGGCGGCCTGCCTGGTGACCGGCATCACTCCCCGGCAGCTGGCCGACCAGGGCCTGTGCGAAGCCGAGTTCATGACTCGGGTGCACGATCAGCTGGCTCGCCCCGGTACCTGCGGCGCGGGCTACAACACCTTGCGTTTTGACGATGAGGTCACGCGCTACAGCCTCTATCGCAACTTCTTCGACCCCTACGCCCGGGAATGGCAGGGCGGCAACAGCCGCTGGGACCTGATCGACGTAGTCCGTACCGCCTATGCGCTGCGCCCCGAGGGGATTGTCTGGCCACAGCAGGACGGGCGCACCAGTCTGCGCCTGGAACTGCTGAGCCAGGCCAATGGCATCGATCACGGCCATGCACACGAGGCGCTTTCCGACGTGCGGGCGACTATTGCCCTGGCCCGCTTGATCCGTGAGAAACAGCCGCGGTTGTATGACTGGTTATTCCAGTTGCGCAGCAAACACAAGGTCATGGAGCAGGTTCGACTGTTACAGCCCCTGGTACATGTCTCCGGGCGTTTCTCGGCCCAGCGCAACTATATCGGCGTGGTGCTGCCATTGGCCTGGCATCCGCGCAACCGCAACGCGCTGATTGTCTGTGACTTGCAACAAGATGCTTCGCCGCTGCTCCAGGAAAGTGCAGAGGCCTTGCGCCAGCGGCTGTATACGCGGCACGAAGACATGACCCAGGGCGAACTACCGGTGCCGCTGAAGTTGGTGCATATCAACCGCTGTCCGGTCGTGGCGCCACTGTCGGTACTGCGCCTGGACGACCAACAACGCCTGGGGCTCGAGTTGTCGGCATTGCAGGTAAAGGCGGAACAGTTGGCCAATCAGCAGGCCATTTGGGGAGACAAGCTGGACATCATTTATCAGGAAGAAGGCTTTTCCCCCAGTGAAGACCCGGAGCAACAGTTGTATGACGGTTTTCTCGGCGACCGCGACAAGCGCCTGAGCGAACAAGTGCGGCGTGTGGATCCGGCGCAATTGGCACATGGACAATGGATGTTCGATGACTCGCGGCTGCCGGAACTGCTGTTCCGCTATCGTGCGCGGAACTTTTCCGACACCCTTGATGAACAAGAGCGCGCCCGTTGGCATGGGTTCTGTCAGCAGCGGCTTACTGATCCTACTTACGGTGCGCCTAATACCCTGGCGGACTTCGAGCAGGCATGCCAGAGCAGTTGGGCCGACGCCAGCGAAGCGGGGCGGCAGGTGCTGGAGGCCTGGCAAGCCCATGTCCGGCAACTGAAAGTGCAGTACCAGCTTTGAAATGTGCAGATAAACAAAAAACGCCGGCAAGTGCCGGCGTTTTTCATGTTGAAACCAATGCGCCTGTTAAGCGAATCAGTCCAGCAGGGTAGCCCAGCTTTCGACGACGTCGCCGCCCCACTTGGCTTTCCACTCTTTCAGGGTCTTGTGGTTGCCACCCTTGGTTTCAATAACCTCGCCGTTGTGCGGGTTCTTGTATTGCTTGACCTTGCGTGCACGCTTGGTGCCGGTGGTCTTGACTGCGCCGCGCGGGGCTTTGCTCAGTTTGCTTTCCGGATCGAGCAGGGCGATCACGTCACGCAGCGACTTGCCGTTTTCGGCCATCAGCTCGCGCAGCTTCTTTTCGAATTCCAGTTCTTTTTGCAGCTTGCCGTCTTGCGACAGGTTGGCCAGGCGAGCTTGAAGTTCCTTGATGGCTTCTTCGGTGGCGCGGTATTCGTTGATCAGGGACATGGTGTGTTCCTTAATGCATGTTCAGAGAGACAGTGACGCAATAATAGACAGGCGAAACTCTCAAGTAAACAATTTAATATTGATCACTCATTTAATAGTAGGCACTGACTGCGCAGCCATTAGGTTAAGAAAAATTTACAATTTGTCTGGGCTACTGGCTATTTCCCCTTGGGATGAAGGGAATAGGCTTGTGCGACGGTGTCCTCGAGCTTGAAGGCGCAGGGGTGTAGATGCTTACTGCGTTTTTCCCGGCAGGTCGCTAGAATATGCGCCTTTGCGAAGTTCTGGAGTCTCCCTCATGCGCACCTATCGACTGGTGATTGCCTGCCCCGACCGTGTCGGCATCGTGGCAAAAGTCAGTAATTTCCTGGCCCTCTACAATGGCTGGATCAATGAAGCCAGCCATCACTCCGACGAGCAAAGCGGTTGGTTCTTCATGCGCCATGAGATCCGCGCCGAGTCGCTGCCGTTCGGTATCGATGCTTTCCGTGAGGCGTTCGCCCCAATCGCCGAAGAGTTCTCCATGACCTGGCGGATCACTGACTCGGCGCAGAAGAAGCGCGTGGTGCTGATGGCCAGCCGCGAATCGCACTGCCTGGCCGACCTGCTTCACCGCTGGCACACCGACGAGCTGGACTGCGAGATTCCCTGCGTGATCTCCAACCACAATGACCTGCGCAGCATGGTCGAGTGGCACGGCATTCCGTTCCACCATGTGCCGGTCGATCCGAAGGACAAGCAGCCGGCGTTCGCCGAGGTCTCGCGCCTGGTCGCCGAGTACGGCGCCGACGCCGTGGTGCTGGCGCGCTACATGCAGATCCTGCCGCCGCAGCTGTGCCAGGAATACGCCGAAAAGGTCATCAACATCCACCACAGTTTCCTGCCCTCGTTCGTGGGTGCCAAGCCGTACCACCAGGCGGCGCTGCGCGGCGTGAAGCTGATCGGCGCGACCTGCCACTACGTGACCGAGGAGCTGGATGCCGGCCCGATCATCGAGCAGGACGTGGTCCGTGTCAGTCACGCCGACAGCATCGAGGACATGGTGCGCTTTGGCCGTGACGTGGAAAAGATGGTCCTGGCCCGTGGCCTGCGCTACCACCTGGAAGACCGCGTGCTGGTGCATGGCAACAAGACCGTGGTGTTCAACTGAGACGAGGGCTCAGGCATGGCAGATCCGCGTGACAAGGCCGGCGCTTCGGCGCCAGCGACCTTGGGCGAAGGCTGCTTGGCCCGCTTCGACCCCGAGGCGTTGAGCGGCGAGGACGGCACCGAGTTTCCCGGTGCCGCCGAGCTCTGGGGACGACTCAACCCGTCTGGTGACGATGCGCCTGCCGTGGACGCACCAGCAGGAACAGGAACACCGGCCCGCCCGCCAGCAGATAGAAGTAATAGGTAACCGCGCGCCAGATCAGGATCGCCGCGGCTGCCGTCGAACTGCCCACCAGCGGTGACAGCAAGGTCGCCGAGGTCAGCTCCGCCGCACCGGCACCGCCTGGCAACAGGCTGAACTGCCCGGCACTGAGCGCGAGCATCTGCACCAGGAAACTGGCAATCCACGCCAGGTCCACCCCCAAGCCCCGCAACGCCAGATACAGAACGCTGTAGCGCAGGCACCAGTGCGCGCAGGTGAGGGTGAACACCAGCGCAAGTGTGCGCCTGGGCATGCCCCAGGTTTCGCTCAGTGCGTGGACAAAGCGCAGCAGCTTGCGCGCCCAGCGCCGTCGGCGTTCCGGCGCGATGCCCAGGCGAAGCAACAACCGACCGTTGCCGCGCATCACCGCGCGTCGATAGCGCAGCAGCAGTAAAATCCCCGCAAGTGCGGCGCACAGCAGCAGGGCGCTGCCCAGCAGCATCTGCGCCTGGCTATGACCGAGGCGGTGGAACAGGGCATAGGCGGCAATCGCCAGCATCGCACAGAAGAAGAACAGCAGGTCGTTCAATTGGTCCATGGCGAACACCGCGCCACTGCGCGATGGCGCGATGCGCGCGCGGGCCAGCAGTGTCATCAGGGTCAACGGGCCACCGCTCCCGCCGGGGGTGGTGCAGATGGCAAATTCTGTGGCCATCACCACGCCCAGGCTGTGCATTCGTCCCACCTGCGTGCTCTGCTCACCCAGCAGCAGGCGCAGACGGGCGGCATTGAGGATCCAGCACAGCAGGATCATGGCCAGCAGCAACAGCATCAGCCCGGCGTCGAACGCGCGCAGGCGCGGGAGCAGGTTGCTGCCGCCGAGCAGGGTGGGCACCAGCATTGCCAGCAGCAGTGCCAGGGCCAACCAGCCCAGGCGCTTCATGGGGCGGCCTGGCGCCCCAGCCAGGCGGACTTGGTCAGTGGCTCACGGCCTTGGGCCAGCAACCGGTGCAGGGTGTCGAGCCAGTAATTGCGTGCGCTGGCGTGGCGCATGTCGACCGGATGCAGGCCCAGGCGCAGGGTGTCGGCTTCGCGCCAGCGGTGGCACTGCCAGTCGCTGACCACCCTCGACAGGCCGCGGCGCCATGCGCTGCGTGCGCTCCACACCAGCCCCGGGGCATCGAAGGCGGTGAAATCCGGCAGCCGGTAGAGATGGCGCGGTGAACTGGTATAGCGCAGCGGCAACGCCCGCAATGCCTGGCGCGTGCCTTCGCTCATCAGCCAGGCGGGAGCGACGAAGCCCGCCACCGGCCAGCCCTGTTTCTCGAACAGTGCCAGCCCCGCCTGCAGGCGCTGCAGGGCATCTGCCTGGTCCAGCCCATGGAACTCGCCTTCGTGGGTATAGATCCGGCGCATGAAGTATTCGCCCGGTCCGCGCGGTGGCGGGCCATCGTCGGCGTGGTAGTAGCCATGCAAGGCCAGCTCGTCACCTTGGGCCAGGCGCCGCTCGAGCAGTCGGCAGAAGGTAGGAGAACGCGTCAGTGGATTGCGATGGTGGAAATCCGGCACCACCAGCCAGGTCATAGGCACCCCGCCCAGTGCGTCGATGGCCTGGACAAAGGGCTGGTAGTCCGGCCAGGTTTCTGGCGCGACATCGTGCAGCACCAGCATCAGGCTGCGCGTGGCGGTCTGGCCCTCAGCCATGGGCGCGCACCGTCAGTGGGTGGCCGAGCACTGCCTGGTAATGCTGGAGCAGACCGTTGACCACGGTGTCCCAGCTGTAATGACGCTCCACATGCTGGCGCGCCTGACGGCCCAGTTGGTCCACACCGCAGTCGAACGCCTCGCGCACAGCTTCGGCCATGGCTTGGCCATCGTTGGGTGGACACAGCCGGCCGCAGTGCCCGTCGACGATCTCGCTGAAGGCGCCGGCACGCACGGCCACCACGGGCGTCGCGCTGGCCATGGCCTCGAGGATCACCAGACCAAAGGTCTCCTGGTCACCGGCATGCACCAGAAGGTCGGCGCTGGCCAGCAGTCGTGCGATCTGCGTGGGCGGGCAGAAGTGGTCGATCACGCTGACATTGCCCGGCACGTTGGCCGGCATGTTCGAGCCCACCAGCAGCAGGTGGTAGGGCTGGCCGAGCGCTTGCATGCAGTCGAGCAGCACCGGCAGGTTCTTTTCCCGTGAGCCGCGACCGGCGAATACCAGCAGGCGACGGTCGTCGGCGATGCCCATCTCGGCACGCAGGCCGGGGTCGTGCCGGTCGGGGTTGAACAGCGCCAAGTCCACACCCAGGCGCTGCACGTGCACATTCTCAACGCCCAGCCGGCGCAACTTGTCGGCCATTACCTGGCTGGGCGCCAGGACTCGGTCGAAATGCCCGTAGAGCTTGCTGACGTAGGCCTCGACATTGGGGGTGAACCAGTTGCCCATGCGGTTGCTTACCAGCAAGGGCAGGTCGGAATGATAGAAGCCGATCACCGGCACATCGAGCTTGCGCCGCGCCTCCAGGGCTGCCCAGGCGGTGAGGTAGGGGTCACCGACCTCGATCAGGTCGGGCTGCAGGCGGCGCAGCTCCTTGCACCAGGGCGCCAGGCGCAACGGGAAGCGGTAGCCATTGCCGAAGGGCAGGGGCGGGGCCGGTACGTGGTAGACACCATCGACATGGCTGGCATTGGCACCGGGAATCAGCAGGCTGTGGCGAACGCCGGGCATGGCGTCGAGGCGGCGGTGTTTGGCATCAAGATAGGTTCGCACGCCGCCGCTGGCCGGGGCGTAGAACATGGTGATGTCGGCGATGTGCACGATCAGCATCCCTCCGGGATCGTCCTCGAGTGTGTCATCCGGCGGTAATGAACCGGCGATGACGCGCCTGAGGGTTGACCTGTCTGAAGGATAGTTTGTTCGATCGGGATTTGGCGGGGCGCCCAGTCGCGGGGCAAGCCCGCTCCCATGACGGGAGCGGGCGGCAGGTCAGATGCGGAAGCTGCCGACCAGTTGCTTGAGGCGGCCGGCCTGTTGCTCGAGGTCCGAGCAGGCGCGCAGGGTGGCCTGCAGGTTCTCGACGCCTTCCTGGTTGAGCATGTTGATCTCGTTGATATCCATGTTGATCGAGTCGACCACGGCGGTCTGCTCTTCGGTGGCGGTAGCCACCGACTGGTTCATGCCGTCGATCTCGCCGATGCGCTGGGTGACGCTGCCCAGGCGTTCGCCGGCCTGGTTGGCGATCTCCATGCTGTCCTGGCTATGACGCTGGCTCTGGCCCATGGTGTCGACCGACTCGCGGGCGCCGACCTGCAGCTCCTCGATCATGGTCTGCACCTGTTGCGCCGACTCCTGGGTGCGGTGCGCCAGGTTGCGCACCTCGTCGGCGACCACGGCAAAACCACGTCCTGCCTCGCCGGCGCGGGCAGCCTCGATGGCAGCGTTGAGGGCGAGCAGGTTGGTCTGCTGGGAAATGCTGGTGATCACCTCGAGGATCTGGCCAATGTTGACGGTCTTGTTGTTCAGCGTCTCGATATGCTCGCTGGAGGTGACGATCAGGTCCGACAGGCGGTTCATCGCATCGATGTTGCGTTGCACCACCTGCTGGCCTTCCTCGGCCAGCAGCCGCGCGGAGCTGGCATGCTGCGAGGCCTGGGCGGCGTTGCCGGCGATTTCCTGGGCGGCGGCGCCGAGCTGGTTGATGGCGGCGGCGACGCTGTTGGTGCGATTGGACTGCTCGTCGGAGTTGCTCATCGACGAATTCGAGGCGCTGATGACCCGCAGTGCCACTTCGTTGACTTGCTCGGTGGCCGAGGACACCTCGCGGATCGAACCATGGATACGCTCGACGAAGCGGTTGAAGGCGCTACCGAGGATGCCGAACTCGTCGTGGTTGTGGATTTCCAGACGGCGGGTCAGGTCGCCTTCACCCTCGGCGATGTTCGACATGGCGCGAGTCATGGTGTGCAGCGGCTGCATCAGCACGCGGATCAGCAGGCCGAGCAGGGCGATGATGATCACCACCGCCACCAGCGTGGCGATCACCGCCGAAGTGCGGAAGGTGCTGAGCATCGAGAAGGCCTTGTCCTTGTCCACCGACAGGCCGATGTACCAGTTGGCCGACGGCAGGCCCTTGACCGGGGTGAAGGTAAGCAGGCGGGTTTCGCCGTTGAGCGTCACTTCGGTCAGGTTGCTGGACAGCCTGGGCGTGTTCTGCGGGAACAGGTCCGACAGCGACTTCATCACCAGGTTCTTGTCCGGGTGTACCAGGATCTTGCCCTGGTCGTTGACCAGAAACGCGTAGCCCATGCCGCCGAAGTTCAGCGAGTTGATGATCTGCACCAGTCCGTCGAGGGCCAGGTCGCCGCCGACCACACCGACCGAGCGCGAGGCGGTGCTGATGATCGAAATGACCAGCTCATTGGTGGCCATGTCGATATAGGGTTCGGTGAGGATCGTGCCATTGGCGTTCAGGCCGTCCTTGTACCAAGGACGCACGCGCGGGTCATAGCCGTCGGGCATCTTGGTGTCCGGGCGCACGGTGAAGGTGCCGTCGGGCTGGCCCAGATAGATGGTCTGGAAGCTCGAGGTGAGGGCGTTCTGGCCCAGCAGGGTACCGGTGTTCTGTGGGTACTGGGCAATATTCTGGGCGACGTTCTCGACCAGCTTGATGCGCCCTTCGAACAGGTTGCGGATATTGGTGGAGGTGGACTCGCCCATCTCAGCCAGGTAGTTCTCCAGGTCTTCGCGAATGGCGTTACGCTGGAGGTAGTCGTTGTAAAGGGTGAAGAGGCTGAAGGCGAGTATCACGATCAGTGATGCCGCCAGAAGAATCTTATGGCTGAAACGAAGGCTTTTATTCATAACGTGATCGCGTCCGCTAAGGTTTTTTATCGGGTCGTTCGCACAAAGCACGGCTGGAAAACAGTGCAACAATTCCCGTGGGTCCTTTTCGGGTTGTTACTGTCTTTCTGGAAGAATCAATTTGAAATATCGGCTGTCACGCGTCAGAACTTGAGCAGGGGATGAAAGAAGATGTCGGATTTCTTACGAATGGTAGTAGGAGCAGGTCCCGATGGTCAGCCGGTGTCCCAGTCCATGCGACTGGCCAACCGGCACGGCCTGGTGGCCGGGGCCACCGGCACCGGCAAGACGGTCACCCTGCAACATCTGGCCGAGCTGTTCAGCGATGCCGGGGTCGTGGTATTCGCCGCAGATGTGAAGGGCGACCTGTGCGGCCTGGGCGCGGCGGGGGCGCCCCAGGGCAAGGTGGCCGAGCGGATCGCCGGCATGCCCTGGCTGAACCACACGCCCCAGGCTTATCCGGTAAGTCTTTGGGATATCGCGGGGCAATCGGGGCATCCATTGCGCACTACCTTGAGCGAAATGGGACCGTTGTTGCTGGGCAACCTGCTGGAGCTCACAGACAGCCAGCAGGCCGCCTTGTATGCGGCGTTCAAGGTGGCCGATCGCGAAGGCCTGCTGCTGCTCGACCTGAAAGACCTCAAGGCCCTGCTCGCGCACCTGAAGGACAACCCGCAGCTGCTGGGCGAGGACAGCGCCTTGATGACCGGCGCTTCCACGCAGGCCTTGCTGCGCCGGCTGGCGACCCTGGAACAGCAGGGCGCCGAGGCGCTGTTCGGCGAGCCGGCGCTGCAACTGCAGGACCTGCTGCGCCCCGAAGGCGATGGTCGCGGGCGTATTCACCTGCTCGATGCCAGCCGCCTGGTGCATGACGCGCCCAAGGTCTACGCGACCTTCCTGTTGTGGCTGCTGGCCGAGCTGTTCGAGCAGTTGCCGGAGCGTGGCGATTCCGACAAGCCGGTGCTGGCACTGTTCTTCGACGAAGCGCACCTGCTGTTCAACGGCACCCCCAAGGCGTTGCAGGACCGCCTGGAGCTGGTGGTGCGGTTGATCCGCTCCAAGGGCGTGGGGGTGTATTTCGTCACCCAGTCGCCGGGCGACCTGCCGGATGCGGTACTGGCTCAGTTGGGGCTGCGCATCCAGCATGGCCTGCGGGCATTCACCGCCAAGGAGCAGAAGTCGCTGCGCGCGGTGGCCGATGGTTTCCGTCCCAATCCGGCGTTCGACAGCCTGGCGGTGTTGACCGAGCTGGGCATTGGTGAGGCTCTGGTCGGGACGTTGGAAGAGAAGGGTACGCCGGCCATGGTCCAGCGGGTGCTGGTCGCGCCGCCGCAGTCGCGGATCGGGCCATTGAGCGCAGTCGAGCGGCAGGCACTGATCGCGGCATCGCCGCTGGCAGGGCGCTATGACAAGCCGGTGGACCGTGAGTCGGCCTATGAAATGCTTACCCAGCGCAAGGGCGAGCCGGTGGAGCCCGCGCCCCAGGCCAAGGCCGACGAGGACAGCTTCGCCGACAAGGCCGGCGAGTTTCTGCAGAGCGCGGCGGGGCAGGCCATCAAGTCGGCGGTGCGCCAGGCGGCCAATCAGTTGGGGCGGCAGTTGGTGCGTGGGTTGATGGGATCGTTGCTGGGCGGGAAGAAACGTTAAACCCGTTACCCCGCGATAGGGCGCGAATGACGGATATGAAAAAGGCGCCCTGCAAAGGCGCCTTTTTCAGTACTGCATCAGCACTCAGCCAATGGCCTTGGTGGCCAGCCAGAACAGGCCGGCCGCCAGGCCCATCGTTGCCGGCAGGGTGAGTACCCAGGCCAGCAGGATGGTCTTCACGGTGCCGCCCTGCAGGCCGCTCTTGTTGGCGACCATGGTACCGGCGACACCCGACGACAGCACGTGGGTGGTGGACACCGGCAGGCTGAACACGTTGGCCATGCCGATGGCGCAGGCCGCGGTGATCTGGGCCGACATGCCCTGGGCATAGGTCATGCCCTGCTTGCCGATCTTCTCGCCGACAGTCAGTACCACGCGTTTCCAGCCGACCATGGTGCCCAGGCCCAGGGCCAGTGCGACGGCGACGATCACCCAGAACGGTGCATACTCGGTGGTGGCGGTCAGGTCCTTGCGCAGTTTCTCCAGGTCGGCCTTTTCACGGGCCTGCAGGCCCGGCAGCTTGCCGACCTTCTTCGCCGTGTCGTCCAGGCACAGCAGGTAGCGACGTACTTCGACGCGCTTCTCGGCGCTCAGGGCGCGGTAGTCGGTCACGCCGGCCAGCGACGATTGCAGCGCGGCGATGGTTGGCTCGGTCTGCTGTGGATTGCAGCTGAACTGCTCCGGCAGGTCGCTCGCCTGCGCCTTGCCCAGCGCCAGGAACTCGCCCAGGGTGGCGGCGTTGCGCTGGTAGAACTGGCTCAGGTGCAGGGTGGCGTCACGGGTACGCTCGATCTGGTAGGTGGTGCTGTTCAGGTCGAGGACGAACTTGGCCGGGACGATGCCGATCAGCACCAGCATGATCAGACCGATGCCTTTCTGGCCATCGTTGGAGCCGTGCACGAAGCTCACGCCCATGGCCGAGATCACCAGCACCAGGCGGTTCCAGAACGGCGGGTGCTTCTTGTCGTCGAGCTTGCGGCGCTGGTCCGGGGTCTTGTGCATCTTCGACAGCGGACGCCACCATTTCAGGCCGATCAGCAGCAGGGCGGCGACAGCGAAGCCGGCCATGGGCGAAAGCACCAGGGACATGCCGATGTCGATCGCCTTCTGCCAGTTGACGCCGTCGCCCAGCGGAATGTCGCTGAGCAGGGCGTTGGCCAGGCCGACACCGAGGATCGAGCCGATCAGGGTGTGTGAACTGGAGGCCGGGATACCGAAGTACCAGGTGCCCAGGTTCCAGGTGATGGCCGCAGCCAGCAGCGAGAAGACCATGGCCAGGCCGTGGCCGGTGTTCACGTTGATCAGCAGTTCGACCGGCAGCAGGTGGACGATGGCGTAGGCCACCCCGACACCGCCGAGCAGAACGCCGAGGAAGTTGAACACCCCGGAGAAGAACACGGCCAGGTGCGGTGGCATGGCCTTGGTATAGATGACAGTGGCTACCGCGTTGGCGGTGTCATGAAAGCCATTGATGAACTCGAATGCGAGCACGAAGGTCAGAGCGAGCGTCAGGCTCACGATAACCCAGGCATCCAGTCCGCTGAATAAATCGATCATGAAGGTTGTCTGGCGGTCTTAGGGGGGGCGGATTATGCCAGAAAACCATGGCAATCGATGCACCCGCCACTGACCGATGGCAGGGGAATGTCGACCCCATCCACGCGTCGTGCGAGGGGGCTGTTGCGAAAAAACGCCGTAAAAAATCGATAAATTTCAGAAAAATCAGCGATTTGAGACGATTTAGGCAAGTTTTCCGCAATTAAAACGCTTGTATGAAATTTGTGTGATTCCATTTCATATCGAGCAATTTTGCCCAGGATGCCTCGCTGCAATCGCCATAGGGTGATGGCGCTGTAGCATCGCTCAGCTTCAATCGCCGTCGCTGCGCAGTTCCTTTTCGATCTTCTCGATCTCCTGGGCGAAGGCCTGGTCGAGAATGCTGGCGCGTTTACGCCAGGGTTTGCGTTCCGGGTCGGGTTGTGCGGCATAGGTGGTGACTTCACCACCGTAAACATCCTTGTAACGTTCAGCCTGGCGCTCGAGTTCGGCGCGCAGTTCTTCTTTCGTCACAGTAATACCTGAATAGGTTAAGTTGGGCGTTGGCCGTTAAATACACATGCTGAATGTGGACATACAGGCAGCGCGTACACATCGTTGCACTTGGAATGACTGTGCGTGGGGAGGGCGACCTGCCGTGCACCACACGACACGCCGCTGCTCAAGCAGCGGGCTGGCGTCAGGAAGGCAACGAAAGTTTATCGATTGGATCCGTTATACAGCACTGGCAATCAACAGTGCCGATTATAGCAATCGTCAATTCGAAGGCTATCGTTCTTTACGCGTCATTGACAACAGACCGGAAGTTATTCTGGCCAGACAAAGTTTTGGCCTGATTGGCGTGCTGAAAGTTCCACTTGTCAGGGGGCCACTTTGACCGTTCGCTGTCAGAAATGAAAACGGCCTCGCTAGGAGGCGAGGCCGCTGCCTGGGACTTCTACGGTGGGTACCTGACCAGTCTCTCCAAAGAAGCCACATGTGGCAGGGGAAAGGTATAAGCAAACGTGTCAGCGGTCAATTGCGATTATCGGCCGTTCGTTCGATAATCGCACGAGGTAGCGATTTTTTGAGGCATGTCCATGAGCGAAGAAACCAGCGGGCCGCCAGCAAACGAGCCCACGCGCAGTACCAGCCCCGCCCTGGCACCGCCGATCGTGGCGTCCGCGGCCAAGCGCATTCAGGCCTTCACCGGCGACCCGGACTTCATGACTTCCCTGGCCCGCGGGCTGGCAGTGATCCAGGCGTTCCAGGAGCGCAAGCGACACCTGACCATCGCGCAGATCAGCCACCGCACGGAAATACCCCGGGCGGCGGTGCGGCGTTGTCTGCATACCTTGATGAAGCTGGGTTATGCGACCACCGACGGGCGTACCTATTCGCTGTTGCCCAAGGTGTTGACCCTTGGCCATGCCTACCTGTCGTCGACGCCGTTGGCGGTATCGGCACAGCCCTACCTCGACCGGATCAGCGACCAGCTACACGAAGCGGCCAACATGGCCACGCTGGAAGGCGACGACATTCTTTATATAGCGCGCTCGGCCACGGTCGAACGGTTGATCTCGGTCGACCTGTCCGTCGGTGGGCGGTTGCCGGCCTATTGCACGTCGATGGGGCGCATCCTCTTGGCGGCGCTTGACGACGCCAGCCTGCACGAATATCTGGATAGGGCGGACCTCAAGGCGCGGACCAGCCGTACACTGCACGACCCTGAATCGTTGTTCGCCTGCATCCAGCAGGTGCGCGAGCAGGGTTGGTGCGTGGTCGACCAGGAACTGGAGCAGGGGTTGCGTTCGATTGCCGTGCCGATCTATGACGCCTCCGGGCAGGTGCTGGCGGCGTTGAACGTGAGCACCCATGTCGGTCGGGTCAGCCGTGGGGAACTGGAGCAACGTTTCCTGCCGATCCTGCTGGCGGCCAGCCGGGACCTGTGTCACCAGTTGTTTGGCTGAGCAACGTCGGGGCGCATTGCGCCCATCGCCGGCAAACGGGCTTTCACACCGTGCGGGCTGAGCTGCCGAACCGGCGCTGCCGTTTCCTGTTCGATAAACGCACAGTGTCGTTCCCGACGAATTGCGCTACCCACACCTGCTGATTAATGTCTGTCGCACGCGTCGGCTTTGCCGACCGGACAATAACAACAGGCCCGAGGGCATCCCCCATGAAGACCGTCCGTTCGCTGTCGCGGCCGCACCCGCGCGCAGTGCTGCTGCCCGGCTGATCCCAGGCCGTCGTATCCAACGTTTCCTGCTCCTGCGTATCAGCGATGCGCCGGTAGCCTGCCTGTGCCCAACTCCCGGATAACAACAATGAACAAGCCTCAATCCGCTGTCGGCAACTGCCTCGATGTCCAGTCCTTCATCAATGACCAACCGCTGTCGCGCTATCAATGGCGGGTGGTGATCCTGTGCTTCCTGATCGTCTTCCTCGATGGCCTGGACACTGCCGCCATGGGTTTCATCGCCCCGGCGCTATCCCAGGAATGGGGCATCGACCGTGCCAGCCTCGGCCCGGTGATGAGCGCCGCGCTGATCGGCATGGTGTTTGGCGCCCTCGGCTCCGGGCCGCTGGCCGACCGCTTCGGGCGCAAGGGCGTGCTGGTGGGGGCCGTGCTGGTGTTCGGCGGGTTCAGCCTGGCCTCGGCCTACGCGACCAATGTCGACCAGTTGCTGGTGCTGCGCTTTCTGACCGGCCTGGGCCTGGGGGCGGGCATGCCCAATGCCACTACCTTGCTTTCCGAGTACACCCCGGAACGGCTCAAGTCGCTGCTGGTGACCAGCATGTTCTGTGGCTTCAACCTGGGCATGGCCGGAGGTGGTTTCATCTCGGCCAAGCTGATCCCGGCCTATGGCTGGCATAGCCTGCTGGTGATCGGCGGGGTGCTGCCGTTGCTGCTGGCGCTGGTGTTGTTGGCCTGGTTGCCGGAGTCGGCGCGGTTCCTGGTGGTGCGCAACCGTGGCACCGAGAAGGTGCGCCGGACCTTGGCGCCGATTGCCCCGGCCCTGGTGGCCCAGGCCGCGAGCTTCAGTGTGCCTGAGCACAAGGTGGTGGCGGCGCGCAACGTGTTCGCGGTGATCTTCTCGGGCACCTATGGCCTGGGCACCGTGCTGCTGTGGCTGACCTACTTCATGGGCCTGGTGATCGTCTACCTGCTGACCAGTTGGCTGCCGACCCTGATGCGTGACAGCGGCGCGAGCATGGAGCAGGCTGCCTTCATCGGCGCATTGTTCCAGTTCGGCGGCGTGCTCAGTGCGGTGGCCGTGGGTTGGGCGATGGACCGCTTCAACCCGCACAAGGTGATCGGCATCTTCTACCTGCTGGCGGGTGTGTTCGCCTATGCCGTGGGGCAGAGCCTGGGCAACATTACCTTGCTGGCCACGCTGGTGCTGGTCGCCGGCATGTGCGTGAACGGCGCGCAGTCGGCCATGCCTTCGCTGGCAGCGCGGTTCTACCCGACCCAGGGGCGCGCCACTGGGGTGTCGTGGATGCTCGGGATCGGTCGCTTCGGCGCGATTCTCGGTGCCTGGAGCGGGGCGACGCTGCTGGGGCTGGGGTGGACTTTCGAGCAGGTACTGACCGCGCTGTTGGTGCCGGCGGCGCTGGCCACCCTGGCGGTGGTGGTCAAGGGGCTGGTAAGCCACGCCGACGCGACCTGAGACGACAGGGGCGCGCATAAGTAGCAAGATAACAAGTTGTTCGATAATCGCACGAAAGTGCGATTATCGGATTGTAAGCACCCCGATAGCCTCCGTAATCTGGGCCCATCGCAGCGACGCAATGGCCCGCTGCTCACTGACTCGACTCGACCTGACCAGGAGTCTCCAATGGCAGCAATCCTCTCGCTTCACGAGGCTGTGAAGCAGTTCATCCAGGATGGCGACCGCGTCGCCCTCGAAGGTTTCACCCACTTGATCCCGACGGCGGCCGGTCACGAGATCATCCGCCAGGGCAAGCGCGACCTGACCCTGGTGCGCATGACCCCGGACCTGATCTACGACCAGCTGATCGGTGCCGGCTGCGCGCGCAAGCTGATCTTTTCCTGGGGCGGCAATCCCGGCGTCGGTTCGCTGCATCGCCTGCGCGACGCGGTGGAGAAGCAGTGGCCGTACGCCATCGAGATCGAGGAGCACAGCCACGCCGACCTGGCCAACGCCTATGTCGCCGGCGCCTCCGGCCTGCCGTTCGCGGTGCTGCGCGCCTACGCCGGCTCCGACCTGCCGAAGGTCAATCCGCTGATCAAGAGCGTCACCTGCCCGTTCACCGGCGAGGTCCTCGCCGCCGTGCCGTCGGTGCGCCCGGACGTCACCGTGATCCACGCGCAGAAGGCCGACCGCAAGGGCAACGTGCTGCTGTGGGGCATCCTCGGCGTGCAGAAGGAAGCGGCCCTGGCGGCCAAGCGCTGCATCGTCACCGTCGAGGAGATCGTCGATGACCTGAATGCGCCGATGAATGCCTGCGTGTTGCCGACCTGGGCGCTCAGCGCGGTGTGCCTGGTACCCGGCGGCGCCCACCCGTCCTACGCCCACGGCTACTACGAGCGTGACAACCGCTTCTACCAGGCCTGGGACCCGATCGCCCGCAACCGCGAGTCGTTCACCGCCTGGATCGACACCTTCATCCGTGGCACCCGGGACTTCACCGAATTCCAGGCCAAGCTGGCCAGCACCGCGGAGGCCGCGCAATGAGCTATTCCACTTCCGAAATGATGACTGTCGCGGCGGCCCGACGCCTGCGCAACGGTGCCGTGTGCTTCGTCGGCATCGGCTTGCCGTCGAAGGCCGCCAACCTGGCGCGCCTGACCTCATCGCCCGATGTCGTGCTGATCTACGAGTCCGGCCCGATCGGCGCCAAGCCCAGCGTGCTGCCGCTGTCCATCGGTGACGGCGAGCTGGCCGAGACCGCCGACACCGTGGTGCCGACCGGCGAGATCTTCCGCTACTGGCTGCAGGGCGGGCGCATCGACGTCGGCTTCCTCGGCGCGGCCCAGGTCGACCGCTTTGGCAACATCAACACCACGGTGGTCGGCGACTACCACGCGCCGAAGACCCGCCTGCCAGGTGCCGGCGGTGCGCCGGAGATTGCCGGTTCCGCCAAGCAGGTGCTGATCATTCTCAAGCAGTCGCCACGTGCCTTCGTCGACAAGCTCGATTTCATCACCTCGGTCGGCCACGGCGAAGGCGGTGACTCGCGCAAGCGCCTGGGCCTGCCTGGCGAGGGGCCGGTCGGCATCATCACCGACCTGTGCATCATGGAGCCGGAAGCGGACACCCATGAATTCGTGGTCACGTCGATCCATCCGGGCGTGACTCGCGAGCAGATCGTTGCCGCTACCGGCTGGGCGATCCGCTTCGCCGACGACGTGCAGCAGACCGCGGCACCCAGCGACGTCGAGCTGTCCGCCCTGCGCGACCTCGAAGCGCGCACCGCCGCCGCCCATGGCCAGACGGCAGGAGAAGCCTGATGCGTGACGTCTTTATCTGCGACGCCATTCGCACCCCCATTGGCCGCTTTGGCGGCGCCCTGGCCGGCGTGCGCGCCGACGACCTGGCGGCGGTGCCGCTCAAGGCGCTGGTCGAGCGCAATCCGCAGGTGCAGTGGGAGCTGCTCGACGAAGTGTTCCTCGGCTGCGCCAACCAGGCCGGCGAGGACAACCGTAACGTGGCGCGCATGGCGCTGCTGCTGGCCGGTCTGCCGCAGAGCATTCCTGGCGTGACCCTCAATCGTCTGTGCGCCTCGGGCATGGACGCCATCGGCAGCGCGTTTCGCGCCATCGCCAGTGGCGAGATGGAGCTGGCCATTGCCGGTGGCGTCGAGTCGATGTCCCGCGCGCCGTTCGTGATGGGAAAAGCCGAGAGCGGCTACTCGCGCAACATGAAGCTTGAGGACACCACCATCGGCTGGCGCTTCGTCAATCCGTTGATGAAGGCGCAACATGGCGTGGACTCCATGCCCGAGACCGCCGACAACGTCGCTGACGATTACCAGGTGTCGCGCGTCGACCAGGACGCCTTCGCCCTGCGCAGCCAGCAAAAGGCCGCCGCCGCGCAGGCTGCCGGTTACTTTGCCGAAGAGATCGTGCCGGTACGTATCGCCCATAAAAAAGGCGAGACCGTGGTCGAGCAGGATGAGCACCTGCGCCCGGACACCACGCTGGAGGCGCTGAACAGGCTCAAGCCGGTCAATGGCCCGGACAAGACGGTTACCGCAGGCAATGCCTCGGGCGTCAACGATGGCGCCGCCGCACTGATCCTGGCCTCGGCCGATGCGGTGAAGAAACATGGCCTGACCCCACGCGCCCGGGTGCTGGGCATGGCCAGTGCCGGCGTGGCGCCACGGGTGATGGGTATCGGCCCGGTGCCGGCGGTGCGCAAACTGACCGAACGGCTGGGTGTGGCGGTGGCGGATTTCGATGTCATCGAGCTCAACGAGGCGTTTGCCAGCCAGGGGCTGGCGGTGCTGCGCGAGCTGGGCGTGGCGGATGATGCGCCGCAGGTCAACCCTAACGGCGGCGCGATTGCCCTGGGGCATCCGCTGGGGATGAGCGGGGCGCGGCTGGTGCTGACGGCGTTGCATCAGCTGGAGAGGAGCGGTGGGCGCAAGGCGTTGGCGACCATGTGCGTCGGAGTTGGCCAAGGGTTGGCACTGGCCATCGAGCGGGTCTGAAGTTGGACGCGCGCCCTGTAGGAGCGGCCTTATGTCGCGAAAGGGCCGCTCCTACAGGGAACCGTGTCTGACAGGGAACGAGATTGTTACTGGGTATGTCTAGACTTTGCAGTGACCTCCCAAGAGTAAAAACACCATGACTTCCAGCTATTACACCGGCGAAGAGCGCAGCAAGCGGATCTTCGCCATCGTCGGCGCCTCCTCGGGCAACCTGGTGGAATGGTTCGACTTCTATGTCTACGCCTTCTGCGCGATCTACTTCGCACCGGCCTTCTTCCCCTCCGACGACCCCACCGTGCAGTTGCTCAATACCGCCGGCGTGTTCGCCGCGGGCTTCCTGATGCGCCCCATCGGTGGCTGGATCTTCGGCCGCCTGGCCGACCGCCACGGGCGCAAGAATTCGCTGATGATCTCGGTGCTGATGATGTGCGGCGGCTCGCTGATCATCGCCTGCCTGCCGACCTACGCCAGCATCGGCGCCTGGGCGCCGGCGCTGCTGCTCCTGGCGCGGCTGATCCAGGGCCTGTCGGTGGGCGGCGAGTACGGCACCACCGCCACCTACATGAGCGAAGTGGCCTTGCGCGGCCAGCGCGGCTTCTTCGCCTCGTTCCAGTACGTCACCCTGATCGGCGGCCAGTTGCTGGCGGTGCTGGTGGTGGTGATCCTGCAACAGTTGCTCAGCGAGGAAGAGCTGCGGGCATACGGCTGGCGCATCCCGTTCGTGGTCGGCGCCATCGCCGCGCTGATCTCGCTGATGCTGCGCCGCTCGCTGAAGGAGACCAGCAGCGCCGAGACCCGCCAGGACAAGGAGGCCGGTACCATCCGCGGACTGTTCCGCAACCATGCCGCCGCCTTCATCACCGTGCTGGGCTACACCGCCGGTGGCTCGCTGATCTTCTACACCTTCACCACCTACATGCAGAAGTACCTGGTCAATACGGCCGGCATGAACGCCAAGAGCGCCAGTTTCGTGATGACTGGCGCGCTGTTCCTGTTCATGATCCTGCAGCCGGTGTTCGGCATGCTCTCCGACCGTATCGGCCGACGCAATTCGATGCTCCTGTTCGGCGCCCTCGGGACGATTTTCACCGTGCCGTTGCTGATGGCGCTGAAGACCGTGAGCAGCCCGTTCATGGCCTTCGTGCTGGTAACCCTGGCACTGTGCATCGTCAGCTTCTACACCTCCATCAGCGGCCTGGTGAAGGCCGAGATGTTCCCGCCGCAGGTCCGTGCGCTGGGGGTGGGGCTGGCCTACGCGGTGGCCAACGCGGTGTTTGGCGGCTCGGCCGAATACGTTGCGCTGGGCTTGAAAACCTTAGGCATGGAGAACACCTTCTACTGGTACGTGACCGCGATGATGGCGGTGGCCTTCCTGTTCAGCCTGCGCCTGCCCAAGCAGGCGGCGTATCTGCATCACGATCATTAAGGACGTTGCATGAGCAACCAACTGTTCGACGCCTACTTCACCGCGCCGGCCATGCGCGAGATCTTCTCTGACCGTGGCCGGTTGCAGGGCATGCTCGATTTCGAGGCCGCCTTGGCCCGCGCCGAGGCCGGTGCCGGCCTGGTGCCGCACACGGCGGTGACCGCCATCGAGACGGCCTGCAAGGCCGAGCGTTATGACGTGCGTGCCTTGGCCGATGCCATCGCCACCGCTGGCAACTCGGCGATTCCGCTGGTCAAGGCCTTGGGCAAGGTGGTCGCCAGCGGCGTGCCCGAGGCCGAGCGCTACGTGCACCTGGGCGCGACCAGCCAGGATGCGATGGACAGCGGCCTGGTGCTGCAACTGCGTGACGCCCTGGCGCTGATCGACCGCGACCTTGCCAAGCTGGCCGACACCCTGGCTCGTCAGGCCCTGCAACATGCCGACACGCCGCTGGTGGGGCGTACCTGGCTGCAGCATGCCACGCCGGTGACGCTGGGCATGAAACTGGCCGGTGTGCTCGGCGCCCTGAACCGTCATCGCCAGCGCCTCAAGGAGCTGCGCCCGCGCCTGCTGGTACTGCAGTTTGGCGGCGCCTCGGGCAGCCTGGCGGCGTTGGGCAGCAAGGCCTTGCCAGTGGCAGAAGCCCTGGCCGCGCAGTTGAAACTGTCCTTGCCCGAACAGCCATGGCATACCCAGCGGGACCGCCTGGTGGAGTTCGCCTCGGTATTGGGCCTGGTCGCCGGCAGCCTGGGCAAGTTCGGCCGGGATGTCAGCCTGCTGATGCAGACCGAGGCGGGCGAGCTGTTCGAGCCCGCCGCGCCGGGCAAGGGCGGGTCCTCGACCATGCCGCACAAGCGCAACCCGGTGGGCGCGGCGGTGCTGATCGGTGCTGCCACCCGTGTACCGGGACTGGTCTCGACATTGTTCGCCGCGATGCCCCAGGAGCACGAGCGTAGCCTTGGCCTGTGGCACGCGGAATGGGAAACCCTGCCGGAAATCTGTTGCCTGGTCTCCGGCGCCCTGCGCCAGGCGCAGCTGATCGCCGAGGGCATGGAGGTGGACGCCGCCCGCATGCGCCGCAACCTGGACCTGACCCAGGGCCTGGTGCTGGCCGAGGCGGTCAGTATCGTGCTCGCCCAGCGCCTGGGGCGCGAGCGTGCCCATCACCTTCTGGAGCAATGCTGCCGGCGCGCCGTGGCCGAGGATCGCCATTTGCGTGCCGTGCTGGGCGACGAGCCACAGGTCAGCGCCGAACTGTCCGCCGACGAACTCGACCGCCTGCTCGACCCGGCACATTACCTCGGCCAGGCCCGCGTCTGGGTGGCGCGCGCCGTGGCCGAACATCAACGATTCACTGCCTGAAAGGAGACCGCTTTGGCGCACCTGCAACTGGCCGATGGCGAAATGCATTACCAACTCGACGGTCCGGCTGACGCGCCGGTGTTGGTCCTGTCCAATTCGCTGGGCACCGACCTGCACATGTGGGATGCGCAGATCCCGGCATGGGCCGAACATTTCCGTGTGCTGCGCTACGACACCCGGGGGCATGGCGGTTCGCTGGTCAGCGAGGGGCCCTACAGCATCGAGCAGTTGGGGGGCGACGTGCTGACCCTGCTCGATGCCCAGGATATCGAGAAGGCCCACTTCATAGGCCTGTCCATGGGCGGCCTGATCGGTCAGTGGCTGGGCATCAATGCGGGTAGCCGCTTGCTCAGCCTGACCCTGTGCAACACCGCGGCGAAGATCGCCAACGACGAGGTGTGGAACACCCGCATCGCCACCGTGCTCGCGGGTGGCCGGCAGGCCATGACCGAACTGCGTGATGCGTCCATCGCCCGCTGGTTCACCCCGGCGTTCGCCGCCGCCGAGCCGGAACGCACCTTGCGTATCTGCCAGATGCTGGCGCAGACCTCGCCGCAAGGCTACGCGGCCAATTGCGCGGCGGTGCGCGATGCCGATTTCCGTGACCAGCTCAACCACATCCAGGTGCCGACCTTGATCGTCGCCGGCACCGCCGATGCGGTGACCACCACCGAGCATGGTCGCTTCATGCAGGCCGGCATCCATGGCGCCGAGTACGCCGAGTTTGCGGCGGCGCACCTGTCCAATGTCGAAATCGGCGCGCCATTCAGCGCCCGTGTGCTCGACTTCCTGTCGAGCCGCTGAGGAGTACACCGTGGACGAGAAACAACGCTACGAGGCGGGCATGCAGGTGCGCCGCGCGGTACTGGGCGATGCCCATGTCGACCGCAGCCTGGAGAAGCTCAATGACTTCAACGGCGAGTTCCAGGAGATGATCACCCGGCATGCCTGGGGCGATATCTGGACGCGCCCCGGCTTGGCGAGGCATACCCGCAGCCTGATCACCATCGCCATGCTGATCGGCATGAACCGCAACGAAGAGCTCAAGCTGCACCTGCGCGCTGCCGCCAATAATGGCGTAACGCGAGAGGAGATCAAGGAGGTGATCATGCAGAGCGCGATCTACTGCGGGATCCCGGCGGCCAACGCCACGTTCCACCTGGCCGAGTCGGTGTGGGATGACCTGGGGGTGGAGTCGCGCACCCAGGTGACTTGAGAAATTGCCGGGGCTGCTGTGCAGCCCATCGCGACACAAGGCCGCTCCCACAGGGTTTGCACAAGCCTGCGGGAGCGGCTGTGTCGCGTTGGGGTGTGCGGCGGCCCCTGACTCTTCTGGTCAGATCGCCGCTTTCTTCTGGCGGATGGCCACCGGCCCGGCCTTGGCCTCCACGGCTTTTTTCAGCTCAGGGCACAGCCCGGCCATGAACGCCAGCTCCGCCACCACGAACAGCGGCCCGATGATCAGCCCGCTCAGGTCATCGACGAACGCCGGCTTGCGCCCTTCGTACCAGTGGCCGACGAACTGGATGATCCAGCCCACCACGAACGCTCCCAGCCCGGCGCTCAGCCACAGCCCGGTGCTCTGCACGGCCAGTGCCTGGCCGGCCCACAGGCACAGCCCCAGCAGCAGGCCCATCACCAGCCCGAAGCGCAGGTCCAGGCGCAGGTAGAACCACACCGACCAGCCCGCCAGCAACAGCGCCGGCGACAGCCAGACGCCGGCCAGTTCCCAGCCGGGGCGCGACAGCAGGATGGTCACGGCCAGCACGATCAGCGGAATGCCGATGAAGTGGGTGGCGATATTGCGCGGGTCGCGGTGGTAGGTCGCGTATTGACTCAGGTGCTCGACGAGGTTTTTCATTGTTGTTCCTCCATCAGGGGTGAGCGCAGCTTGCCCCCGTTCAGTCACCGTCGTCTGTCGCCTGGCCGACAGAGTTCGTCTTGCGAGGCGCCATGCACGATCCGCGTATCCAGCTGCTGCATGGCCAGTGGTTCCGGCAATTGCCCGCTACCGTTCAGGATAGCCTGCTGGCCCTGGGGCGTTCGCGCGAGCTGGCGCCGGGGCAGTGCCTGTTCCAGCGCGGCGATGCGCCCTGTGGCCTGTATGCGGTGCTAGAGGGGGCGATGCGGGTCGGCGCGGTCAGCAGCGAGGGCAAGGAGGCGTTGTTGACGTTGGTTGAATCGCCCCACTGGTTCGGCGAGATCAGCCTGTTCGACGGCCAGCCGCGTACCCATGACGCCTATGCCGAAGGACCGACGCGCCTGCTGTGGATCCCCCAGGCGCCGCTGCTCGAGTGGCTGGCGCGCGAGCCTGTGCTTTGGCGAGAGCTGGCCTTGCTGATGAGCCACAAGTTGCGCTGGGTGTTCGTTGCCCTGGAGCAGCAGAGCCTGCTGGCCGCCGCGCCGCGGGTGGCCCAGCGCCTGCTGCAGATGGCCGAAGGCTACGGCGAGCGCGATGTCGCCCAGTGGCGGCTGCAGGTGTCCCAGGAACAGCTGGCGCTGATGCTGTCGCTGTCGCGCCAGACCATCAACCAGATCCTCAAGAGCTTCGAGCAGTCCGGCGTGGTGCGCCTGGGCTATGGTGAGGTGGAGATTGTCGATGCCCGGCGTCTGCGGGCGATGGGGCAGCATCCAGGCTGACCAGGGTGTCGATCATCGCCCGTGCCGCCGGTGACAGGCGATAGCCGCTGCGGCTGATCACCCCGCAGCGGACGCTGAGCACCTCCAGGCCTGGCGGCAGGTTGCGCCAGTGCAGGCGCACCAGATCGCCGGCGGCCAGTTCCTCGGCCACCGCCTCCTCACTGGCCGTGCCGATGGCGTCGCTGGCCAGCACCACACTGCGCAGCACCGCCAGGTGCTCGGTCTGCAGGTGCGGGATGAAGTCGCTGCGCCCGCTGAGGTTGGCCAGGCGCTTGCGCACGCCCGGTGCCAGCAATGCACTGGCCAGGGGATAGGCGAACAAGTCGTTGGTCGACAGGCTGTCCTTGGCCAGCAATGGGTGCCCGGGGCGACAGAAAAACAGACCGGGGCGCGGGGTCAGCGGTTCGGTGTGGAAGTTCGGGTCGGCCTCGAAGGGGCGCACGTCATCGACGAAGAACTCGATCTGCTCGCGCCGCAGGGCCTGGCCCAGGCGTTCGGCGTTGTCCACCAGCAGTGCGGTGCGGATGCCCGGATGGCGCTCGATGAAGTGTTGCAGGGCCTGGGGCACCAGGCGCACGGCCAGGGCCGGGCCGCTGCCGAAATGCAGTTCGCCGGCATCGAGCTTGGTCATCTGCAGCACTTCGTTGTTCAACTGCGCGGCGCCTTGCACCAGGCGGCGGGCGTGTTGCAGTACCACTTGCCCCTCGGGAGTTGGGGGCAGTGACTTGTTGGCGCGATCGACCAGGGCGCAGCCGAAGGCCTGTTCGAGGTTCTGGATGGCGCGGCTGAAGGCGGGTTGGGTGATGCCCATGGCTTCGGCAGCGCGGACGAAACTGCGGTATTCGGTGAGGGCGATGAAGTAGCGCAGTTGGCGCAGGTCCATGCTCGGGCTCTGGGGCGGGGATCGGAGCTTGGTTTTAGCGAGTTCTCACATATAGCGTCAAAGAATTTTATTTGATTTGAATATGTCTTTTGATTATTTGAGGGAAACCCACTCCCACGTCGCTCCTATCTTGTGCAGCCGATGTGGGAGCGGGTTTGCCCCGCGATGGCATCAAAGAAGATTAAGCGGATAGCTGACGATCAACCGGTTCTCGTCGAACGCGTTGCTGCTGAAGTCCCTGCGCATGGTCGAGTTGCGCCATTTCACCGACAGGTCCTTGAACGTCCCGGCCTGCACCACATAGGCCAGCTCGGTCTCCCTGGCCCACTCCTTGCCATCGTCCACCCCGCCGGCGCGCACGTTGTCACCCTTGATGTAGCGGTTCATCAGGGTCAGCCCGGGAATACCGACAGTGACGAAGTTGAAGTCATGGCGCACCTGCCAGGAGCGCTCCTTGGCATTATCGAAGCTGGCGTTGTAGCTGTCGTTGGCCAGGGTGCCGCCGCTGGTGCCGTTGACCCGCATCCAGGCGTCATCGCCGCTGACCTTTTGCAGGCCGACATAGAAGGTGTGGCCCTGATAGCGCGCCGAGAGCATGGCCGAGGCGGTGCGGTTGTCGAGGTCGCCGGCGCGGGCGCTGCCGTCTTCCTTGCCGAGGAAGTAGCCCAGGTTGGCGCCCAGGGTCCAGTCGCCCAAGGGGTGGCTGTGCACCAGGTTCAGGTACTGCTGGCGGTAGATGTCCTTGAGGCGGGCGTCCCACAGGCCGACCATCGTGCGCTTGTCGTTGAAGCTGTATTCGCCACCGGCGAAGTTGAAGCGATCGGAGGTGATGCCGGCGCGTCCCTGCATGAACATGTCTTCCATGCTTGCGTCGTTGCGCGGGCTGTTGCCGCGGAACTGGCCGGCATAGAGGGTCAGGCCGTCGATCTCCTTGGAGGTGAGCTGGCCGCCGCGGAACGTCTGCGGCAGCGAGCGGCCATCGTCCGAACGCAGGATCGGCAGCACCGGCATCCACTCGCCGGCCTTGAGTTCGGTCTGCGACAGGCGCGCCTTGAATGCCACGCCCAGGCGGCCGAAATCATCGGCCGGGCGGCCATCGTCATGCACCGGCAGCAGGTGAGTGCCGGCGGTGCCCTTGCCACCGTCGAGCTTGACCGAGTACAGCCCCAGCACGTCGACACCGAAGCCGACGGTGCCCTGGGTGAAGCCGGAGCGGGCGTCGAGGATGAAGCTCTGGGTCCATTCCTCGGCCTTGCCCTGGGGGTTGGCCGGGTCGACGAAGTTGCGGTTGATGTAGAAGTTGCGCAGGTTGAGGCTGGCCTTGGCGTCTTCCAGGAAACCGCTTTCGGCGGCGACGGCGGGCAGGGCGCAGGACAGGGCCAACAGGCCCGGGAGCAGCTGGCGTGCGGGTTGCAAAGTGCTCATCTGTCGTGGATCTCTTGTTTTTATTGGGCGAGCCGGTGCGCTGCGGGTACGGGCCGCAGGGGCGGGCGTCTTTAGAGAGAACGAGTGCAACGTTGCGTGGGCGATGGTGCGGGGGAGGGTGGGGGCGAGGCAATTCGTGGAACGCGGAATGGGGCGATTATCGAACGTAATGTTGACCGAGCGTCATCGCGGGCAACAAAAAGCCCACCGCAAGGGTGGGCTTGATGCGTTACCGGGCCAATCAGCCTTTCGGCGTCTGGATCGAGGCTTGTTGCTGGGTCTGCTCGTACCAGCCGCCACCGAGGGCCTTGTACAGGTTGACCTCGCTGACCAGCTGCGACAGGCGATCGCTGATCAGCGACTGCTGGGCGCTGAACAGGTTGCGCTGGGCGTCGAGGAAGGTCAGGTTGCTGTCGATTCCGATGCGGTAGCGGCGCTCGGCCAGGCGGTAGTAGTCCTGGTTGGCGGCCACCAGGTCACGTTGCGCTTGCAGCTGCTCCTCGAACGTCTTGCGTGCGGCCAGGCCATCGGCGACTTCCTGGAAGGCGGTCTGGATGGTCTTTTCGTACTTGGCGACGTTGATGTCCTTCTGGATCTTCGAGTAGTCCAGGCTGGCCTTGAGGCTACCGGCGTTGAAGATCGGCAGGTTGATCTGCGGCTGGAACAGCCAGGTGCCCGAACCACCCTTGAACAGCCCGCCCATGTCCGGGCTCAGGGTACCGGCGTTGGCGGTCAGGCTGATGCTCGGGAAGAACGCGGCGCGGGCGGCGCCGATGTTGGCGTTGGCGGCCTTGAGCAGGTGCTCGGCTTCCTGGATGTCCGGACGACGTTGCAGGATGTCGGACGGCAGGCCCGCCGGCACTTCGGCCAGTTGGTCGGCATTGAGCTCCAGCGGCTTGGGCAGGTTGGCCGGCACGCCGGTACCTACCAGCACGGTGAGGCTGTTCAGGTCCTGAGCGACCAGGCGCTGGTACTGCGACAGCTTGACCCGCGCTCCTTCGACGGCGGTGCGGGCCTGGCTCAGGTCCAGCGCCGAAGCCACGCCCACCTCATTGCTGCGGCGGGTCAGGTTGTAGCTTTCTTCGTACGTCTTGAGCGTTTCTTCGGTCAGCTTCAGCAACGCCTGGTCGGCCTGCCAGGTGTAATAGGCGTTGGCCACGCTGGCCACCAGGCTGATCTGCGTGGAGCGACGCGCCTGCTCGCTGGACAGGTAGGTTTCCAGGGCCTGTTGGGTCAGGCTGCGCACACGGCCGAACAGGTCAAGCTCATAAGCGCTGACACCGAGGGTGGCCGAGTACTGGCTGTTGATCGATGCCTCGCCGGTCTGCGACATGTTCGCCGGCAGCCGCTGGCGGCTGCCGCTGCCATTGGCCGTTACAGCCGGGAACAGGTCGGCGCGCTGGATGCGGTACTGGGCGCGGTAGGCGTCGATGTTCAACGCCGCGACGCGCAGGTCGCGGTTGTTTTCCAGCGAGGTCTGGATCAGCTGCTGCAGCGCCGGGTCGTGGAAGAACTGGCGCCAGCCTTGCTCGGCCGCGGCAACGTTGGCCGACTCGGTCGGCGAGTACGCAGGGCCTTGCGGCCACTGCGCGGCCACCGGCGCCTCGGGCGCCTGGTAGTCGGGGATCAGCGAGCAGCCGCCGAGGATGAAGGCGGTTACCGCCAGGGACAACAAAGACTTGGTCATTGCCCAGCCTCATAACGTGGAGTTTCAGGGGTGGCGTGTTCTTTCGGCTCTTTGCTGCCGAACAGCGACGACACTGCGACGAAGAATAGCGGTACCCAGAAGATGGCCAGCACGGTCGCACTGATCATGCCGCCGATCACGCCGGTACCGATGGCGTGCTGGCTGCCGGCGCCGGCGCCGCTGGCGATGGTCAACGGTACCACGCCGAGGATGAACGCCAGCGAGGTCATGATGATCGGGCGCAGACGCATGCGGCACGCCTCGATCGCCGCGTCATAGAGGCTGCGACCTTGCTCGTGCAGTTCCTTGGCAAACTCGACGATCAGGATGGCGTTCTTCGCCGCCAGGCCGATCGTGGTCAGCAGGCCGACCAGGAAGTACACGTCGTTGGACAACCCGCGCAGGCTGGTGGCGAGCAGGGCACCGATGATGCCCAGCGGTACCACGAGCACGACCGCGATCGGGATCGACCAGCTTTCGTACAGCGCCGCCAGGCACAGGAACACGAACAGTACCGAGAGGGCGAACAGCGCCGGCATCTGCGAGCCGGAGAGTTTTTCCTCGTAGGACATGCCGGTCCAGGAGTAGCCGATGCCGGTTGGCAGTTCGCCGGCGATGCGCTCGACTTCGGCCATGGCCTCACCGGTACTGTAGCCCGGGGCCGGGGTGCCGAGGATCTCGACCGCTTCCACGCCGTTGTAGCGCGACAGCTTCGGCGAGCCGTAGCTCCATTCGCCCTTGGCGAAGGAGGAGAACGGCACCATTTCACCCTTGCCGTTGCGCACGTACCACTTCTGCAGGTCTTCCGGGCTCATCCGCGAGTTTGGCTCGCCCTGGATGTAGACCTTCTTGACCCGACCGCGGTCGATGAAGTCGTTGACGTAGCTACCGCCCAGGGCGATCGACAGGGTGTTGTTGATGTCGGCGATGGTCACGCCCAGGGCACTGGCGCGTTCGTCGTCGATGGTCAGTTGGTACTGTGGCTCGTCGTTCAGGCCGTTCGGACGCACGGCGCTGAGGATCTTGCTCTGCGCGGCCTTGGCCAGGAACTGGTTGCGCGCTTCCATCAGTTTCGCGTGGCCGACGCCGGCGCGGTCCTGGAGGAACACGTCGAAGCCGGTGGCGTTACCCAGTTCGAGTACCGCCGGCGGGGCGAAGGCGAACACCATCGCGTCGCGGAAGCTGAAGAAGTGCATCTGCGCGCGCTGGGCGAGGGCGAACACGCTGTTCTCCTTCGAGCGCTCGCCCCACGGCTTGAGCATGATGAACGCCATGCCCGAGCTCTGGCCACGACCGGCGAAGTTGAAGCCGTTGACGGTGAACACCGATGCCACGGTGTCGGCTTCCTTGTCGAGCAGGTACTCACGCATCTGGTCGACCACCACCTGGGTGCGCTCGGCACTGGAGCCGGCCGGGGTCTGCACCTGGGCGAACAGCACGCCCTGGTCTTCCTCGGGCAGGAACGCGGTGGGGATACGGGCGAACAGCCAGATCATGCCGACCACGATCAGGGCGTAGGCCAGCAGGAACGGGATCTTGTTGCGCAGGATGGTGCCGATGCTGCGTTCGTAGCCGACGACGCTGCGGTCGAAGTTGCGGTTGAACCAGCCGAAGAAGCCGCGCTTGGCCACATGGTGCTCGCCCTTCTTCAGCGGCTTGAGCATGGTGGCGCACAGGGCCGGGGTGAAGATCAGCGCAACCAGCACCGACAGGCCCATGGCCGAGACGATGGTGATGGAGAACTGGCGATAGATCACACCGGTGGAACCGCCGAAGAAGGCCATCGGCAGCAGTACCGCCGACAGGACCAGGGCGATACCCACCAGGGCGCCCTGGATCTGCTCCATGGAGCGCTTGGTTGCTTCCTTGGGCGGCAACCCTTCCTCGGACATCACCCGCTCGACGTTCTCCACCACGACGATGGCGTCGTCCACCAGCAGGCCGATGGCCAGTACCATGGCGAACATGGTCAGGGTGTTGATGCTGAAGCCTGCGGCGGCAAGGATGCCGAAGGTACCCAGCAACACCACCGGCACGGTCATGGTGGTGATGATGGTGGCGCGGAAGTTCTGCAGGAACAGGTACATCACCAGGAACACCAGGACCACGGCCTCGATCAGGGTGTGGATCACCCCGCTGATCGATTCGGTGACCACCGGCGTGGTGTCATACGGGAACACGGCCTTCACGCCCGGCGGGAAGAATGGCTCCAGGTCGCTGATGGTGGTGCGCAGCGCCTTGGCGGTGTCCAGGGCGTTGGCGCCGGTGGCCAGCTTGACCGCCAGGCCCGAGGCCGGCTTGCCGTTGTACTGGGCGCTGATGGCGTAGTTCTCGCCGCCCAGGCCGACCGTGGCGACATCGCCCAGGCGTACCTGGGAACCGTCGTTGTTGACCTTGAGCAGGATCTTCTCGAACTGCTCGGCGGTCTGCAGGCGGGTCTTGCCGATGATGGTGGCGTTGAGCTGGGTACCTGGCAGTGCCGGCAGGCCGCCAAGCTGGCCGGACGATACCTGGACGTTCTGCGCGGCCACGGCGGTGCGCACGTCGACCGGGGTCAGCTGGAACTTGTTCAGCTTGGCCGGATCCAGCCAGATACGCATGGCGTACTGCGCACCGAACACCTGGAAGTCACCGACGCCCGCGGTCCGCGAGATCGGGTCCTGCATGTTGGAGACGATGTAGTTGGCCAGGTCGTCCTTGCTCATGCTGCCGTCTTCGGACACCAGGCCGATCACCAGCAGGAAGTTTTTCACGGCCTTGGTGACGCGGATACCTTGCTGCTGCACTTCCTGCGGCAACAGCGGGGTGGCCAGGTTCAGCTTGTTCTGTACCTGGACCTGCGCAGTGTCGGAGTTGGTGCCCTGCTCGAAGGTGGCGGTGATGGTCATGCTGCCGTCGGAGTTACTTTCCGACGACACATAACGCAGGTTGTCGATACCGTTGAGCTGTTGCTCGATCACCTGCACCACGGTGTCCTGCACTGTCTGCGCCGAGGCGCCCGGGTAGGTCACGGAGATGGCGATGGCCGGCGGGGCGATGCTCGGGTACTGGTTGATCGGCAGCTTCAGGATCGACAGGGCGCCGACCAGCATGATCACCAGGGCAATCACCCAGGCGAAGATCGGGCGATCGATAAAGAACTTCGACATGGTTTACTCCGCTTTGGCGTCGGCTTTGGCCGTGTTGGCCTGAGCAGGGCCGGCCGGCTTCTTGACGTTGGTGGCTTCGCTGACCTTGACCTCGACGCCCGGTCGCACGAACTGCAGCCCTTCGGTGATCAGACGATCGCCCGGGTTCAGGCCTTCCTCGATCAGCCAGTCGCTGCCCAGGGTGCGGCTGGCCTTGAGTTGGCGCAGTTCGACCTTGTTCTCCTGGTTGACCACCAGCGCGGTCGGCGCGCCCTTGAGGTCGCGGGTCACGCCTTGTTGCGGGGCCAGGATGGCGTTGGCGTTGACCCCGGCCTTGAGCCGCGCATGCACGAACATGCCAGGCAGCAGGGTGTGGTCGGGGTTGGGGAAGATCGCGCGCAGGGTGACCGAGCCTGTGGTCTCGTCGACGGCGACTTCGGAGAACTCCAGGCGACCCTGTTGCTTGAACAGGCTGCCGTCTTCCAGCACCAGCTGTACCTGGGCGGCGTTTTCGCCGGCCTTCTGCAGTTGGCCGCTTTCCAGGTCACGACGCAGCTTGAGCAGCTCGGCGGTGGACTGGGTGACGTCGACGTAGATCGGATCGAGCTGCTGGATGGTGGCCATGGCGTTGGTCTGGCCGTTGTTCACCAGGGCGCCTTCGGTGACCGAGGAGCGACCGATGCGGCCACTGATCGGGGCCAGTACCTTGGTGTAGCGCAGGTCGATCTGGGCGCTCTTGAGCGATGCCTCGGCCTGCAATCGTTTGGCATTGGCGTCGTCGTATTCCTGCTTGGAGACGGCCTGCTCGTCGATCAGTTGCTTGTAGCGTTCGGCCAGCGAGCGGGTAGCCTGCAGGTTGGCCTGGGCGTTGGCCAGGGTCGCCTCGTAGACGGCCGGGTCGATCTGGTAGAGCTGCTGCCCTTCCTTGACGTCGGTGCCTTCCTTGAACAGGCGCTTGAGAATGATCCCGTTCACCTGCGGGCGAACCTCGGCCACACGGTAGGCGCTGGTGCGCCCCGGCAGTTCCGAGGTCAGGGTGAAGGCTTGCGGTTGCACGGTCACGACGCCGACCTGAGGAGCCTGCGGCGCAGGCGCTGCTTCCTCTTTCTTACAGCCACTGAGCAGGGTTGCCAGGGCCACGGCGGAAACCAGGGCGGTTACGGCTGGCTTGAATTGCATGAGGATCCTCGGGTCGCAGGAGCAAGGGAGCTCAAGAATATAGTGGAAGAGTCTTAAGAGAAAAACGCTGTCCGGTGGATAAATAGCTTGCTAAGGAATATACTTACATTCATGGTTGTTTGTAAATACCGTCGGTGAGTCGCCGCGGATCGTCCACATGCACCCGGGAGTGGCCCATGAAGCGCCCGCCCCGGCCCGATTCCCGTCCGCCAGATGTGCGGGCGGGGCCTGATGAGGTTGTACTGCCATGGTCCGTCGAACCAAAGAAGAAGCCCAGGAAACCCGTGCCCAGATCATTGAGGCGGCGGAAAAGGCCTTCTACAAGCGCGGTGTCGCGCGTACCACCCTGGCCGACATCGCCGAGCTCGCGGGGGTGACCCGCGGGGCGATCTACTGGCATTTCAGCAACAAGGCGGAGCTGGTGCAGGCGCTGCTCGACAGCCTGCACGAAACCCATGACCACCTGGCCCGGGCCAGTGAAAGCGAGGACGAACTCGACCCGCTCGGCTGCATGCGCAAGCTGTTGCTGCAAGTGTTCAACGAGCTGGTGCTCGATGCCCGTACCCGGCGTATCAATGAAATCCTGCATCACAAGTGCGAGTTCACCGACGACATGTGTGAGATTCGCCAGCAACGCCAGGGCGCGGTGCTGGACTGCCATCAGAGCATCGCCCTGGCCCTGGGCAATGCGGTACGTCGTGGCCAGTTGCCCGGGGAGCTTGATATCGATCGGGCTGCCGTGGCCATGTTTGCCTATGTGGATGGCCTGATTGGCCGCTGGCTGCTGCTGCCGGACAGCTTCGATCTGTTGGCCGATGTCGAAAAATGGGTCGATACCGGGCTGGATATGCTGCGCTTGAGCCCAGGCTTGCGCAAATGACACTTTGTTAAGGATTGTGAGGAAGTGTTATTCCTTTGCGATTAAGGGGGCGTTAATACCCCCTGTGGGCGCAGACAGCTAGCGCCCGCGCAACTGCCGGTCGGGTAAGGCCAGCGCCGCCAGCAGCCCGATCAGCGAAGCGCCGGCACTGACCAGCAGCAGGTCGCGGAAGGTTTCCAGCAAGCGCGCCTGGGTCTGCGGATCCGCCTCGCCGGCCTTGAGGCTCCCCAGCAGCGGGTTGCCCAGCATTTCGAAACCGCCCTGATGCAGCAGCGCCAGCAGCAGGCTGGACATGCACGCCACCCCCATCGCCCCTCCGAGCGAGCGGAACAGGTTGGTGGTACTGGTCGCCACGCCGATGTCCCTGCTGTCCACCGCGCTTTGCGTGCCCACCAGAGAGGTGGGGAACTGCAGGCCGCAGGCGATGCCGGTCAGCAGCATGAACACCGCGCCGAGCAAGCCCGACTGTGGCGGCGTCAGCGCCATGGCGGCAATGGCCAGCGGCATCAGCAGTGCTCCGGTCAGGATCTGCGGCTTGAAGCGGCCAGTGCGGCTGGTCATGCGCCCACCGGTGAAGGCGCCGATGGGCAGCCCCATGGCCAGTGGCAGCAGGTGCAGCGCCGCGCTGTCGGCACCCGCACCGGTAATGCCCTGGTAGCGCAGGGGCATGAGCATGGTCAGCGAAATCGACTGGAAGCTGGCGAAGAAGATCACGCACCAGCACAGCACCGCCACCCGATTGCCGAACAGGCTCAGCGGCAGCAGCGGCTCGCGGCAACGGCGCTCGTGGGCGATGAACGCCAGCAGCCCGAGCAGCGCGCAACCCAGCAGCGCCAGCACCTGCGACGACAGCCAGGCATGCCCCTGGCCGACCAGGGTGATGCCCAGCAGCAGGCTGCCCAGGCCGAGGATCATCAACACAGCGCCCAGGTAGTCCACCCGGGCCTCGCGGCGCTTGACCGACAACCCGTCCAGCGCCCGATGGATGACCCATAGGGCGACCAGTCCCAGCGGCAGGTTGATCCAGAACACCCAGCGCCAGGACAGGTACTCGGTCAGCCAACCGCCGAGCACCGGCCCGGCGACGCTGGCCAGGGCGTACATACTGCTGAAATAGCCCTGGTAGCGTCCGCGCTCGCGCGGCGGCACGAAGTCGCCGATGATCGCCTGGCTCACCGACACCATGCCGCCGGCGCCGATGCCCTGGAGCACCCGCGCCAGCACCAGTTGTGGCATGTCCTGGGCCAGGCCGCAGGCCACCGAGGCCAGGGTGAACAGGGCGGTGCCGGTGAGGATCATGCGCCGCCGGCCATACAGATCGCCGAGCTTGCCGTAGATCGGCACGGCGATGGTCATGGCCACCATGTAGCCGGAGATGACCCAGGCCAGCAGCCCGACATCATTGAACTGCGCGGAAATCGCTGGCATCGACACGGCGACGATGGTCTGGTCGAGGGCGCCGAGAAAGATCGCCAGCATCAGGGCGGTCAGGACGCTGCGCAGGACGGTGGGGGGCAGGGCGGCGGTCACGATGGATACCTTGTGGTCAGAGCTGGCGCGATCGCGAGGCATCGTCGGAGCGGGCTTGCCCCGCGATGGGCTCATTCATGGTGGAGCATTGTAACCTGAGTTACATAGCTACCTATGTACTCCATGCATCCCCTATGCAAGATCGGCATTGGCGCATTCATCCAGCCCTGCATGACCGCATGATATCGTGGCAGGGCCGCAGACGCTGAAATCCGGGGCCTGCACCAGCATGGTGCAGCTATTTGTCGCGGGGTTTCGCGTCGCTGTATGTCCACACCTTCTATTCCTCTGCCTGCATGTCGAGCATGACCGCCCTGATGGCGACGGTTGGAACAGTCAGGTAGACCCGATACAGGGGTCGGTAGTCAGCCGTTCACCATTTCTCATTGTTCAAGCGGAGTGATCATGCCCAAGGCTTCCCACCACGATCTGCGTTTTGCCTTCCGCGAACTGCTAGCTTCAGGTTCGTGCTATCACACCGCTTCGGTCTTCGACCCGATGTCCGCCCGTATCGCCGCGGACCTGGGCTTCGAAGTCGGCATCCTCGGCGGCTCGGTCGCCTCGTTGCAGGTCCTGGCCGCGCCGGACTTCGCCCTGATCACCCTCAGCGAGTTCGTCGAGCAGGCCACCCGCATCGGCCGTGTTGCCCAGTTGCCGGTACTGGCCGATGCCGACCATGGCTACGGCAATGCGCTCAACGTGATGCGCACGGTCATCGAGCTGGAGCGCGCCGGCGTGGCCGCGCTGACCATCGAGGACACCTTGCTGCCGGCCCAGTTCGGCCGCAAGTCCACCGACCTGATCTCGGTGGAGGAGGGCGTGGGCAAGATTCGCGCGGCGCTGGAGGCACGTGTCGACTCGGCGCTGGCGATCATCGCCCGGACCAATGCCGGCGTGCTCACCACCGAGGAAATCATCGTCCGCACCCAGAGCTACCAGAAGGCCGGTGCTGATGGCATCTGCATGGTGGGGGTGAAGGACTTCGAGCAGTTGGAGCAGATCGCCGAGCACCTGAGCGTGCCGCTGATGCTGGTCACCTACGCCAACCCGAACCTGCGCGACGACGAGCGCCTGGCGCGCCTGGGCGTGCGCATCGTGGTCGATGGCCATGCCGCCTACTTTGCCGCGATCAAGGCCACCTACGACTGCCTGCGCCAGCAGCGTGGCCAGCAGCACAAGTCGGACAGCCTCGGCGCCACCGAGCTTTCGCACACCTACACCCAGCCCGAGGACTACATCCGCTGGGCGAAAGAGTACATGAGCGTCGAGGAGTGATTTTCTCTACCTGACGGCGCTCAGGGTGGCGCTGTGGGGAACGCAGTGTTCGTGGACGCAACTGGCCGCCGTGTTGGGCTGGCTTCGCAGCAGCTCGACCCGCCAGCAGGCCGAGCCATAGAGCCCGGCCACCGCGACCAGGGCGAAGACGAGGGCGCAACGCCTGGATTTGATGCTCATGGTGCGGACCTCCTGTTGGTGCAACAGGTGATACCTTCAAGCATAGGCCTTGTGCACGGATCTGCATCGCCTGGACTCAGCTCAATCCCTTGTCCCACTCCGGCTCGTCGCCGAACCGCTGCGCCAGGAAGTCCAGCATGCTGCGCAGCGTCGCCGGCATGTGCTTGCGCGAGGTGTACACCGCATTCAGGGTCAGTTCCCGTGGCCTGGCGTGCGGCAATAGCCGCACCAGCTCGCCACTGCGCAACGCGGCCGCCGCCTGGTAGGTGGGCAACATGGCGATCCCGGCGTGGGCCAGGGCGGCTTTCTGCAGGGTCATGGCCTCGTTGGCGCTGATATTGCCCTGCACCGGCACGGCGACGTTCTGCCCGTCCACCTCGAAATGCCACAGGCTGTGGCCGAAGTAGGCGTGGGTCAGGCAGTTGTGCCGGCTCAGTTCCTCGACCTGGCGCGGCGTACCGTGCTCGCGCAGGTAGGCGGGGCTGGCGCAGACCACCGAGCGGCACACGCTCAGGCGCCGGGCGATGAGGTTGGGGTCGACGTCGTTGCTGGTGCGGATGGCCAGGTCGATGCGCTCGTCCACCAAGTTGACGGTGCGGTCGAGCATCTGCAGTTCCACTTTCACCCCAGGGTAGCGTTTGACATAGGCGGCCAGCGCATCCACCAGTTGGGCCTGGCCGAACGAGGTGCTGACGCTGATGCGCAGTTCACCGCGGGGGGCGTCGTCCGGCTGGCGCACGGCGTTCTGCAGGTCGCCGGCCAGCTCCAGCAACTGGCGGCAGCGGGGCAGGGTTTCGAGACCCGCCGCCGTCAGGCTGAGCTTGCGCGTGGTGCGTTGCATCAGGCGAGCGCCCACCCAGTCCTCCAGCTCCGCCAGGTAGCGCGATACCACGGGCCTGGAAAGCTCCAGATGATCCGCCGCGGCGGACTGGCTGCCCAGGTCGACGACGGTGACGAATACGCGCATGGCGTTGAGACGATCCATGATCTGTCCGATTTTAGAAACAAACTATGTCGAAGCATCGCATTTTTTGTATTGGTTCGGGCAACTAAGCTTGTCTGCATCGTCCCACTCACAGGATCTTGCGATGTCTCTTCTCACTCCCCTGCGCGGCCTGCTGCTGGCCTGTCTCACCCTCGGCGGCCAGGCCATGGCCAGCGAACCGCTAAGGCTCGAAGCCTACAACCCTGGCCACGCGGCGATCTTCCCGGTCAGTTCGGTGATCGTCAGTGGCGCCCATGAGGCCATCCTGGTCGACGCCCAGTTCGGCAAAGGCCAGGCCGAGCAGGTGGTCGAACGCCTGCGTGCCAGCGGCAAGCAGCTGACCACCATCTATGTCAGCCATGGCGACCCAGACTACTACTTTGGCCTGGACACCATCACCCAGGCGTTTCCCAAGGCCCGGGTGGTCGCCTCGGCCGCCACTGTCGAACACATTCGCAAGACCATGGACGCCAAGCTGGCCTACTGGGGCCCGCAGATGGGCGCGGACAAGCCGGCACGCCTGGTGGTGCCGCAGGTCCTTGAGGGCGATCGCCTGGAGCTGGAAGGCCAGGCACTGGAGGTTGTCGGCCTGGACGGTCCACAGCCGGACCGCAGCTTCGTCTGGATTCCCTCGATCAAGGCAGTGGTCGGTGGCGTGGTGGTTTCCGAGCACATCCACGTGTGGATGGCCGACACCCAGACCGCGCAATCCCACGCCGACTGGCTGAGCACCCTGGCGAAGATCGAGCAGCTTGCCCCGCGCACGGTGATCCCTGGGCATTACCTGGGCGACAGCAGCCGCTCGCTGGACGCGGTGCGCTTCACCGCCGGCTACATTCGTGACTTCGATACCGAAGCCGCTAAAGCCGCCGACTCCGCCGCGCTGATCGCGGCGATGAAGCAACGCTACCCGAACCTTGGCGACGAGAGTTCCCTGGAACTGGGGGCCAAGGTCGCCAAGGGCGAGATGAAGTGGTAATCCCTTTCAACCTGTTGGAGTGTTTCCCATGAGCAAGATCGCAATCATCGGCGCCACCGGGCGCGCCGGCAGCCAGTTACTGGAAGAGGCCCTGCGTCGTGGTCACAGTGTGGTGGCCATCGCCCGTGATCCGGGCAGCCTGCAAGGCCGTGACGGCGTGACGGTCAAGGCGCTGGATGCCAAGGACAGCGCCGCCCTGCAGGCGGCCGTGGCGGGCTGCGACGCGGTGCTGAGCGCGGCGCATTTTTCCACTCTCGAGCCGGGCGCGATCATCGAGCCGGTCAAGCGGGCCGGGGTCAAGCGCCTGCTGGTGGTGGGCGGGGCCGGCAGCCTGCTGCTGCCGTCCGGGCACCGGGTGATCGACAGCCCGGACTTCCCCGAGGCCTACAAGGCCGAGGCCAGCGCCGGGGTGCGCTTTCTCGATACGCTGCGCCGCGAACCGACCCTGGACTGGACCTTCCTGTCGCCGTCGGCGGAGTTCGTCGAAGGCGAGCGCAGCGGGCACTACACCCTGGGCAAGGACCACCTGCTGATCGGCGCAGACGGCAAGAGCTGGATCACCTTTGCCGATTACGCCATCGCCATGCTCGACGAGCTGGAAAAGCCGGCGCATTCGCGGGCGCGGTTCACAGTGGGCTATTGAGTCCTCCGCGGTACCTGTAGGAGCGGCCTTGTGTCGCGAAAGGGCCGCAAAGCGGCCCCGGCGATTTATGCCATGGCCAAGATCCTGGGGCTGCTGCGCAGCCCTTTCGCGACACGAGGCCGCTCCTACAGGGATTGTGCAAGGCTTGAGGCACGCGCCTGCAGCCACTCCATCAACTCGACCAACCCCGCTGGCATATTCTTCGACGGGCTCACCAGGTAATAGCCCTTCCCGGTCGTCACCTTCAGCCCGAACGGCATGCACAACCGGCCTGTACGCAGGTCGTCGCCGATCAGCGAGAAATCGCCGATGGCGATCCCCGTCCCTTGGGCGGCCATGGCCATCGCCATGTCCAACGTCTCGAAATGCTGCTTCGGCCCCTGGGGCTCGAACCCGGCATTGGCCGCCTGCAACCATAGCCGCCAGTCATGTTCGTCCCTCGAAGGGTGCAGCAGCATCTGCCGGGCCAAGTCCTGCAACTGCAAGAGGCCGCTCGATACCGATGGCGCGCAGACCGGCGTCAGTTGTTCGTCGAACAGCTTGCGTACCTGCAGCCCATGGTTCGGTGCCGCGCCATACACCACGGCCGCATCGAAGCCCTCGCGGCGAAAATCCACGCCATGCTGCACCGTGGTGGTCAACTCCACCGGGATATCCGGGCGCAGTGCCTGCCATTCCAGCAAGCGTGGCAGCAGCCAGCGCATCACGCAGGTCGGCGCCTTGAGCTGGAGTGTCGCGCTGCGTCCGCCGACCTCGCGCACGCCTTGCTCGATCAAGGCAAAGATCTGCTGCACCCGGGGCAGCCAGTCCTGCCCTTCGCGGGTCAGCGCCAGGCCTCGGGCCTGGCGCTGGAACAATGCGTAGCCCAGGTGTTCCTCGAGCCCGGCGATCTGCCGGCTGACCGCGCCTTGGGTGATATGCAGATGTTGCGCGGCGCGGGTGAAGTTGCAGTGCTGGGCGGTCACCAGGAAGGTATGCAGGGCGGGGAGGGGCGGCAGGCGTTTCATTGTGACAAGCCATGATATGAGATCATGGCTAGTATGTGTTTTTTTGCATTGTGGCGGTAGTCAGCGCTTGTTTCCATGGGCACAGGTCTTAACAAGAATCGGGTACTCGATGATGGCAACCTGTGGTGAAGTGCTGGTCAAACTCCTCGAAGGCTATGGCGTCGATCATGTCTTTGGCATTCCCGGCGTGCATACCGTGGAACTCTACCGCGGCCTGGCCGCTTCCTCGATCCGTCACATCACTCCCCGCCATGAACAGGGTGCCGGGTTCATGGCCGACGGCTACGCGCGTACCCGGGGTAAGCCTGGCGTGTGTTTCATCATCACCGGTCCGGGAATGACCAACATCACCACCGCCATGGGCCAGGCCTACGCCGACTCGATTCCGATGCTGGTGATTTCCAGCGTGCAATCGCGCAACCAGCTGGGCGGCGGCCGTGGCAAGCTGCATGAACTGCCCAACCAGGCCGGGCTGGTCGCGGGGGTGGCGGCGTTCTCGCACACGCTGATGAGCGCCGATGACCTGCCCGAGGTGCTGGCCCGCGCCTTCGCCGTGTTCGACGGTGGCCGACCTCGCCCTGTGCATATCGAGATCCCGCTGGATGTGCTGGTGGAACCCGCCGATCACCTGTTGCCGGGCCGCGTGGTGCGTACCACCCGTGCCGGCGCCGCGCCACAGACCGTGCAGCGCATGGCCGTGCGCCTGGCCAAGGCGCGGCGCCCGCTGATCCTGGCAGGTGGCGGTGCCCTGGAGGCGGGCGCCGGGCTGGCGCGACTGGCCGAGCACCTGCAGGCGCCGGTGGCGCTGACCATCAACGCCAAGGGGGTGTTGCCCGCCAACCATCCGCTGCAGATCGGTTCGACCCAGACCCTGCCGGCCACCCGTGCGCTGGTGGCCGAGGCCGACGTGGTGCTGGCCATCGGCACCGAATTGGCCGAAACCGACTACGACGTGACCTTCAAGGGCGGTTTCGAGATTCCCGGCAGCCTGCTGCGGATCGATATCGACCCGGACCAGACGGTCCGTAACTACCTGCCCGAACTGGCCTTGGTGGCCGATGCCGCCCAGGCTACCGAAGCGCTGCTGGTGGCCCTGAACCTGCAGGCGCAACCGCCGCGTGATAGCGATTGGGGGGCGGCGCGGGCCGCCCGCTTGCGCCAGGATAACGCAGCCAGCTGGGACCAGCCGACCCTGAGCCAGACCCGCCTCCTGACCAGCATCCTGCAAACCCTGCCGGACGCCATCCTGGTGGGCGACTCGACCCAGCCGGTCTACACCGGCAACCTGACCCTGGACATGGCCAGGCCGCGTCGCTGGTTCAATGCCTCGACCGGTTACGGCACGCTGGGCTACGCGTTGCCGGCCGCCATGGGCGCCTGGTTGGGCAGCGCCGAGTCGCCCGCCGCACGCGCACCGGCGGTGTGCCTGATCGGTGACGGCGGGCTGCAGTTCACCCTGCCCGAGCTGGCCAGCGCGGTCGAGGCGCAGGTGCCGCTGATCGTGCTGCTGTGGAACAACCAGGGGTACGAGGAAATCAAGAAGTACATGGTGAACCGGGCGATCGAGCCGGTTGGCGTGGACATCCATACCCCGGACTTCATTGGCGTGGCGCTGGCGCTGGGGGCCGAGGCAGAGGATGTGGGCGATGTGGGGCAGTTGCAGGCGGCGTTGGGCCGGGCAGTGGAGCGTCAGGGACCGACCTTGATCCAGGTGGATCAAGGTCGGTGGCAGCAGGCGGTACTGGCCTGAGCGCAGTAGCGAGGGCTTTGCCGTCGATCGCGGGGCAAGCCCGATCCTACGCTCGTCCGATGTTTGTCTCTTTTCAGCTGGCGCTGGCGCGCAGGCGCGCCACGTCGCGAATCGGCGGTGCTCCGTACAAGCGGCTGTACTCGCGGCTGAACTGCGACGGACTTTCATAGCCCACCCGGTAGCCAGCCACCGCGGCCTCCAGCCCGTCATTGAGCATCAGTCGCCGCGCCTCCTGCAGGCGCAGCTGCTTCTGGTACTGTAACGGGCTCATCGAGGTCACCGCCTTGAAACGGTGGTGCAGGGTCGAGGTGCTGAGGTTGACTTCGCGTGCCAGGTCCTCGATGCGCAAGGGCTCCTGGTAATGCCGGTTGAGCCAGGCGATGGCCTGGCATACCCGGTGGGTCTGGCTGCTGGACAGGGCGATCTCGCACAGACGCCAGCCCTGGGGGCCACGCAGCACGCGATACATCAGCTCGCGGCGCACCAGCGGGGCGAGTACGGCGATATCCCGCGGGCTGTCGAGCAAGCGCACCAGGCGCAGCAGCGTGTCGAGCAACTGCGGATCGCTTTTCTCCACGAACAGTCCACGCCCGGAAGCCTGGCCAGGGACCAGTATCGGCCCGCTCTCGGCGATCAGCTGGCTGATCTGTGCCGGGTCGATATCCAGGCGCAAACCCAGGCAGGGGTTCTCGGGGCTGGCCTCGAGCAGGGCGCCGGTAATGGGCAGCGTCACCGAGACCACCATGTAGTGCAGCGGGTCGTAGGTATAGCGCTCGTCGCCCAGGAACAATGTCTTGCTGCCCTGGGCCAGGATGCACAAGGCCGGTTGCGCCAGGGCCGGCATGCCGCGCACATCCTCTTCGTAGCGGGTCAGGTACAGGTCTTCGATGGCCGACACCGAGCCATGGGGGATTTGGGCGTGACGCCGGATCAGTCCGGCCAGCTCCTGGCGTTGCTGCTCCAGAAGCGGATCGAGGGGCGTGGATGAACTCATGGCGGTATTCCTCTGCTGACGGACGCAGCATAGGTTTGGGCAATGGCAGGCGCTAGTCGAAAGCTGCAGATCGATTGCCTGATCCTGCCCCGTTGCAGGATCAGGCAATCGGCCGGCAGTAATGGCCTAACGTTCCGCGTGGGCGACCCCCTAACCTTGGCAGCCTGGTTTTCCCGTCCGTAGCGCTTCAAGGAGATCGTTCATGAGCCAGCAGCAACCGGTCACACACCTGGCTTTCATCCGCGCCAGCAACGGTCGATCCGCGGAACTTGGCGTGCGCCTGCGCGACCTGCTCGAGCCGTCGCGGCGTGCGCCTGGCTGCCTGAGCTTCAGCGTGCAGCGCTCGCAGGTCGATGCCGACCTGTGGCTGCTCAGCGGCAGCTGGTGCGACCAGCAGGCGATGAGTGGCTATTTCGCCTCGCCCACCCTCGACGTATTTGGTGAACTGGTGCAGGAGCAGGTGGTCAGCAGCCTCGACCTGCATACGTTCGCCTAGCGTGTAGAATGCCGTCCCTCGATCACACAGGCGCAGAGCGACATGGCACGTAGAGAATTCCCCCACTTCGAAGCGGTTTCGGCAATGGTCCCGGTACAAGGCGGCGGCTACCACGCGGCGATTGCCGTGAAGGCCCTGGTCATGGGCGGCGCGCCGCGCTTTCACAAAGTGCTGGACGGGCAGGTGTTCCAGTCGGCGATCGCGGCCGACGAGGCCGCTTGTGCCGAACTCGAACGCCTGCAGGGCGTGGGCGAGGAAGGTGAGCTGATCTTCTGATCAGGCCTGTGGCCGAGCCATCTTGAACAGCTCGCCCAGCGCAAAGTAGTCGGCCGGGCCGCCGCCACGCAGGATCGGCTCGGCGGCGGCGGTGTCGTAGATACCGTCTTTAAGCAGGTGCCCGGCAATGTGCACCGCCACCACCTCGCCGAGGATCAGCCAGCTGGGCACCACTTCCTGGTCCGCACGCTTGAGCTGGACGATCTGGCTGACCTTGCATTCGAAACTCACCGGGCTTTCGCCGACACGCGGCACCTTGACCACATTCGAGGCGGTCGGGGTGAGGCCGCTGAGCGCGAACTCGTCGACATCCGCCGCCACGGCGGCGCAGCTCTGGTTCATCTGCTGCGCCAGCGGACGGGTGGCCAGGTTCCAGACGAACTCTCCGGTCTGCTCGATGTTGTTCAGGCTGTCTTTGCGCCCGACGCTGCAGAAACCGATGATCGGAGGGATGTAGTTGAAGGCGTTGAAGAAGCTGTAGGGCGCCAGGTTCAGGCGGCCTTCGCGGTCGTGGCTGGAGATCCAGCCGATAGGCCGTGGGCCGACGATGGCGTTGAACGGGTCGTGGGGCAGGCCGTGGCCTTTGGCGGGTTCGTAGTAGTACATCTGCGCAAGGCCGCGAGGCCCTTCCTGGTGGGGGACAAGGCGCCTAGTGTGCCAAGGCTTGGCCCGGCTGCAAATGATCAAGCCCGGCCGAAGCCGGGCTGGTTGCGCGCATCAGCGATCAGCTGATGCGGTGGCCGTTGGTGCGGTCGAAGCCGTCTTCGGCGAAGCGTTGGCCGCCGGTGCGGTCGAAGCCGTCTTCGGCGAAGCGCTGGCCGCCAGTGCGATCAAAGCCGTCTTCGGCGAAGCGCTGGCCGCCGGTGCGATCGAAGCCGTCTTCGGCGAAGCGCTGGCCGCCGGTGCGATCGAAGCCGTCTTCGGCGAAGCGCTGGCCGCCGGTACGATCGAAGCCATCTTCTGCGTAGGTGGCCGACTGACTCTGTACGGCAGCGAAGGTGTGGGCGCCGGTACGGTCGAAACCGTCTTCGGCGAAGGCGCCAGTGGCCAGAACAGAGAGGGCGAGGGTGAGGATCAGTTGGTTTTTCATGGTCGTTGCTCCGGTGGGTTGCTTGGGGTTGTTGTTTCTATGGGTTCAATGCTACGCCCATTAAATTGATTAAAAAGCGCAAAAAATAGCAAATTAGAATCGATTAAATCGATTGATAGTGGCGCGGGTAATGTCAGGAAGCTGCCATTGGCGCCCCAGCCACCGCCCAACGCCGTTCCCATCGGTTTCGGAAGGGCAGGTCAGTGGCAGGGCCATTTCAGAATGGGCCCAGGCAGTTAATTGGGAATTAAGGGAAGAAGCGGCTTTCCATGAGATGGCGACCTGTTACCAGTGACGTGAGGTACAGCGGGGAGCGAGCTGTTCAGGGCGCTCGTTGACCAGCCCTGCTCAGGTCTCTTGGGTATTCACCCTGTATCGGGTGCTACGCCCACCGCCGGGCAGGCGAACCAGGCAGTGCTTATCCAGCAGGTCGGCAAGGTGCCGGGTGGCCGTGGCCTTGGAGACCTTGGCCACCGCCTGGTACTGGCTGGCGCTGATACCGGCCTCGAACCCGCGAGGCCCACCATCGAGCAGGCGGTTGAGCACCTTGACCTGTTCGGGCAACAAGCCGTCGCCACGATGGATCAGCCAGAAGCGTGCCTTGGCCAGCACCCGGTCGATGCGCACCAGCGCTTGCTGGAGGCTGCGTAGCAAGGTGGCCAGGAACCAGGCCAGCCACTGTGTGACGTCCAGGCCGCCGCGCTGGCTGCTTTCAAGGACTGCGTAGTAGCCGGCCCGGTCTTCCAGGATGCTGCTGGACATGGCGTAGAAACGGACCGCACGCTGCTCGCCCTGGGCCAATGCCAGGTCTGTGATGGCGCGCGCCAGGCGGCCGTTGCCATCGGCGAAGGGGTGCAAGGTGACGAACCAGAAATGGGCGAGCCCCGCGCGTAGCAGGGGGTCGAGTTGCCGATCGCTGCGGCTATTTTCAAACCAGTCGATGAACTGCCGCACCCGCTGCTCCAGGCCGGCACGCGGCGGTGCTTGGAAATGCACCCTGGGTTTGTCGATACGCCCCGATACCACTTGCATTGGAGCATCGTCGCGCCATTCACCGACTGGCAGGGGCGGTGCGAGTGAGTCGTCCTGTTCGGGAAACAGCCAGCGGTGCCACAGGAACAGGCGCTGTTGATCCAGTGGCCGAACATAGCCCATGGTCGCATCCACCATCAGTTCGGCCAGGCCCTCGCTGCGTGTCGTGGTCGTACCCGGCTCCGCGATGCCGAGCCGGCGGGCCAGGGAAGAGCGGACGGACTCTACATTGAGCTGCTCACCCTCGATGGCCGAGGACGTGACAATGTTCTGCAGCAGGGTATCGAGCGTATCGAGGTTGGCATTGGCCTCGGTCACCGCCCCCGCTCTGCCCAGCAGGCAGCCCTGCGCCTGGACGCAGTCCCTGAGCAAGGTTGCCAGTTGTGATGCGTCCCAACGAAAGTCGGGCCAGTCGGCCTGCTGCCAGACCCAGACGGTGTCGGCAGCCGTATGCGCTTTGGGGTTCATGAGCCGAATAATAGCGCCATTCGGCTCATTATGTGAGCCGAATGGCGCTATTATTCGGCTCACACTCCATTAAAAAAGGGGCGCCCGGTCATCAGCAGCGCCCCTTTTCAGTTCTGCGAGGAGGGATCAGTCGGTGGTGATCCGCGAATGCTGCTTGGTGTCCTTCATGGTCGCGTACACCAACAGCGAGCAAGCGATGCAGGCGGTGACGTACCAGTAGAAGCCGGTCTCCATGCCGATGCTCTTGAACCACAGGGCCACGTACTCGGCGGTACCGCCGAAGATCGAAACAGTCAGCGCGTAGGGCAGGCCGACGCCCAGGGCGCGGATTTCGGTGGGGAACAGTTCGGCCTTCACCACGGCGTTGATCGAGGTGTAGCCGCTGACGATGATCAGCGCGGCCATGATCAGGAAGAACGCGCCCCACCAGGTCTGGATGGTGTGCAGGGTGCTGAGGATCGGTACGGTGAAGAGGGTGCCGAGCACGCCGAAGGCGATCAGGATTGGGCGTCGGCCAATCTTGTCGGACAGCCCGCCGATCACCGGCTGCAGGCACATGAACAGGAACAGCGTGGCCGCCGAGATGGTGGTCGAGTCGCTGATGCTCATGCCCACGGTGTTGACCAGGTATTTCTGCATGTAGGTGGTGTAGGTGTAGAAGGCCAGGGTACCGCCCATGGTCAGACCGACCACGGTCATCAGCTCCTTGGGATGGCGCAGCAGGGTACGCATCAGGCTTTCCTTGGATTTTTCCTTCTTGGTGAAGGAGGCGGTCTCTTCCATGCCGCGGCGCAGGTACAGGGCGACCACCGCGCACAGGGCGCCGATCACGAACGGTACGCGCCAGCCCCAGGCATACAGCTCCTCGGTGGTCAGGGTGTTCTGCAGGACGATCAGCACCGCCAGGGCGATGAGCTGGCCCGAGATCAGGGTGACGTACTGGAAACTGGAGAAGAAGCCACGGCGTTCCTTGCTGGCCATCTCGCTGAGATAAGTGGCCGAGGTGCCGTACTCACCACCTACCGACAGGCCCTGCATCAGGCGGGCGATGACCAGCAGGATCGGCGCGGCGACGCCGATGGTCTCGTAGCCCGGCGTCAGGGCGATGACCAGGGAGCCTGCGCACATCAGCAGTACAGAGGCCATCAGTGCCGCCTTGCGGCCCTTGCGGTCGGCGTACAGGCCCATCAGCCAGCCGCCGATCGGGCGCATGAGGAAGCCCACGGCGAAGATCGCGGCGGTGTTGAGCAGTTGGGCGGTGGTGTCGCCGGCGGGGAAGAAGGCCTTGGCGAAGTACAGCGAAAATGCGGCGTAGACGTACCAGTCGTACCATTCGACCATGTTGCCGATGGAGCCACTGAAGATCGATTTGAGGCGGCTGGCGGTGGACTTTTGCGCGGCGGGCGCAACGGCCGCCCCGGTGGGCAGAGTGCTGGCGTTATCCATCAGGGATACCTTCTCGTTGTTTTTGTGGAGCGCGCTCGAGGCGCAGCTTGAGAAGGGTTTTGCAGGAGGTGTGCCAGATGAGTGCGTGGTGATCCATTCGAGGGCATCGCGGGGCAAGCCCGCTCCCACGCAAAGCCTGTGCCGCCTGCGTTTCAGGGACCTTCGTGGGAGCGGGCTCGCCCCGCGATGAGGTGTGAAACAACGGCAACGGATAGGCGGTTTTCCGCTTGTTGGCCTGAAATGCTGAGCAATAATCCGCTCATTCGCGCTCGAGAAAGTCCTCTCTCACCAACCCATGCCGCTGCATCTTTTCATTGAGTGTGCGCCGCGGCAGTTGCAAGGCCTCCATCACGCCCTTGATCTCACCCTTGTGCTGGCGCAGGGCCGCGCGCAGGCACTGGGCCTCGAACGCTTCCATCTGCTCGACCAGTGATTGCCCACCGGACTCGATCTCCAGGGCCGGCGAGCCCAGCCCCAAGGCATGCCGTTCGGCGGCATTGGCCAGCTCGCGCACATTGCCCGGCCAATCGTGAGCAAGCAGGCGCGCCAGTTGCACGCCGCTCAGCGGCGGGGCGCTGCGTCCGAGGCGTTCGGCGGCGGCGCGGGCGAAATGCTCGAACAGCAATGGGATGTCCTCGCGCCGCTCGCGCAGGGGCGCCAGTCTCAGTTCGGCGACGTTCAGGCGGTAGGCCAGGTCTTCGCGAAAGCGCCCGGCGCGAGCTTCCTCCAGCAAGTCCGGCTTGGTCGCGGCAATGATGCGCAAGTCGACGCTGATGCTCTGGTTGGCGCCCAGTCGCTCGAGCTTGTGTTCCTGGATCACCCGCAGCAGCTTGGCCTGCTGGGCCAGCGGCATGCTCTCGATTTCGTCGAGGAACACGGTGCCGCCATTGGCGTACTCCAGCTTGCCGATACGCTTGCCCTGGGCGCCGGTGAATGCGCCGCTCTCATGGCCGAACAGCTCGGCTTCGAAGAGCGTCTCGGGAATGGCCGCGCAGTTGAGGGCGACGAAGGGCTTGTCGGCACGCGGGCCGAAGTCGTGCAGGCAGCGCGCCACGCGCTCCTTGCCGCTGCCGGTTTCACCGCGGATCAGCACGTTGACCGGCAGGCCGGCCAGCTCAAGCACCTGACGGCGCAGTTGCAACAAGCCTTGGGACATGCCCAGCAGGGTGTTCTCCAGTTGTGCCTTGAGGTCGGCCTGTTCATGCAGGCGGCGGTTCTCCAGGACCAGCTGGCGCTTTTCCAGGGCCCGGCGCAGGCTGCCCATCAGGTGTTGCGGGGTGAACGGTTTCTCCAGGAAGTCATAGGCGCCATTGCGCATGGCTTCCACCGCCATGGGCACGTCGCCATGGCCGGTGAGCAGGATCACCGGCAGGTCGGGATCGCTTGCCTGCAACCGTTCGAGCAGCTGCAAGCCGGACATACCGGGCATGCGCACGTCGCTGAGGATCACCCCGGGGAAGTGCGGCTCAAGCCTGTCCAGGCAGTCCTCGGCGCGGGCGAACAGCTGCACGTTGAAGCCCGACAGGCTCAGCCACTGTTCCACCGCGGTGCGGATGCTCGCTTCGTCGTCGACGACGATCACCGAATTCAACATACAGGCTCCAGGTCGCGCGGCAGGGTGAGGCTGAAGCGGGCACCGCCCGGCAGGTTCTCGACCTGCAGGCGACCACCGGCGTCGATGACGATGCCATAGGAGATGGCCAGGCCCAGCCCCAGCCCTTCACCGACCGGCTTGGTGGTGAAGAACGGATCGAAGACCCGGTCCAGGTCGCAGTCGAGGATACCACCACCGGAATCGAGCACGCTCAGGCGCCACTGCGCATCGTCGGCCTCGATGCGGATCTCCAGGCGTTTGTAACGCTTGTCGGCCATGGCGTCGATGGCGTTGCGCAGCAGGTTGATCAGCACCTGCTCCAGGCGGATCGCGTCGCCGCGGACCCAGGCCGGGCGTGCCAGGTACAGCGCCACTTCGACGCCTTCGGCACGGATGCGGGTGTCCAGCAGGTGCAGCGCCTGGTCGACCACCGTGGCCAGGTCCAGGCGCTCGCGCAGGCCGCCGGGGCTGTTGCGGGCGAAGGTCTTCAGGTGGCCGGTGAGCGCGGCCATGCGGCTCAGCATCTGCTCCAGCGGCTCCAAGGCCTGGCGCGCTTCGTCATGGCGGCCATGGTCGAGCAGCAGGCGCAGGGTTTCCAATTGCATGCGCTGGGTGGTAAGCGGCTGGTTGATTTCATGGGCCAGGGCCGCCGACATCTGCCCCAGCGCCGCCAGCTTGGCTGACTGCACCAGGCCTTCCTGGGCGGTATGCAGCTCGCGGGTGCGCTCTTCGACCAGGCGCTTGAGCTCTTGTCGGCTGCGTTGGCGCAGTCGGGCCAGGCGCAGGCGCTGGCTGACGAACAGCGCGGCGAACACCAGGCTCAGCCAGATGGCCGCGGCGGCGAGGGCGGCGTTGCGCCCGTCCTCGGCGACCTGTGGCTTGCGCAGCAGGTGCAGGGTCCAGCCTTCGGCCTCCAGCGGCAGGCGCTCCCACAGGTACTCGGCGGTGCCATCCGGGCCCTGGACGCGGGTCAGGTGGCTGGTGTCGGTGAAGCGGGTCAGGACCTGGTGCTGCAGGGGCACCAGCGGTTGCTTGTCATACTGGCGGGTTTCGGCCAGCTCGGCGCGGTCGGCGCCGGACAGCGGTTGCAGCTCACGGTAGCGCCAGCCGTCCTGGTTGGCGATGAAAGTGATGCCGCGGGCATCGCTGACCAGCAGGATATCGCTGCCTTGGCGCCACTCGCGCTCGAGCTCCGGGAACTCCAGCTTGACCACCATGGCGCCGAGGAAGCGGCCGTGTTCGTCGTCTACCGCGCTGGACAGGAAGTAGCCCGGCACGCCGCTGGTCACGCCGACCGCGTAGAAGCGGCCGCTGCCCTGGCTGCGGGTCTGCTTGAAATAGGGGCGAAAGCCGTAGTTGGAACCGACATAGGTGGTCGGCAGGCGCCAGTTGCTGGCGGCGATGGCCAGGCCCGTGCGATCGAGCAGCTCCAGGGTGGAGGAGTTGGCGGCGCCGTTGATGCGTTCGAGCTTGCGGTTCAGGGCGTCCTGCACCGGCTCGGTGACTGGGCCGCGCAGGGCGGCGATCAGCTCTGGATCCAGCGCCAGCACTGCCGGCAGGGCGCGGTAGCGCTCGATCAGGGTGTGCAGGGCGTTGGCGTACAACCCCAGTTGTTCGCTGGCCCGGCGGGCGTCGGTTTCCATGGCCTGGCGCTTGGCCTGGTGCATGGCCCAGCCGGCGCTGAGGGTGGTGCCGACCAGGATCAGCAGGATGATCAAACCCAGGCGCAGGGCGCGGAAGGATGAGGGCATGGGGCGGATCCGGGATCTCGGTTGTCTGTGCCAGCCCTTATCGCGGGGCAAGCCCGCTCTCACAGGATTGCGGAGGGTCCTGTGGGATGGGGCCTGCCCCGCGAAGGGGCCGATCCTGCTTAACGCAGCTCGAAGCTCTGTTGCTGTACCGCCTGCGAGTCGAGGCCGATCTGCACATTGAACTGGCCAGCCTCGGCGACGTGCTGCAGTTGGCCATTGTAGAACTTCAGGTCCTGCTCACTGATGTCGAAGGTCAAGGTTCGCGCTTCGCCGGCCTTGAGCATCAGTTTCTGGAAGTTCTTCAATTCCTTGACCGGGCGGCTCATCGACGCGCTCTGGTCCTGGATATACAGCTGCACCACGGTCTCGCCGTCACGCTTGCCGGTGTTCTTCACCGTCACCTTGGCCTGCAGGGTGTCGCCACGCTTGAGTTCCTTCTGCGACAGCGCCAGCCCCGACAGCTCGAAACGGGTGTAGCTCAGGCCGTAGCCGAACGGGTACAGCGGGCCGTTGGGCTCCTCGAAGTACTGCGAGGTGTAGTTGCCCGGCTTGCCCGGGGTGAACGGGCGGCCGATGCGCATGTGGTTGTAGTACATCGGGATCTGCCCGACCGAGCGCGGGAAGGTGATGGCCAGGCGACCGGACGGGTTGTAGTCGCCGAACAGCACGTCGGCGATGGCGTTACCGCCCTCGGTACCGCTGAACCAAGTCTCGAGGATGGCATCGGCCTGTTCGCGCTCCCAGGCGATCGACAGCGGGCGGCCGTTCATCAGCACCAGCACCAGGGGCTTGCCGGTGGCCTTCAGCGCCTTGATCAGGTCACGTTGTACCGCTGGGATTTCCAGGGTGGTACGGCTCGACGATTCGTGGGACATGCCACGGGACTCGCCGACCACGGCCACCACCACATCCGCCTGCTTGGCCGCCTTGACCGCCTCGTCGATCAGCACGGCGGCGGGACGTGGGTCATCGACGATTTCCGGCGCGTCGAAGTTGAGGAAGTTCAGGTAGTCGAACATGGCCTTGTCGCCGGTCACGTTCGAACCCTTGGCGTAAACCAGCTTGGCCTTGCCTTCGACGGCGCGGCGCAGGCCCTCGCGCACGGTTACCGAGTGCTGCGGTTTACCGTCAGCGGCCCAGCTGCCCATCATGTCGATCGGCGCGTCGGCCAGGGGGCCGACCAAGGCGATGGTGCCGGACTTCTTCAGCGGCAGGGTCTGCTCGCGGTTTTCCAGCAGCACCAGGCCACGGCGTGCCACGTCGCGAGCGGCGTCACGGTGCAGGCGGTCTTCGGCGTAATAGTCCTTCAGGTCGGTATCGGCCTTGGGAATGCGTACATAGGGGTCCTTGAACAGCCCCATGTCGTACTTGGCACCCAGCACTTCGCGCACTGCCTGGTCCAGTTCGGCCTGGCTGACTTCACCTGACTTCAGCAGCCCCGGCAGCTCTTCGCCGTAGAGCGTGTCGTTCATGCTCATGTCGATGCCGGCCTTGATCGCCAGCTTGGCCGCTTCCCGCCCGTCGCGGGCCACGCCATGGCGGATCAGTTCCTGGATGGCACCGTGGTCACTGATTGTCACACCCTTGAAGCCCCACTCCTTGCGCAGCAGGTCGTTCATCAGCCAGGTGTTGGAAGTGGCCGGCACGCCGTTGATCGAATTCAGCGCGACCATCACCCCGCCGGCACCGGCGTCGAGCGCTGCGCGGTAGGGCGGCAAGTAGTCGTTGTACATCTTCGGCAGGCTCATATCGACCGTGTTGTAGTCGCGCCCGCCCTCGACCGCGCCGTAGAGGGCGAAGTGCTTGACGATGGCCATGATGCTGTCGGCGTTGGCCGGGCTCGAGCCCTGGAACGACTTGACCATCACCTGGCCGATCTTCGAGGTCAGGTAGGTGTCCTCGCCGAAGCCCTCGCTGGTGCGGCCCCAGCGCGGGTCGCGGGCGATATCGACCATCGGCGCGAAGGTCATGTCCAGGGAATCGGCGGCGGCCTCGATGGCCGAGGTGCGGCCGACCTTGGCGATGGCATCCATGTCCCAGGATGAGGCCAGGCCCAGGCCGATCGGGAAAATGGTGCGCTCGCCGTGGATGGTGTCGTAGGCGAAGAACATCGGGATCTTCAGGCGGCTGCGCATGGCCGCGTCCTGCATCGGCCGGTTCTCGGGTGCGGTGCGCGAGTTGAAGGTGCCACCGATGCGTCCGGCGGCGATTTCCTCGCGGATCTTGTCGCGGGGCATCTCGGGGCCGATGCTGATCAGGCGCAGTTGGCCGATCTTCTCGGCCTCGGTCATCTGGCCGACCAGGTGGTCGATGAACGCCTGCTTGTCTTGCAGGGGCGCGGCGGTGGGGGCGGCAAGGGCCGCCTGACTGGCAAGGCCCATGGCCAGGCCCAGCAAAGACAGTTTCATCATCAATTCCGTTGTCGAGTGATAAGCGGCTGGTCGAGACGTTTCGTACGCTTGTAGCTGTCGCGTCCGCTGGCGGTTCTGTGGATCATTCATCCATGATCAGCGCAGTCGCGGATTATGCCTTATATGAAGCGCTTGTTGAGATACACTCTCGCCCACCCGATTGCCGGGATAACAACGATAAGAACGCTCGAGAGACGATGGCATGACCGAATACGAACAGCGCCAGATCGCCGAGGCGATCGCCCGCGCCGAGCGGCGTACCGATGCGGAACTGGTGACCGTGCTGGCCCGCCGCGCCGACGACTTTCCCTACCTGCCGTTACTCTGGGCCGCCCTGCTGGCCTTGCTGATCCCCGGCACGCTGCATCTGTGGCTGGGCGGTATCGGCGTCAATGGCCTGCTGCTGGCGCAGATGCTGACCTTCATCAGCCTGTGCCTGCTGCTGCGCCATCCACGCCTGGCGGCCTGGGTGGTGCCGTCGGTGCTGCGGCGCCGACGTGCCTCGGGCCTGGCCCGCCAGCAGTTTCTTGAACTCAATCTGCAGCGTACCGCCGGTGCCACGGGGGTGTTGATCTTCGTCAGCGAAGCCGAGCGTCATGTCGAGATCCTGGTTGACGAAGGCATTGCCCGGCACCTGCCGGAGCAGGCACGTGAGGCGATTGTTGCCCGCTTCACCGAGCAGGTGCGCCTGGGTCATACCCTGCAGGGTTTCGTCGAATGCATCGAGGCCTGCGGCGAACTGCTCAGCGAACACGTGCCGCCCACCCATGCGCGCAACGAGCTGCCCAACCGCCTGGTGATTCTCGACTGAGTCTGATCAGACCGAGGGCGAGTCGCAGCGGGCTTGCCCGCAAACCCCGGTGAAGCCGGTGCATTACGCCGGGTGCTGGTTTCGTGAGGATCACCATCGACGTAGAATGCCGGGCATTGCGCATTGCGCCCCCCGTATTCCGAGGCACCCGTTCCCATGTCGTCCCCTTCTTCAGCTCCCACCGCGCCGGACGCGCGTGCCCAGTTCCTGAACCTGCTCGCCGACGCCCTGGCCGATGGCAGCCTGAGCAAGCTGGTGCTGGCCCGCCATGTCGGCGCCGACCAGACCCTGCAGCGGATCATCGCCAAACCGGTGCAGATCAAGGGGCAGGCCTGCCTGTCGCTGGTCTACCGTCACCAGACCCGCGACATCACCCGCAACCTGGGGCTGGACCCGGCGTTGGCGCTGGTGACCGAGCTGCTGCCGGAAAGCTTTCGCAACGCGCACCTGTTCACCGCCGCCGGCGAGGTGCAACTGGAATTCAGCAAGAAGGGCAAGCCGATGCTGCGCCGCCACCTGGCCCAGCCGACGCCACGCGAGACGGGGGCTGGCGGGCACGACCGCGAAAAGAAGCGCTATCTGGAACTGGCGCGACCGTTCCTGCGCGACCTGGGGGTGACCGACGGTCAAGGCGCGCTGATCCCCTCGATGTCGCGCAAGTGGAAGCAGATCAACAAGTTCATCGAAGTCTTCGACCATGCCTTGAGCGGCGCGCCGGTGAGTGCGCAGCAGACGCTCAAAGTCGCCGACTTCGGCTCGGGCAAGGGCTACCTGACCTTCGCCATGCACGATTACCTGCGCAATACCCTCGGGCGTGAGGCGCAGGTCACCGGTGTCGAATTGCGCGCGGACATGGTCGAGCTGTGCAACGCCGCCGCCGCTCGCCTGGAGCATCCGGGCCTGGTGTTCGAATGCGGTGATGTGCGCAGCGTGGTGCCTGAAGCCATCGACGTGATGATCGCCCTGCATGCCTGCGACATTGCCACCGACTACGCCATCCATACCGGCATTCGCTGCAAGGCCGCGATCATCATGTGCTCGCCGTGCTGCCACAAGCAGGTTCGTCCGCAACTGCGCAGCCCCGGCCTGTTGCAACCGATGCTGCAATACGGGCTGCACCTGGGGCAGCAGGCCGAAATGCTCACCGACAGCCTGCGGGCACTCTATCTTGAGGCCTGTGGCTACGAGACCAAGGTGTTCGAATTCATCTCGCTCGAGCACACCAACAAGAACAAGATGATTCTTGCGGTCAAGCGCCGACAGCCCCAGGACAATGCGGCGCTGCTGGAGAAGATCGCCGAGCTCAAGGCGTTCTATGGGGTACGCGAGCATTGCCTGGAAACCCTGCTGCAGGGGGATGGCCTGATCGCTGGGTGATCGACCTCGCCTGGACCTACAGCACCTTCCCAGTTTCGGTTAGGCCGTTTCCGAAAGAGCCCTTCTGAGCCTGTTGCAGCCTTCCTGGCACCTAGTCTGGCTTGTGGTGACGCCCGTCGGCGTCGTCTGGTTGTCACTTGACAACCTTTCTTCCATGCCCATACTGGAGCTCAATCGATGGCCCGTCCTCTCCATCCAAACAAGGAAGTCGAGCAGTCCCTTGCACACGCTGAGGCGCAGGGCTGGAAAGTCACGGTGCGGGGCGGCCATTGCTGGGGGCGGATCTATTGCCCCAACAACGACCGCGAGTGCCGCTGTGGCGAGTTCTGCATCACCAGCGTGTGGAGCACGCCCAGAAACCCGGGCACCTTCGCTCGCCAGTTGCGCCGGGTCGTGGACCACTGCACATCGATGCGCGGGATCGTCAAACAGCCAGTGGAGCGAAAGTGATGGAGTACGAATTCACCCTCAAGTACCAATTGCACGACGGTGTGGACGTCGATGCACTGATCGAGCTTCTGGGAGAGGCCGGTTGCGATGACGCGGTGGTCGGTAGCGGTCAACCCGGTCGCCTGGCCCTGGCCTTCGCCCGCGAGGGCAAGACTGCGCGGGAAGCGATGCACAGCGCCCTGGAGAATGTCCGGCAGGTCTTGCCGGAGGCCCGCCTGATCGAAGCCAGTCCCGACCTGGTCGGCCTGACCGATGTGGCGGCGCTGGTGGGGGTGTCCCGACAGAACATGCGCAAGCTCATGCTCACGCATCACCGTACTTTCCCGGCCCCGGTGCATGACGGCAGCCTTTCGCTCTGGCACCTGGCCGACATCCTGGCCTGGATGCAGGAGCGGGGTACCCACGCTGTTGCCCAGGCGCTCCATGAGCTGGCCGTCGTGGCGATGCAGGTGAATGTCGCCAGGGCCCAGGAACGGGTGGCGAGTGGCAGGTGATGCAATCCTTTGCATCATCGTCGTTGCGCAGGTTCAGAAGAACCGAGTCACGCTGATCTTGGCATTGCGCCCCTGGGTGTAGGCGTTCTCGCCCGACAGCTCCGGCCGGATGGCCTTGTTGAACAGGTTGTCCACGGTCAGGTTGACCTCGGTGCCCTTGAGGTACGGCTGTTGGGGTTTCCAGTTGGCGAACAGGCCGTGAATTTCGTACTTGTCGTTGCCGAAGTTGTCGTAGTAGCGGTCACCGAGGGCGCTGGCCGGGCCCTTGAAGTACTTGTCACTGGGCAAGTGGTGGGTGGCGCCGACGAACTGCGCGGTCCAGCCGACACGGGCATCCCAGGACGGAATCTTGACCCCCAGGGTGGTGATCCATTTCGGCGCCGGCACATCCTTGGCCCACACGTCGGGGCCCCAAGGGTTGGTGTAGGCGCCCTCATGGCGACCTTCCATCCAGGCGTACGATACCGCGCCGAACAGGTAGGTGGAATCGTAGAACGTCTCGATCTCGAAGCCCTTGTACTCCACGTCGCCGATGTTGCGGTAGTTGCCCATCAGGCCGCCGCCGCAGGTGTTGGCGATGCTGCCGCCAGTGACCAGTTGCTCCTGGCAGCCGACGCCGGTCGCCTTGAAGATCTCGTCGGTGATCTTGTTGCGGAACAAGGTCGTGCGTACCTGGGCGCTGTCTCCCTGAACAAACACGTTGGAGAAGTCACTGATGCTGCCCACGCGCACGCCGGTGATGCGCTCCGGGTCGAGGTTGCGGCTGGTGGATGTGCGGCTTCCCGCGCCTTGCACCTCATACTGCTCATCCAGCACGGGGGCGCGCCAGGTCTTGCTGTAGTCGGCGAACAGCACGGTCTGTTCGGTGGCCTTCCAGAACAGCGACAGGCGTGGCGACCAGCCGCTGTAGGTCTTGTCGCTGTAGTCGTGGCCGGCGGCCGGGTTGTTGTAGTAGGGCGCCTGGTTGGGCTTGCCCTCGTTGGTGACGTGGTCATAGCGCAACGACGGAGTGATGGTCACGCTGCCCAGGGTGACGGCGTCCTGCAGGTAGTAGCCCTGGCTGTCGACCTGGCCGCTGGGCATGAAGTAGGGCTGGTAGTGGCCATGGTTGTACTTGGGCACTTCATAGGTCTTGCCGGGCATCCACATCTGCGTGTCGCGATCGTGGCGACGAAGCTGTACGCCCGCGGTAAGCGCATGCTCCAGCGGTCCAGTAAGGAAGGTGCTGGTGTTCTTCACATCGAGCATGCGGTCCTTGTACTCGGTGTCCATCTTGCGACCACCGGTGGCCGGCTGGAAGAACGCCGTGGCTTCACGCTCGTCGGTCTGCTTGGTGTCGGACTCGGAGTATTTCACCTGCAAATCGACCCACGGATTCTCGATGGGCTGGTACTTGTAGGTGGCCGACCAGGTGGTATCGATGGTGGTGCGATAGGCCAGGAAGCGTTTGAGAGAGCCTTCGTAGCCATACTTCTTGATGTCCGCGGCCGAGGGGGGCGCCGGGTAGGCGGTGGCGGCGAAGGTGGTCCAGCGGTCGGTTTCGGAGCGCGAGTAGGAAAGGCCCAGGCTGTGCTCGTCGGTGAAGTGGACGTTGCCCTTGAGCAGCATGCCGTCCAGGTCCAAGGCGCTGTAGGGCACGCGCTTGGGATTGACCGGCCACTGGTTGTTCGGGTCCGGCAGGTTGTCGGCCATTTTCAGGTTGCCGCCGTCGCGCTTGGTGTAATAGACCAGGCCGTCGAAGCGCCTGTCATCGCTGCGGCCGAACAGCGCCGAGCTGTAGATCTGCTGATGGTCGTTGCTGGCATAGCCATACTTGAGCATGGCGCCACTGTTGCGACCTTCCTGCAGCAGGTCGCCGGCGTCCTTGGTCTGCATGTTGACGCTGCCGCCGAAGCCGCCGTTGCCGGTCTTCACCGAATGCGGGCCCTTGTCCACCTCGATGTGCTTGATCAGCTCCGGCTCGATGAAGATCGTGCCTTGCTGGTAACGCTCGAAGCCGCTCTTGGGCGCGCCATCAAGGGTCATCGGCACGTCCTCGGCGTCGCCCAGGCCCCAGATGTTGATGGTCTGGCCGCCGGGTTTGGCCGAGCCGCCCATGTTCACGCCGGGCAAGGTGGCCAGTACGCTGGGGATGTTGTTCGGTTGGTAGCGGTCGATCTGTTCCTGGTCGAGGGTCGAGCGTCCGACGTTGCCGGGCTCCACCTGCTTGCCGTCGCCGACGATGCTCAAGGCGCCGAGCTGGATGCTGTTGTCGGCACTCGGGGCTTCCTCGCGCAGGCGTACCACGTAGGTGTTGCCCATGCGCACGACACTGAAGCGGCTGCCCACCAGCAAGCGTCCGATGGCCGCCTCGGCCTCGAAGTCGCCCTTGAGCGCCGGTGCCTGGGCGCTGCCGAGCAGGGCCTCGTCGAACAGCAACTGGACCTTGGCCTGCTGGGCCAGTTGGCTCAGCGAGCGGGCCAGCGGTTGCGCCGGCAGGTCGAAGGGTACCGGCGCGGCTTCGGCGGCCAGGCTCATGGCCAGGCACAGGGCCAGCAGGGTGGGTCGGGTAGGCAGGCAGTGCAATGGACGCAACGCGGACAACATGGTTTCCCCCAAACGGCAAAAGGCCGGAAAAAGCCCGCCATCACGCGGCAGGCGGGGAGGAAGACGCGGCGTTGCGACAATACCTCACCTGCGAATGATAAAAATTCTCAAATTATTTTTTTAGCGCCGCTCGATGCGCAGGCGCCCGTCGGCGAGCAAGGTGGTCTTGACCGGCAACAGCGCGGGCAGGGCATTGAGCAGGGCGTCCGGATCGCGCACGTCGAGGTTGCCGGACACCTTGTAGCGGCCGAGCGCTGGATCGGCCAGCACCACCGGCTGCTGACGATACAAGCCGAGCTCGTCGACCAGGCTGGCCAGCTCGCGGTTGCGGAAGCTCACATGGCCCTCGCGCCAGTCGGCGACCTGCTGCTCACCGAGTTCGTGGCGGGTCAGGCTGCCGCGCGCCAGGTCGTAGGTGACGCCCTGTCGGGCACCGAGCAGCACGGGTGGTTGTCGCTCGCCCGGCGTATCGAACGCCACCTGACCGTGGGCGACCGCCACCACCAGTTCGCGCTCGCCACGGCGCAGGTCGAAGCCGGTACCGACCACGCGCACCCGGCCGCTGCCGGCGTCGACGAACAGGGGGCGCTCCTTGTCGGGTGCCACTTCGATGTACAGCTGGCCGCGGTCGAGATGGATCAGTCGGCGCTCGGCGCTGAAGTCCAGGCGCAGGCGAGTCTTGGCGTTGACGAAGAGCTGGCTGCCGTCGGGCAGTTGCAGGGGCTGCAGGGCCTGGCCGGCGGCAATGTACTGGCTGAAGGCGGTGCTACCCGCCCCCAGGTTGCCCGCCAGCACCGCGCAGAGCAGGGCTGCCGCGGTTGCCAGGGCCGGGCGCCAGCGTGGCGTGCGGCGCACCGGCAAGGGCACGGGACGGTTGGCCTGCTTGAGCGCGGCCAGGTCATCCCACAACTGTTCGAACTGACGATAGGCACGGGTGTGCTCGGGCGTCTGCATCCACAGGGCGAAGGCCTTGCGCTCCTGGCGCGACGGCTGGTTGCGGTTGCGGCTGAACCAACTCGCCGCCTGGGCGTCGATCGGGCGCGGGTCGAGCTCGTCGGTGGGGGTCATGGGAACTGCTCCGTGCCGTTGTCACTGTCCAGGCGTTGCTTGCATTGCAGCAGGGCGGCGGCGATGTGCTTCTCGACCATGCTGACGGAAATGTTCATGCGTTCGGCGATCTGGGCCTGGGTAAGCCCTTCGAAACGGTGCAGCATAAGGGCTTCGCGGCGTCGCGGCGAGAGTTCGGCGAGCACCTGGCGCAATTGATTCAGTCGTTGCTGCTGCTGGGCGTGGTCCAGCGGGTCATTGGCGGGCGTGTCATGGGCCTCGGGCAGGGTGTCGTCGGCCAAAACCGCGTGGCGGACTTTCTGCCGTCGCCAATGGTCGCTCAGCAGGTTGCGCGCCACCTGGAACAGGAACGCGCGCGGCTGTTCCACCTTGGCCCGGTCCCGATAGCCCAGCCACTGGGCGAACACATCCTGGGTCATGTCCGCGGCATCGCTGGCATTGTCCATGCGCTTGCGCAGGAAATGCAGGATGTCGGCATAAAAACCGTGGGCGACAGGGTCGGGCTTGGGGCGCTGCATGCACGCTTTCCGGACTGGCGTGGAGGAAAGGGTGCGGATCTTATCGAGAATTATTTACATTTGCAAAGTAGCCGATTCAATGCCGGCGAGCGTGGCTGGCGGGTACGGCAATCGCCAGCTCAGCCAACCCCAAGGGATGACTGGTTGAATCGAAGAAATGCAGTGAAATCTGATCAAGGTCGGCGAAACGGTCGATAAAGTGTTGCTTCTGGTTGATGATCGACGCCTCGCTCAATGGTCGGATGGCGATTGACAAGTGCCGTGGCCGTGCCTGACGGATGGCCTCGAGCAGGTGCTGGTCGCTGGCATCCAGGTGCTGGCCGAACAGGCACAGGCCACCCTGTTCGCGGGCCAGCTGGCCCAGGCTCCAGGACAGGTAGTCCGAGTGGCGGATGGCGCGTAGCTTGTCGTCACTGCGGCTCTCGTTGACGAACAGCGGCACTTCGCCAGGGATGTTGACGGCGAAGCCTTCGAGCAGCTCGGCCTGTTCCGCGCCGCGCTGGCGGGTGCTGCCGTCGGGTAGTTTAAGCAGGTGCATGCCGCCATGCAGGTGCAGCACGCGGATGCCTTCTACCTCGCTGCGGCGCACATCGAAGAAACCCTGCTCGTCGAACAGGCTGGCAAAACCTTGCGCATCCTGGGCCACGGCCCAGGGCAGGATCAGGTCGTAGTTGCTGGTGTAGACGGTGCGGTACTGGCGCAGCGCCTGGTTGATGGCCGTGCGCGTCGCAGCGGGGAACAGCGGCCAGGGCAGGTGCACGGCGCGCACCGCGTGGATCAGCGCCTCCTTGATCGAGTAGTAGCGGTTCAGCGGTGCGGTGGAGTTGATCGCCAGCGCGGCATTGGCCCGTACCGTGGTGTTCAGGGTGCTGAGCACCGGCTCGAACAGCTCGCTGCCCAAAGCCTTGAACAGCGCCTGGTCGCTCACCCCCAGCGCCTTGTGCCGTACCTGCTGGGCTTGCTCGAACAACGAGAAGTAGCCGAACGGTTTCCACAGCGCGCGGCTGGCGCCGTTGCCCAGCAGCAGGGCCGTGCTGGGGTGGCGCTGGTTGAGGTCGGCCCAGGAGGGCAGGTGGGCGTCGAGAGCGGGCATGGGCGGTCCGTTGGGTGTGGCGGAAAACGCCGGGGACTTTAGCATGTCATGCAGAGTGTGCGAGGCTTGCGCCTTCAAGGACTGCACCGTTGACCTTGCCGGCGTCTTCCGGAGGCCGGCCCCGATCTGCAAAGGACTACCCATGTACAAGACCCTTCTCCTGGCCACCCTGCTGGCGAGCACTGCCGCCCATGCCACTGACGGCAAGGCCCTCGCCAGTGCCCAGGACATTCCTCACCCGGCCGTGATCGCCCACCGCGGCGCCTCGTTCGACGCACCCGAGTCCACCACCCCCGCCTACCTGCTGGCCCGTGAACTGGGGGCCGACTACCTGGAAATGGACCTGCAGCGCACCCGCGATGGCGTGCTGGTGGTGGTCCACGACGATGTGCTGGCGCGCACCAGCGATGTCGCCGAACGTTACCCGGAGCGCAAGGCCAGCCCGGTCAGTGCCTTCACCCTGGCCGAGCTCAAGGCGCTGGACGCCGGCAGCTGGTTCAACAAGGCCTATCCCGAGCGGGCCCGGGATGCGTTCAAGGGCCAGCGCATCCTGACCCTGGACGAGGTGATCGACATCGCCGAAGGCAACCCCGAGCGTCACCCCGGCCTGTACATCGAGACCAAGGAACCGGCCCAGTTCCCCGGCATCGAGCAAGACCTGAAGCAGCGCCTCGAAGCCCGCGGCTGGCTCGACAAGCCGGGACGGGTGGTGTTGCAGACCTTCGACCGCAACAGCCTCAAGCTGCTGCACGAAGCCATGCCGCAGGTACCGAAGATCCTGTTGCTGTGGGTGGCCAAGGGCAGCATCGAACCGGCCTCCGGGCAGGACTTCGCCGAGTCCGGCGAGCAGGACAAGTCGGTCTTCTACGCCCGCCAACAACCGAAGGATCGCGCTGAGTTCGAGCGCTGGCTCGACTACGCCAAGGCCGGCGGCGCCATCGGCACCGGCCCTTCGGCGATCCGCACCCACCTGGGCGAGCAGAGCTATTCCGACCTGATCCAGCCGTGGATGAACCAGGCCAGCCATGCCAAGGGCCTGTTGGTGCACGTCTACACCCTCGACGAGGCGGTGGACTTCGACAAGGCGATGAAGGCCGGCGTCGATGGCATCTTCACCAACCGTGCCGGTGAGCTGATGCGTTTCTATAAACGACCGATGCCACAGAACGAAGGCCAGTTACTGCGCAAGCTGGGGTACTGAACGGCAACATGATCGGCAGGGGACACAGGCTGTGCCGTGATACCGAGCCCACGTCCCGTTCAAGGGACGTCGTGGGTGGTAGTCCCCTCCCTCACTCCGCGGTACCCTCCCGGCGAGCCCTGTTGCGCCATACCCGATACGCTCGAATCCCCGCCCGTACCGAGCCGAACAGCAATTTTTCCTCCATCTCCCGCGCCATCCCGGAACGCACCAGCATACGCAGGAAGGTGCCACGGGCGCGGGCGATGGCGAAGTGGATGCCCTGGGCGGCGAGGGTGTCGCGCACTTCGCGCAAGGCTGCCACGCCACTGACGTCGATGCTGGTCACGGCTTCCGCGTCGAACAGCACCACCTGGGGTTTCTCCACGCCTTGCACGGCCTCGAGCAGGCGCATCTTGAAGTAGTCGGCATTGAAGAACAGGATCGCGTCGTCGAAGCGGTACACCACCAGGCCCGGCACGGTACGGGCGTCCTTGTGCTGGCGCACGTCCACCTGGCCTTCGATGCCCGGCACCCAGCCAAGCACGGCGTCGGTGGGCTGGTAGATGCTGTAGAGCAGGCGCAGGATGGCCAGGGTCACGGCGAACACGATGCCCGGCAACACGCCCAGGCCGAGCACGCCGACCGTGGTCAGCAGGCACAGCCAGAACTCGAAGCGGCTGAGCTTGCGGATGGTCTTTAGCGACTTCACGTCGATCAGCCCCCAGCCGGCCATCAGCAGCACCGCGCCCAGCGCGGCCTGGGGAATCCAGGCCATGGGCGCGGTGAAGAACAGCAGGATCAGGGCGATCACCAGGGCGGCGATGATGCCCACCAGCTGGCTCTTGCCGCCGACCATGTCGTTGACCGCGGTGCGCGAGTCGGCGCCGCTGATGGCGAAGCCCTGGGAGATGCCGGCGGCCAGGTTGCTCACGCCCAGGGCGAGGAACTCGTGGTTGGCGTTGATCGCGTAGCCGTGGCGGGCGGCGAAGCTGCGGGCGGTGAGCATGGCGCTGCAGAAACTGATGGTGGCGATACCCAGGGCGTCGCGCAGCAGGCTCTTGGTTTCCGCCAGGGTGCTCTGCGGCCAGGCCAGCTCCGGGATGCCCGCCGGCACCGGGCCGAGGATCGCCACCCCATAACGGTCAAGACCGAACAACCCGGCCAGGGCGGTGAACACCACCACCGTCACCAGTGCCGCCGGCAGCCGCGGGTAGCGTCGCGGCAGCCAGATCAGCAGGCCCAGCCCGGCCAGGCCGATGGCCAGGGTCAACCAGTGGATCTCGCCCAGGCGCTGGAGGAAGTTGATCAGGCTGAGGATGAACCCATCGCCTTCGATCCTGAAGCCCACCACTTTCGACAACTGCCCGGCAAGCAGGCTCAGGCCGATGCCGTTGAGGTAGCCGATGAGGATCGGCCGCGAGAAGAAGCTGGCGATGAAACCGGCCCGCGCCACCCCGGCGGCGATCAGCATCACGCCCACCAGCACGGTGACGATTACCGACAGCTCGGCGATGCGGTGCGCATCACCCATGGCCAGCGGCGCCACGGCCCCGCCGATCATGGCGCAGGTGGCGGCGTCCGGGCCGACCATCAACTGGCGTGAGCTGCCAACCAGAGCATAGACCATCATCGGCAGCACGCAGGCGTACAAGCCGTACTGCGGTGGCAGGCCGACGATCTGCGCATAGGCGATGGCGATGGGGATCTGGATCGCGGCCACCGACAGGCCGGCTTGCAGGTCTGCGTGGAACCACTCGCGGCGGTAGTGCAACAGGTTGGCCAGGCCCGGTAGCCAGCGGGAGAGAAACATGCGCAGTCCTTTGGAAATGTTTCACAAAGCGTAGCGGTTATGCACCGCGAATCACTGGGCATTCAAGCCAATCGGCGCGGCCATGGCCATGGGCCAGATCAACAAAGGAACACTGGAAACGAAAAAAGGAGCCGAGGCTCCTTTTGACAGCGACGACGTTATTGGAACGTCGTGCGGGGAATGCGAGTTGGAGCGGGTAGAGGGAATCGAACCCTCCTCAATAGCTTGGGAAGCTATAGTTTTACCAATAAACTATACCCGCTTCGAAGCACGACTTTTTACCAGAACCCTCCCCGAATGAGAAGCCCAGGGCTGTAAAAAAGCCTGTCGGCGGCCCGTAGCCTGCGGCTGTCGAGGGCTACAGGACGCCGATGCGCTCAGATGGCCAGTGCATGCTGCCCCGGTTCCTGTGCGTAGCGTTGGCGGGATTCACGCAGGGCCGGCTTGAGGAAACCGAGCATGGCATCGCGGGTATCCTCGCAGGCGCTTTTGTGTTCCATGTCCAGGAAGTGGCCGGCGCCGCGGATCACGCTGAAGTGGCTACGCCCCACATGCCGGCTGAACTGGCGGGCATCCTCCACGGTGGTGTACTCGTCGCGGTCACCGTTGATGAACAGCACCGGGATGTCGATGTTGCGCGCGGCCTTCAGTGCCCGCTCCAGGTCGTGGTCGAGCACCTGGTTGATGTGGAAGTGCATCTGCGCATACTCGTGGCTGTCCAGGCTGCTGACGTGCCGGTAGTTGAAGCGCTTGAACAGCGACGGCAGGTGCTTGCCGATGGTGTCGTTGACCAGGTTGCCCACCTGGTAGCGGTCGCAGGCGGCCAGGTACTGGCAACCGCGCTCCAGGTAGTCGCGCATCGGTTCGTTGATCACCGGTGAGAACGAGCTGACGATGGCCTTCTTCACCAGCCGCGGCTGGTGCGCCAGCGCCAGCAGGGTGCAGGCGCCGCCCCAGGAGAACGACATCACGTGGTCGGCACGGAAGTGTTCAATCAGCTCGAGCAGGATGTGTGCCTCGGCTTCCTTGGTCAGCAACCGTTCATGGCGGTTGTGGGGTTTGGACTTGCCGGCGTAGGGCTGGTCGTACAGCACCACGTTGAACTGTGGGTGCAGGTTGCGCACTGTCTGTGCAAAGGACGCCGTGGTGGCCAATGAGCCATTGATCAGGATGATCGTCTTTTCGGCGCCTTCCGCGCGATGGAACTCCGTGTAAACCCGGTACTGCCCTTGGATATCAAGTACAGCGATTTCTGGCCTCATGTCATCGACTCCTGGCGCAAAAAGGGTATTCGCGTCACCTGGTGGCGTGTGCGATCGGCAGGCGGGCTGGGCGCCGAATCGACCGGACAGGCCATTAGGGTGCACGTGCTTTATGACAGGTAGGCATTCGCCTGGAACTGAAACCGGTAGGCCCTTGTGTCGATCCTTGACGCTTGTAGACGACGGTATTGTTGTGCGGGCGATTACCGTGCCCCAGGGCATCGAGACCCCGGGTGGCCGGTAAAGGGCGTCTTGGACTGCGGTTGTGACTGATGAGTCACATGCAGACCGACGAGTTAGCAGTCAAGCAGGGAGGCCGGGATCGCGCAAGTGCCGTTGAGGCAATCTTTCGTAGGAAACTGCCGAATGGCGAGTTCGTTCAGACCGAGGCGATTTCCTCGGCGGTCAGCGCCCTGAATTCTCCCGGATGCAATATCGGGTCCAGTGTGATCGACCCCATGCTTTCCCGATGCAGTCCCACGACCTTGTTCTGGAAGTGTCCGAACATCCGCTTCACCTGGTGATAGCGGCCCTCGACGATGACCAGGCGCGCGCTGCGCGGGCCGAGGATGTCCAGCTGCGCGGGCAGGGTGGTGAGGTCTTCGAAGGCGAAGTAGAACCCTTCGCGGAACCGATCGATGTAATGTGCACCGATTTCGTCCTCGGTGTGTACCAGATAGGTCTTGGGCTGCTTGGTCCGTGGCTGGGTCAGGCGCCGCGACCACTGACCATCGTTGGTCAGGATCAGCAGCCCGGTGGTGTTGTAGTCCAGACGTCCGGCGATGTGCAGGTCATCGCGCAGCGCTGCCGGCAGCAGGTCGAGCACGGTGCGGTGCTGCGGGTCCTGGGTGGCGCTGACGCACCCGGCGGGCTTGTGCAGCATCAGGTAGCGCGCTGGACGCCCGGGTTGGTGCAGTTGCTCGTCGACCTCGACGCGGTTGAATTCGCGCACCTCCAGCAGCGGGTCGCCGGTCGGCAGGCCATCCACGCGCACGCGCCGCTGGGCCAGCAGCAGGCGCACTTGCTGGCGGTTGTAGCAGGGCAGGTTGCCGAGGAATCGGTCGAGGCGCATGGGGCGGGTCGCTTGCGGGAAATCGGCGCGCAGTCTAGCGGATCGTGCGCGCTGGCGCTGCCTTGAGCTGCGCGTCCACCTGCGCGCAGCGCGGGCACAGGCAGGCCTTGTCGCGCAGCTCGGCCGGCAGGGCCTCGATCAGCATCGGGTCGATGACCACGTCGAAGCACCAGCAGCCTTGCGCGGCGTTGCGCGGGTCGGCCAGGCCGCACTGGTTGAGGGCGCCACAGGCGGGGCAGCGTTGAGGATCAGGCATGGTCGGGTCCGGGCATTTCGCTGCAGACGCGGTTGCGTCCGCCTTGTTTGGCACGATAGAGCGCGTGGTCGGCGCGGGTCAGCAGGCTGTGCAGGCTGTCGTCGCGCTGCAGGGCGGACAGCCCGATGCTCACGGTCAGGCGCAGTGGCTGGTCGGCGTGGCTGAAGGTCAGTTGCTCGGTGCGCCGGCGGATCTTTTCCGCCACCTCGATGGCCTGGCGGCCTTCGGCTTCGCGCAGCAGCACGATGAACTCCTCGCCGCCCCAGCGGCACAATATATCGGACTGGCGCAGGCTGCCCTGCAGCACATTGGCGAACTGGCGCAGCACTTCGTCGCCGGCCAGGTGGCCATGGGTGTCGTTGAGGGTCTTGAAGTGGTCGAGGTCGATCAGCAGGGCGACCAGCGGCGCGCTGTCACGCTGGGCTTCGATGAGCGCCTGGCCGGCCAGCAGGTCGAAGCTGCGGCGATTGGGCAGGCCGGTGAGGCTGTCGAGGGTGGCCAGTGCCTCGGCGTTGTCCTGGTGCCGCTTGATCATGGCATTGAGCAGTGACAGGACCACCAGGGTGATCATGGCGCAGATCGCCAGGTTCAGGTACAGCGACTGACGGATGCGGTCCAGGGCGCCGGTTTCGCGCTTGTCCACCAGCAGGTACCAGTCCAGCTCCGGCAGCAGGCGCACATTGAGAAAATGGCTGTGGCCGTCGTTGTCGGTGTACTCGTGACTGCCGCTGGCCGGTGTCGGCATGCGTGCCAGCAGGTCCTGCCACTGGCTGCTGTCGGCCAGTTGCTGGCCGGCGCGCAGGCCATGGGGGCCACCGTCGGAGCCGGTCAGCAAAACCTTTCCGCCGGCGTCGGTGAACAGCACCGAGCGCTGGTAGCGTCGCTGGTAGTCGTCGATCAGGCGGACCACCGACTCCACGCTCAAGCCCACGCCGGCGGCACCGATGAAGCGCTGCTGATAATCGAGCACGCGGTGGTTGATGAATACGGTGGGTTTGTCCTGGTTGGCCATGTCCACATCGACATTGATCTCATAGGGCTTGCCCGACTGGCGCAGGCGGAAGTACCAGGCGTCGCGCCAGGCGTCGGCCCGCACCTGCTTGAGCACGCCCTTGGCCTGGTAGTAGGTGAGGCTGCGGTCGGAGACGAAGAAGCTGGTGCAGGTGGCCTGACTGCCCATCACGGCGCCCAGGTAGCGGGTGATGCGCCCGGTGTCCTGCTCGCCGGCCAGCACCCAGTCGCGCAGGAAGGTGTCCTGGGCCATCATCGAGGCGATCAGCACCGGGCGGATCAGGTCTTTCTGGATCTCGGAGTAGACGGTGTCGGAGGTCAGCGGCAGCTCGGTGTTGACGATGCCGTCGCGGATCGCCCCGCGCGAGGCGTAGTAGCCGAGCAGCGAGGTGGCCAGGAAGCCGCCGGCCAGCAACAGCAGCAGGGCGATGATCAGCGAGCGTTGCGAGAACAGGGCGGAAGGCGAAGGCATGATCTTCCCGTGAAGTGTGCCGGTGGCCACATTCTAGTGAGATGACCGGAAAATGACTGCATGTTTTTCAGGGTTATAGGACCTGTTTCAATTTGTTGCGCAAATGGCACTCAATCCAGTTGCCACGGTCTTATCCTGTGTCGACCAACTGCTTGTCGTCGACGCCCGCCAGCGTCGCTGTGCCGGGCATCCCTGCGGTCCAGGAGGCCGCCATGTACCCACGAATCCTGCTCGTCGTCCTGCTCGGACTGCTGACCTCCGCCTGCGCCCCTTACTACGAGAGCGGTGGCTACTACCGCAGCGACTACTACACCAGCGATCGCTACGTTTACCCAGGCTATTACCGCCAGGACCGCTATTACGTGGTACCGCAGACCCGCTCTTACTACCAGCCTGCGCCGCGTTACTACAGGCCGGCGCCGGTGCCACAGTACCGCCCTTATCCGGCGCCTGGCATGCAACCGCGCTGGCACGGTAATCCGCGTTACGACTACGGCAACCGCCAGCGCTACGACTACGGGCGGGATCGCGACCGCCACGACTACCGCAATGACGACCGTCGGGGCGATCGCTGGCACTCCAACGGGCAGGGCAACCGTGACCGTCGACCCGATGGGGGCCGGGGTGGCGAGCGGGGCTGGTCGCGGTGACAGGGCACTGACGTCATCCCAGTTCCGCCAACGGATGCCGCCCCTCCCAGACCTTGCTGAAATGCGCCTCCACCACCGCCGCCGGCACCTGCGCCACATCCGGCCAGTGCCAGTGCGGGGTGTTGTCCTTGTCCAACAGACGGGCGCGCACCCCCTCGCTGAACTCCGGGTGACGGCAGCAGTTCAGGCTCAGGGTGTATTCCATCTGGAATACCTGCGCCAGCGAAAGGTGCCGCGCCCGACGGATCTGCTCCCACACCAGGTGCGCCGTCAGCGGGCAGCCCTCGTGCAGGCGTTGGCCGGCCGCCGCCAGCACGGGATCGGCGTGCGTGGCCAGGCCGGCCAGGGCCCGCCAGGCCGCTACCGGGTCGGCCACGTCGAGCACTTCGTCGATCACGGCGCGGCGCGCCAGCCACTGGCCTTGCGGCAGTTCGGCGCAGGCGCGGTGCTGCTCGGCCTTGAGCAGGCTGTTGAGCTGCAGGGTGGTCTGCTCCTGCCAGTTCAATTGCAGCAGTTCCTCGATCAGCGCCTCCTGCTGGTGCTCGCCCAGGAAGCGATCGGCCAGGTTCAGGTCCAGTGCGTCACGGGCATTGAGCGGGGCGCCGGTGAGCCCCAGGAACAGGCCGAGCTTGCCCGGCAGTCGGGCGAGGAACCAGCTGGCGCCGACGTCCGGGTACAGGCCGATGCTGATTTCCGGCATGGCCAGGCGGCTACTGGGGGTGACGATACGCACCGCGGCGCCTTGCAGCAGGCCCATGCCGCCGCCCAGCACATGGCCGTGGCCCCAGCACAACAAGGGTTTGGGGTAGGTATGCAGGCGGTGGTCGAGGCGGTACTCGCTGGCGAAAAACGCAGCGGCCAGCGGCGGCACGCTGCCGGGGTGTTCGCGGCAGGCCTCGACCAGGGCGCGGACATCGCCGCCGGCACAGAAGGCCTTCGACCCGTTGCCGCGCAGCAGCACGCAGACGATCCCTGGATCGCTGGCCCAGGCGCGCAGCCGTTCGTCGAGCACCTCGATCATGGGCAGCGTCAGGGCGTTGAGCGCCTTGGGCGCATCCAGGGTGGCGATGCCGATACGGGCGCCGTCGGCGCCGGTCAGTACCTCGCATTGAATGGACATGGACTACCTCGCGCAGGTCATCCCCTCAGTATGGCCTGCTGCGGCGAAGCTGCCGGTCGTCGGTCGGATCGATTGACAAGCCGGCCCGGCTTTCCTAGTGTCGCGGCACTTTGCTTTTGGATGCCCCCATGACCGACGACGATCGCATCAAACTCGAACCCAGCTGGAAAGCCGCGCTGCGCGCGGAGTTCGACCAGCCCTACATGCAGCAATTGCGCGAGTTCCTGCGGGCGGAGTACGCCGCCGGCAAGGAGATCTACCCGCCCGGACCGCTGATCTTCAACGCCCTGAATTCAACGCCGCTCGAGCAGGTCAAGGTGGTCATCCTCGGCCAGGACCCCTACCACGGTCCCGGCCAGGCCCATGGCCTGTGCTTCTCGGTGCAGCCGGGCATCCCCACGCCGCCATCGCTGGTCAATATCTACAAGGAGCTGCAGCGCGATCTCAACCTGCCGATCCCCGCGCATGGCTATCTGCAGAGCTGGGCCGAGCAGGGCGTGCTGCTGCTCAACACCACCATGACCGTGGAGCGCGCCAATGCCGCTTCCCACGCGAAGAAAGGTTGGGAGTTCTTCACCGACCGGATCATCCAGGTGGTCAGCGAGCAGTGCCCGAACGTGGTGTTCCTGCTGTGGGGCTCCCATGCGCAGAGCAAGCAGAAGCTGATCGATGCCAGCAAGCACCTGGTGCTCAAGTCGGTGCATCCCTCGCCGCTGTCGGCTTACCGTGGGTTCTTTGGTTGCGGGCATTTCAGCCGTACCAACAGCTTCCTGGAGCAACGCGGGATGGCGCCGATCGATTGGGCGTTGCCGCCGTTGTGACATGAAATCATAGGGCCGCTTCGCGGCCCTTTGATTTCATGTCCTGGCCCAGCGCCTGAACAACGGCTCGGCCAGGAACAGCACGAACAACAGCCTCATCACCTGCAGCGCCGTCACCAGCGGCACGGACAGTTGCAGGGTCTCCGCCGTCAGGCTCATCTCGGCGATGCCCCCGGGCATCATCCCCAGCGTCAGCGAGCGCAGGTCCAGGTGCGTCAGCAGGCTCAACGCCCAGGCCGCGCCTGCGGCGATCAGCATGCACAGTGCCGTGGCCAGCAATGTCCGGGCAAGGAAAGACGGCGCCCGGCGGAAGAATGCGCGGTTGAAGTGACAGGCCAGGCCGCTGCCGATCAACCACTGGCCGATCTGGCTGGCGCCGTTGGGCAGGCCGATCTGCAGGTTGCCCGCCAGGCTCACGCTGGCTGCCACCAGCAACGGCCCGAACAACCAGGGGTTGGGCTGGCGCAGACGCTGCCAGAGCAGTGCCACCAGCACCCCCAGCGGCGCGATCAATACCAGCCAGCCCCAGCTCACGCTGCCGGCATGGTTCAGGGGCACGCCATCGCCAAGCAGCAACTTGAACAGCGCCGGCACGCACAGCACCACCGCCAGCACCCGCAGGCTCTGCGCCGCGGCCACCTGGCTGAGCACCGCGCCGTTGCGCGCGCCGAGGTTGACCATCTCGCCCGAACCGCCCGGCATGCTGGCGAAGAACGCCGTGGCGCGGTCCTCACCGGTGCGCCGCAACAGCCACACGCTGATCACGCTGGAGAGGGTGGTGAACAGCGCGCCGAAGAAGATCAGCGCGAAGTGGCTGGCCACCTGTTCGATCACCGCCGGGGTGAAGTGCAGGCCGATGCCGATGCCGATGATCCATTGCCCGCATTTGCGACCATTAGGGATTTCACTGAGTTGCCAGGGAGTCAGGCAGCGCACCAGGATGATCGCCAGCAACGAGCCGACCATCCACGGCAAGGGCCAGCCGACCTTGCTGGCGAGAAATCCGCCGGCAAGACCGACCAGCCCAGTGGCCCAGAACAGTGGCAACGGCCGATCAGGCATCGGCCATGGCCCGGCGCTGCAGGGCACGCTTGCGCCAGATGCGCAGCAGCGGCAGGCTCAGCATGCACACCACCAGCACCCACACACCCATGCTGATCGGGCTCGACCAGAGGATGCCCAGTTCACCGTTGGAGATCGACAGCGCGCGGCGCAGGTTCTGTTCCATCAGCCCGCCGAGGATGAAGCCCAGCAGGATCGGCGACAGCGGGAAGTCCAGCTTGCGCAGGATGTAGCCCATGATGCCGATACCGACCATCAGGAACAGGTCGAAGGTGGTGGCATGCACCGCGTACACGCCGATCGCGGTGATGATCGCGATCACCGGCACCAGCGCCCAGTTCGGCACGGCGAGGATGCGGGTGAACACACGGATCATCGGCACGTTGAGGATGATCAGCATGAGGTTGGCGATGAACAGCGAGGCGATCAGCCCCCAGACGATGTCCGGCTGTTGCTCGAACAGCAGCGGGCCGGGGGTGATGTTGTACAGGGTCAGCGCGCCGATCATCACTGCGGTGGTACCCGAGCCGGGCACGCCGAGGGTCAGCATCGGCACCAGGGCGCCGCAGCAGGAGGCGCCGATGGCGGTTTCCGGCGCGGCCAGGCCACGGGCGTCGCCCTTGCCGAACTTGCCTTTGTCGCCGGCGATGCGTTTTTCGGTCATGTAGGCGACGGCACTGGCCAGGGTCGCGCCGGCACCCGGCAACACGCCCATGAAGAAGCCCAGCAGGCCGCAACGGATGTTGACGAAGAACACCGAGGCCGCTTCCTTGAGGTTGAACAGCATGCGCCCGGTGGCCTTGACCGCCACGTGGCCGTGGTGGGTCTTTTCCAGCAACAGGAGGATCTCGCTGATGGAGAACAGGCCCAGCACCAGCACCACGAACTGGATGCCATCGGCCAGGTGCACGCTGTCGCCGGTGAAGCGGTACACGCCGCTGTTGGCGTCGATGCCCACCGCCGAGAGGAACAGGCCGATCAGCGCGGCGATAAAGGTTTTCAGCGGCTTGTCGCCGGCCATGCCGCCGAGGGCGACGATGGCGAACACCATCAGCACGAAGTACTCCGCCGGCCCGAAGGCTATCGCCCATTTCGCCAGCAGCGGGGCGAACAGCACCATGCCGCAGGTGGCGATGAAAGCGCCGATGAACGAACTCCAGGCCGACAGCGACAGGGCCACGCCGGCCAGCCCCTGGCGAGCCATCGGATAACCGTCGAGGGTAGTCATCACGGTGGAGGCTTCGCCGGGGATGTTCAGCAGGATCGAGCTGATCCGCCCGCCGTATTCGCAACCCAGGTATACCGCGGCCAGCAGGATCAGCGCCGACTCAGGTGGCAGGCCGAGGGCGAAGGCGATGGGGATCAGCAGGGCCACGCCGTTGATCGGGCCCAGGCCCGGCAGCAGCCCAACCACGGTGCCGATCAGGGTGCCGGTCAGGGCGGTGACCAGGTTGTACGGGCTCAGGGCGACGCCGAAGCCCTGGCCCAGGTAGCTCAAGGTATCCATATGTCAGTTCTCCAGTACGTCGAGCAGGCCGAGGGGCAGGGGCACGTCCATCAAGCGGTCGAACAGCCAGTAGAGGAACAGGCTCATGCCGACCACCACGAGGGCGCTGTGCAGCCAGCGGCCACCGTAAAGGCGGGCCATGGGCACGCCGGCCAGGATGGCGCTGAGGATGAAGCCGAGGGCTTCGAAGGTGCTGGCGAAGACGATCAGCAGGCCGACGCAGGCGGCGATCTTGATCAGGGTCTCGCGGTCCAGCTCCGGTTCGTCGTCCTTGCGTACGATGGGCGTGGGGCGGATCGCCAGGTACAGCAGGCCCAGGCTCATCAGGCCGAGCATCAGCAGTGGGTAGGCGCGCGGGCCGACCGGTTCATAGGAGAAGGCGGCCTGATAGGGCCAGGCCATGACTGCCAGGGCGGCGCATACCGCCAGCAGGACCAGGGCGAAGAGGCGTTGCAGGATCATGGGAGAATCCTCGGTAATGTTCGACACGGCGCGGCCCCTGTAGAAGCGGCCTTGTGTCGCGAAAGGGCTGCGCAGCAGCCCAGCGATTCATGCGTTGACGCTCAGAACCTGGGGCCGCTTCGCAGCCCTTTCGCGACACAAGGCCGCTCCTGCAGGGATCGGGGGAGGCTTACTGGATCAGCCCGAACTCACGGGCCAGCGCCTTGTAGTCCGCCACCTGTTTCTTCACATAGCCGTCCAGCTCCTCGCCGGTCATGGCGAACGGGAACAGCTCGCGCTGGTCGCGCAGCTTGGCGAAGTCCTCGGACGCCAGCAGCTTGTCGAACGAAGCCTTCCACCAGGCATAGTCCTCGTCGCTGACCTTTGGCCCCAGGTAGAAGCCGCGCACCACCGGCCAGACGATGTCGTAGCCCTGCTCCTTGGCGGTGGGGATGTCCTTCATCTCCGGTTCGTCCAGGCGCTTGTCGGAGAACACCGCGAGGATGCGCATGTTGCCGCTCTGGATGTGCGGCATGGAGTCGGAAATGTCGGTGGAGCCAACCTGGATGTGCCCGCCCAGCAGCGCGGTGGCGATCTCGCCACCGCCTTCAAGTGCCACATAGCGCAGGTCGCGCGGGTTGATCCCGGCGGCCTTGGCGATCAGCGCGGTCTGCATCCAGTCCTGGCTGCCGACGGTACCGCCGGAGCCGATCACCACCTTGCTCGGGTCTTTCTTCAGCGCCGCGACCAGGTCGTCGAGGGTCTTGTAGGGCGAGTCGCTCTTCACCGCGATGGCGCCATAGCTGGTGCCGACCGCGGCCAGCCATTTCACCGCGTTCTCGTCGAAGCGGCCGAACTTGCCCTGGGCCAGGTTCAGCAGCGAGCCGCTGGACCAGGCCACCAGTGTGCCGGCATCGGCCGGGCGCTGGGCGACCACGGCGTTGTAGGCCACCGCGCCGACGCCGCCGGGCATGTAGGTCACGCGCATGGGCTTGCTGAGGATCTTCTCGTTGACCAGGGCGCTCTGCACCAGCTTGCAGGTCAGGTCGAAACCGCCGCCGGGCGAGGCCGGGGCGATGCATTCGGGGCGTTTCGGTTCGGCGGCCAGGGCGTTGCCGGCCAGCAGCAGGCAACCGGTGGCCAGGACGAGGCGGCGCAGTGAAAAGGTCATCGTCTATCTCCGTGAGCGTTGTTGTTATGGGTTACCACAGGGCCACGCTGTAGCTCACCAGCAGCCGCACCTCGTCCGCGTCGCGGGTGAAGTTGGAGCGGAAGGTGGCGTTGCGCAGGCGCACGGCGACGTTCTTCAACGGGCCGCTTTGTACCACGTACTTCAGTTCGGTGTTGCGTTCCCACTCCTTGCCCTCGCCACCGGCGGCGCGGCTGACGTTGTCGCCGCTGATGTAGCGGGTCATGAAGGTCAGGCCGGGGATACCGAGGGCGGCGAAGTTGTAGTCGTAGCGCGCCTGCCAGGAGCGTTCGTCGGCGCCTGCGAAGTCGTTGATCTGGACGAAGTTGACCAGGTACGGGTCGGCGCCATCGACGTAGGGGAAGGCGCTGTCGCCGGACAGCTGCTGCCAGGCGCCGCTGACCTTGTGCCCGCCCAGGGTATAGCTGAGCATGCCGTTGACGGTGGTGTTGTCGATCTTGCCGGCCTTGGCCGCGCCGGCGTCGTCGCTGATCGCCAGGCGCAGGTCGGCGCCGAAGGTGCCAGGGCCCCAGGGCTGGGTGGCGAGCAGGCCGATGAAGTGCTGGCGGTAGATGTCGTCGAGCTGGGCGAAGTGGTAGCTGCCGGTGATGCGATCGGTGAACTGGTAGTCCAGGCCGCCCATGTCGAAGTTGTCGGCGCTGAAGGTGCCGCCGAAGCGGCCGTTCTTGTTGTTCAGGGCCAGGTCTTCCCAGTTGCTGTCGTCGCGGTCCTTGGCCTTTTCCAGGCGCCCGCCGGTGAAGGTCAGGCCCTTGATCTCCTTCGAGGTGACCAGGCCGCCTTCGAAGGTCTGCGGCAGGATGCGCCCGTCGTTGGGCTGCAGGGTCGGCAGTTCGGGGATCAGCGTGCCGATCTTCAGCTCGGTCTGCGAGACCTTGACCTTGCCGGTGAGGCCCAGCTTGGAGTACTCGTCGGCGGCCTTGCCGTCGTCGTGGGTGGGCAGCAGGCCCGTGCCCGTGCGGTCCTTGCTGGAGTCGAGCTTGACCCCGACCATGCCCAGCGCGTCCAGGCCGAAGCCCACGGTGCCCTCGGTGTAGCCGGACTCGAAATTGAGCATGAACCCCTGGGCCCATTCGTCGCGCTTGGATTGCTGCGCGCTGGTGCCGTCGCGGAAGTCGCGGTTGAAGTACATGTTGCGGGTTTCGAAGGTGGCCGTGCTGTCTTCGAAGAAGGCGGCCTGGCTGATGGGCGCGACACCGGCAAGGGCGACGGCGCTGGCGAGGGCGGAAGGTCGGGCGGCGAACGAACGGATAGGCGCGAACGCCTGCGGCTGCATGGACAGCATCGTCGGTGACTCCATTTATTGTTCTTATGTGTTGCACCTTGCTGGTGCTTTTTGCGGCGCACGGGGCGACCGTGGTGCGATGCTAGGCAACCAACCTTTCGCTAACCTTTCAGCGTGAAAGGTTTCCGGCGAGGGCTTCACAGCACCCGCCACGGGGTTACACTCCGCGCAAAAAGCCCAGCTGAACAGGGAGAATCCGATGCGTGTGCTGCTGGTCGAAGACCATCTGCAACTGGCCGAAAGCGTGGCCCAGGCCCTCAAGAGCCAGGGCCTGACCGTGGATGTGCTGCATGACGGCGTGGCCGCCGACCTGGCCTTGGCCAGCGAGGACTACGCCGTGGCGGTGCTGGATGTCGGCCTGCCGCGGCTGGACGGTTTCGAGGTGCTGGCGCGCCTGCGCGGGCGCGGCAAGACCCTGCCGGTGCTGATGCTCACCGCCCGCAGCGATGTGAAGGACCGCGTGCACGGCCTGAACCTCGGCGCCGACGACTACCTGGCCAAGCCTTTCGAGCTGACCGAACTGGAGGCGAGGGTCAAGGCCCTGCTGCGCCGCAGCGTGCTTGGTGGTGAGCGCCAGCAGCGCTGCGGCCCGCTGGTCTACGACCTGGATACCCGGCGCTTCAGCCTGGGCAGCGAGCCGCTGACCTTGACCCAGCGCGAGCAGAGCGTGCTCGAGGCGCTGATCGCCCGCCCTGGTCGGGTGATGAGCAAGGAACAGCTGGCGGCCCAGGTGTTCGGCCTCGACGAAGAGGCCAGCCCCGATGCCATCGAGATCTACATCCACCGCCTGCGCAAGAAGCTCGACGGCCACCCGGTGGCCATCGTCACCTTCCGTGGCCTGGGCTATCTGCTCGAGCACCGCGATGCGTGACAACGGCAGCCTGCGCGGGCGCTTGCTGGGCAACCTGGCGCTGCTGCTGGTGGTGCTGATGCTGGCCAGCGGCCTGAGCGCCTACTGGAACGGCCGCGAAGCCGCCGACACCGCCTATGACCGGACCCTGCTGGCGTCGGCGCGGACCATCGCCGCCGGCCTGTCGCAGCGCGACGGCACCCTCAGCGCCGACGTGCCCTATGTGGCCCTGGATACGTTCGCCTACGACAGCGCCGGGCGCATCTACTACCAGGTGCTGGACATCCACCAGAAGCTGATTTCCGGCTACGAGAATCTGCCGCCCCCACCACCGGGCACGCCGCGCACCGACGACTATCCGGCGCTGGCACGCTTCTACAACGCCACCTACCTGGGCCAGGACGTGCGCGTGGTCAGCCTGCTCAAGGCGGTGAGCGAACCGAACATGAACGGCATGGCCGAGATCCGCGTGGCCGAGACCGAGGAGGCGCGGGTGCGCATGGCCCGCGGATTGATGGCCGACACCCTGCTGCGCCTGGGCATGCTGGCCTTCGGCGCGCTGGTGATGGTGTGGTTCGCGGTGAGTGCCGCGCTGCGCCCGCTGGAGCGCTTGCGCACGGCGGTGGAGGAGCGCCAGCCGGACGACCTGCGCGCCCTGCCGGTGGTCCAGGTGCAGCGTGAACTGGGGCCGCTGGTGCGCGGGCTCAATCACTTCACCGAGCGCTTGCGGGGCCAGTTCGAACGCCAGGCGCAGTTCATCGCCGACGCCGCCCACGAACTGCGCACGCCGCTGGCGGCGCTAAAGGCGCGGGTGGAACTGGGCCTGCGCTCACGGGAGCCAGACGAATGGCGCAAGACCCTCGAAGCCGCCGCCCAGGGCACGGACCGGCTCACCCACCTGGCCAACCAATTGCTGTCGTTGGCGCGGGTGGAGAACGGCGCCCGCGCCATCGCCGAGGGCGGCGCCCAGCGCCTGGACCTGAGCCAGCTGGCCCGTGAACTGGGCATGGCCATGGCGCCCCTGGCCCATGCCCGCGGCGTCGCCTTGGCGCTGGAGGCCGAGGCGCCGGTGTGGCTCAAGGGCGAGCCGACCCTGCTCAACGAACTGCTCAGCAACCTGGTGGACAACGCCCTGGCCCACACCCCGCCCGGTGGCGATGTGGTCCTGCGGGTACTGGCGCCGGCCGTGCTCGAAGTCGAGGACGACGGGCCTGGGATTCCCGAGGATGAGCGTGAGCGGGTGTTCGAGCGCTTCTACCGGCGCAGCGCCCAGGGCAGCGGCCTGGGGTTGGCGATCGTCGGCGAGATCTGCCGGGCGCATCTGGCGCAGATCAGCCTGCACGACGGCGAGCGGGGCGGGCTGAAGGTGCGGGTGAGTTTTATCGCGGACTGAAGGTCATCGTGGGGCCTGTCGATTCAGCGCAGCATGCCCCGCGCATCCAGCAGCTCGGTGATATCCAGCTCGGTGCCGTAGGGCAGGCCCAGGTGGCGGTAGGCGGGCAGGGCGGCCAGCGGTCGGCTGCGCTCGCGCTGGCTGATGCAGCGGGCGATCTGCACGATGTCGATGTAGTCGATCTGGTCGGTGCGCCGGTCCAGGTCCTGCACCTGGCTGGGCACGTTGACCAACTGCTCGGGAAATTCCCAGGCACTGAGGATCTTGTCGCCCAGTACCGGCTGGATCTGCTCGATGACGAAATGCAGGCAGATCGGGTCGGACAGCAGCTCGTTGTGCTCCTCGGCATAGATCAGCACCGGCAGGGCGCCGATCTGGTGCACCAGGCCGCCGAGGGTGGCCTGGTCGGGCTTGAGCTGGGTGTAGCGGCGGCACAGTTCATAGCTGATACCCGCGACTTCCAGGCTGTTGGCCCAGATATCCCGCAGCTTGTGTTCCACCGCCGGCGCGCGGGCATGGAAGATCTGCTCGATCACCAGGCCGATGGCCAGGTTGCAGCTGTAGTTGATGCCCAGGCGGGTGATGGCGGTGTGCAGGTCGGTGACTTCGACGGCAGCGCGCATCAGCGGGCTGTTCACCACCTTGATCAGGCGGGCCGACAGCGCGGCGTCGCGACCGATCACCTTGCTCAGGGCGGAAACGCTGATCTCGCTGTCTTCGGCGGCTTCGCGGATGCTCAGGGCGACTTCCGGCAGCGTCGGCAGGACCAGGTCGTCCCGGTCGATGGCGGCGAGCAGTTGCGCTTGGACCTTCTCGGCCAGCTTGTTCATGGACTTCTCTACGGCAAAGGTGGTGCAGCCCCGGCATGCCGCCGGGGCGGGCTGGTCAGCGCTGGATTTCCCGGTCGCGGTCCAGTTCGTAAGGCAGGTCGAGCAGCGACAGGCGCGGGCCTTCGAGGCTGCCCAGGTGCAGGTTGTCGTCCGCCACCGCCTCGGCGCTGAGCACGGCCAGCAGTTCGACGGCGCTGCCGGTGCTGGCCCCGATCACCACTTCGCCGACCGACGAGCCGTGGGTCGGCGAGAAGATCTCGGCGCCCGGCTGGGGTACCGCTGTCTCGGCCAGCGCCAGGCGATATTGCCGGCGCTTGAGCTTGCCCAGGTACTGCATGCGGGCGACGATTTCCTGGCCGGTGTAGCAACCTTTCTTGAAGCTCACGCCATCGACGGCCTGCAGGTTGATCATCTGCGGGATGAACAGCTCGCGGGTCGGGCCCATGACCTGGCCGATGCCGGCGCGGACCTGGCCCAGCAGCCAGTCGTTGAGCGTGCCCTCGGGCAGCGAGGCGGCCAGTTTCTGGGTAACGGCCGCGGCCTGCTCGGCAGGCGCCCACAGTTCGACACGGCCTGCCGAAGCGCGGACGGCGATCAGACCCGCATGACGGGCGGTCGCGCCGGCCTCTTCCGCCACGGACAGGCCCAGCGCCTGCAGGGCGGCGTCGCCCTGCTGCAGGCCGAAGCGCGTCCAGGCGGCGCTGTCGTCACTCAGCGTGGCCTTGGAGAACACCGCGTATTTCTTCAGGTCGGCCAGTTGCGCCTCGAGCAGCTCGCTGGCCATGGCCAACAGATAGCCATTGCCCTCGGGCAGGATACGGAAGCTCGACTGCATGCGCCCCTTGACCATGCAGCGGGCGCCAAGGCTCGCGTGCTCGTCGCTGAGGTAACCGATGTTGCAGGTCAGCTGACCTTGCAGGAACTTGCCGGCGTCGGAGCCGCGGACGGCGAGGATGCCCTCATGGGAGAGGGTACAGAAGAAAGCGGAATCGGCCATGGGTCATCGCGGTAGCTAAAGACTGGCGGCCATCATAGAACGCCGGTAACAAAATAGGTAGGTGACTAGACCAACGCCTTGTGCCGCTTCGTTCGCTGCGCGGTATACTGCGCGACCACTCGAGGAGGGCCCCATGGTCGAACAAACTGAACTCAACCGGCTTTTCTGGCACAGCCGTCGCGGCATGCTGGAACTGGACGTGCTGCTGGTCCCTTTCACCCAGGAGGTCTACCCAAGCCTGAGCGAAGCCGACCGCGAGCTGTACCGTCGCCTGCTGACCTGCGAGGATCAGGACATGTTCGGCTGGTTCATGGAGCGCAGCGAGTCCGAGGATCCGGAGCTGCAGCGTATGGTCCGCATCATCCTGGACCGTGTCCAGCCCAAGTGAAGTTTTCGAGTGCCGTTGGCAAGGCTCGCGCCTGCTGCTGACGGCCTACCTCGCCAGCCTGGCGCTGGCACTGCTTACCCTCGCGCTGATGGCGCTGCCCGGGTGGCTGCTCGGCCTGTTGGCCGTCGTCTGTCTTGCCCACGCCTGCTGGGTTATCCCCCGGCGCCTCCTGCTGACCCACCCCGAGGCCATCACCGGCCTGCGCCGTGACCGGCGTGGTTGGCACCTTTATAGCCGCGCCCAGGGCTGGCAGCCGGCGCGGCTGTGCCGAGACAGCGTCGCCCTGCCGGCCATGGTGGTGTTGCGGTTCGTGCGCAAGGGGCGCAGGTTCAGCCAGAGCCAGTGCATCCCCGGGGACGCACTGGATCGTGAGGCGCACCGGCGATTGCGGGTGCGCCTGAAGTTCAGCCGGCGCCGCTGGGCCGCGCCGGCCTGACCCTCACACCCCCTGCGGGATCTCTTCGCCGCCCAGGGCTTCGAACAGCACCGGCAGGAACTCGGTGAAGGTCATCATCATCAGCTGGAAGCTGGCGTCGAACTGTTGCTGGGCCTCGTCGCCGCCATCCTGTTCGGCCTGCTCCTGCAGCAGCTCCTCGAACTTCAGGCGCTTGATCACCATCTTGTCGTCGAGCACGAACGACAGCTTGTCCTGCCAGGCCAGGGCCAGCTGGGTGACCAGCTTGCCGGTGCTCAGGTGCAACTGGATCTCTTCGCTGGTCAGGTCCTGGCGTTTGCAGCGCACGATGCCGCCGTCCTCGGCCGTGTCGCGCAGCTCGCACTCGTCGAGGACGAAGAAGCCCTCGGCGGCCTGCTGCGACTTGACCCAGTCGGTCATGGTCGCGCTCGGCGCGATCTTCACGGTGGCCGGGCGCACCGGCAGCGAGCCGATCACTTCACGCAGGGTCGACAGCAGGTCTTCGGCGCGCTTGGCGCTGGCCGAATTGACCAGGATCATGCCCAGGCGTGGGGCGATGGCGGCGAAGATCATCGAGCGACGGATGAAGGCGCGCGGCAGGAAGGCCTGGATGATCTCGTCCTTGATCTGGTCGCGTTCCTTTTTATAGACCTTGCGCATCTGCTCGGTCTCGATCTCCTCGACCTTCTCCTTGACCGCGTCGTTGACCACGCTGCTGGGCAGGATGCGTTCTTCCTTGCGTGCAGCGATCAGCATGAACTCGCCACTGACGTGGACCAGGGGCGCGTCCTCGCCCTTGCCGAACGGCGCGACGAAACCGTAGGTGGTCAGTTCCTGGCTGGCGCAGGGGCGGGCCGGCTTGCTGGCCAGGGCGGCCTCCAGGGCCTCGGCCTCGAACGGTACTTCCTGGGTCAGGCGATAGGACAGCAGGTTCTTGAACCACATGAGGGGGAATCTCTCCTTAATACATAAGGCGGGCATTATTCTCCGAGGGGCGCTTCCAGGCCAACCCTGTCATAGGGCCAGCAGAGCTATATGGAGGAAGAAAATCGCGGCGCGGCTAGGTCTTTGAAAGGCCTGGAAATTTTTTTCAAAAATTTTGAAAAAAGTGCTTGCCAGGGTAGGAGGTCCTCCGTAGAATGCGCGCCACACCGAGACGAAGGGTGATTAGCTCAGCCGGGAGAGCATCTGCCTTACAAGCAGAGGGTCGGCGGTTCGATCCCGTCATCACCCACCACTCGATGTATAGCGCGGCGGTAGTTCAGTCGGTTAGAATACCGGCCTGTCACGCCGGGGGTCGCGGGTTCGAGTCCCGTCCGCCGCGCCATATTTAGCTTCCAGGGCCCACTGAACACCCGGAAGCAACAGAGAAAGCGACCTTAGGGTCGCTTTTTTTGTTTCTGGGATTACGCCAGAATGCCCCTGTCCGCCGCATGTGGCCAGCAGGCCCCGCGTCGGTTCCTATCGCAAGCCAGAGACCGATCATGCAGGATGCCAGCCTCTCCAACGCCCCCATCTATTCCACGCCACTGCTCGGTATCGACCTCGGCACCACCAACAGCCTGATTGCCGTCTGGCAGGACGGTGAAGCTCGGCTGATCCCTAATGCCGTGGGTGAAGTGCTCACCCCCTCGGTGGTCAGTGTCGATGACGACGGCTCGATCCTGGTCGGCCAGGCTGCCCGGTCGCGATTGACTACGCACCCCGAGCGCACCGCGGCGGCGTTCAAGCGCTTCATGGGTAGCGACAAGCGCTATACGCTTGGCGAGCATCGATTCACGCCTGAAGAATTGTCGGCACTGGTACTGGGCGCATTGAAGCAGGATGCCGAGGCGTACCTGGGCTGCGCGGTCAGCGAGGCGGTGATTTCGGTACCGGCGTATTTCAGCGACGAGCAGCGCAAGCGCACGGTCTTCGCCGCCGAGCTGGCCGGGCTGAAGGTCCAGCGGCTGATCAACGAGCCGACCGCCGCGGCCATGGCCTATGGCCTGCACGAACAGAAGTTCGAGCGCACCCTGGTGTTCGACCTGGGCGGCGGCACCTTCGATGTCACCGTGCTGGAGTACGCCTTGCCGTTGATCGAGGTGCATGCCTCCACCGGTGACAATTACCTGGGCGGCGAGGATTTTACCGAGGCGTTGTTGCAGGCCTGCCTGCGCGACTGGAACCTCAAGGCCGAGGACCTGGCCCCACAGGCCCTGGCCAGCCTGCATGACGCCATCGAACAGCTCAAGCGCGAGCCGGGCGAGGGCAGCCGCGTGCTGGACTGGCACGATGGCGCGCAGCCCCGCGAGTGGCGGCTGGACGACCTCAAGCTGCAGGCGATCTGGGCGCCTTTGCTGACCCGGGTGCGTGCGCCCATCGAGCAGGCCCTGCGCGATGCCCGGTTGAGCCCGCGCGAGCTGGACAGCCTGGTGCTGGTCGGTGGCGCCACGCGCATGCCGCAGGTGCAGCAACTGGTGGCCAAGCTGTTCGGACGCTTGCCGTACCGGCACCTGGACCCGGACACCATTGTCGCCCTCGGCGCCGCCAGCCAGGCCGCCTGCAAGGCCCGCGACGCGGCCATCGACGAACTGATTCTGACCGATGTCTGCCCCTACACCCTCGGTGTGGCCTCGTCCCGGGGCGACGACGTCACCGGAGCGTTCTCGCCGATCATCGAGCGCAACACGGTGATCCCTACCTCGAAGGTGCAGCGCTTCTACAGCAGCCACCCAGAGCAGAAGTTCGTGCGCATCGCCGTGTACCAGGGCGAGCGGCCGTGGGTGCGGGACAACATCCTGGTGGACAGTTTCGAGGTCCCGTTGCAGCCGACCGGTGAAATCCAGTCGCTGGACGTGCGCTTCAGCTACGACATCAACGGTTTGCTGGAAGTGGATGTGACCTTCCTCGAAAGCGGCCAGAAGCACAGCCACAGCATCGACCGCAGCCCCGCCGGGCTGGATGCCGAGGCGCGCCTGGCCAGCGAGGAGCGCTTGGCGCGGCTGAAGATCCACCCGCGTGACACGCTGCCCAACCGCACCCTGCTGGCCCGTCTGGAGCGGGCCTGGATGCAGAGCCTGGGCGACGAGCGCGAGCTGATCGGCAGTTGGCTGGACGCCTTCAACGCCGTGCTCGCCAGGCAGCAGGCCGGTGAGATCAGCCGTGAGCGCCAGGCGTTGAGCCAGGCGCTCGACGAGCTGCGCTACTGACCGTTCAGCCGCCGCAGGGTAGCCTGCAGGCTGTCATCGAGCAGCGCTTGCTGGCCCGGTTGCGAGCCGTAGCGGTTCGGCAGCCGGTCACCGGGCAACAACAGCAGCAACAGCGGTAGTACCGGTAGCACCCTGCTCAGCACGAGCAGCAGGATCAGCGCTGGGATACCCTGGCCAAGGTCGCGCAGGCGCCTGAGGAAGGCGCTGATCAGCAGCAGCACCGTGACCAGCATCAACACTGGCAGTGTGAGCATCATGCTGGCGCAGAGGGCGGCGGCCGCCAGGTTCAAGGCAAACCCTGAGCGGTTCAGGCGGCTGTTGAGCTTCCACACGGCCCAGAATTTCGCGGGAGGGTGCTGCAGGGCATTGCGCAACATGCGCTCGCTCCATGACAGCACGGCCATGATTGCACAGCGCAAGCCCAGGTCCTGCTGCGGGTCGTCCTTGATCTTCTGCAAGGCGCGCAAGGCGCGGATCTTCGGCGGCGCGCAATCGTTGTACAGGCTGTCCAGGGCGTCGAGCACATCATTGATCGCACGGCTGTCGACGCCGTGGGCATGGGCGAGTTCGGCCGGTGGATGCTTGGTCTTGCCTTGCAGCAGGCCGCTGCGCAGCGCCTCGAACCATTCATCCTGCGGCGCCAGCGCATCCAAGCGCTGGCGCAGGCGTTCACGTTGCTCGGTGTCCAGGGAGCGGTCATGGTGCAGCACGGCGCAAAACAGCAGATAGCCCAGAGGATGGTCGTTGCCCAGGCTGCCATCGTCATGCTCCAGGCAAGCCAGCAATTGCGCTGCACCGGGTAGGCGCGTGCTGCTCAGGGCTTGTTGCAGGGTCAGCAACCGCGCTGAAACCATCGCCTGTACAGGGTCGCGGGTATCCAGGCTGCCAAGCAGGCCACTGCTGCCGTCAGGGCTGGACAGTTGCTGGCAGAGCAGGGCGTGCAACGGGGCGAACGGATGCCCGGACGGGTAGTGCAACTGGCTCGGCAGGGTCGGGTCGATCAGCGCCAGCCAGCGTGACGGCTGCTCCAGCAGGGCAAGCATGAACAAGTGCTGGCGGTGCCAGTTCCACAGCGCGTCACCCTCGGGCATTGCCGGCAGCAGTACGCCGGTCTCGGCGAGCGTGTCCTGCAGTTGCAGGGCGAACGGCGTGGTGAACAGGCGGCGCATGTCAAACCGCACATTCAGGGCATGCAGGGCGTGGGCCGGGTATACCCGCATGCGCCGCAACCATTCGCGGCAGACCGGGCGAATGGCGTCCTCGGTCAAGGCCTCGGGCAGCTCCGCACCCGGGTCGTCGCTGGCGCAGAAGTCCACCAGCACCTTGACCACCGGGGCCTGTTCAAGCCAGTGCAGCTGCTGGCGGGCCTGGCGCTGGAAGCCTTCGAGGATCAGCGCGTCGAGGGCATCTTCGGCGAGCGGCCGGGCGAGCACCTGGCGCAGCAGGCCGGCTTCCCCGCGTTGCAGCGCCCAGGCCTGCCAGTAGAGGCGGTGCAGGTCGTGGTCCTGCGGGTCCTGCAGCAGCCAGGCGAGCAGCGGCAGTTCGTCGTCGCCGTCCAGCCGCCAGTCGATGAAGGTTGCGGCGATGCCTTGCAGTTCCAGGCGTGAGGCTTCGGACCAGCGCGCCAAGGTCTGCGGGGACTGCCCGGGGCTGCCCCAGTTCTGCGCGGGGTCGTCCAGCTCTACGGGCCAGTCGGCCGGGGTGTGCAGGCGGTCGAAGGCCTGGATCAGCAACGGCAGGCGCTGGGGCTGGTGGCGGGCGCAGAGGTCGATCAGCCAGCGTTCGGCCTGTGGGTGCTGGTGTTCGCGATACAGCCGCAACCAGCAGTCCAGGGCCTGTTGCTCGGCGCCCAGGGCATCGGCCTGGCGGGCCAGCAGGTAGAGCAGGTCGGCATCGTCCGGGGCCTGTTGCTGGCGCGTCTTGAGCATTTCGTGGAAGGTCCGGCTGGGGATACCGGCCTGGCTGAACTGCACCAGCAGGCGTTGCACCAAGGCCGGGTCATCCGGCATGGCCAGGCAGGTATGCACGCCGGCGAATTGCTCGTACTCGAACAGTGGACGCTGCTGGTAGCAGTACTCGAGGCTGCGGAAATACCACAGGCTTTCCATCTGCGCGCTGGCCGGCCAGTCGCGCATGCAGGCGGTGTCGAAGGGATCGGGCTGTTCCAGGCGGTCGAGGAAAGCTTCCACCTCGTGGCGCTCGTCCAGGCGCAGCAGCTGCTCGGCCCAGCCCAGGCGCCGTGCCAGCAGGCCCGCGCAATGGTGGGACAACGGTCCGCAGTCGCGCAGGGTGTGCAGCAGTTGCCAGCTGAGATCGTCCAGTTCATCCAGCGGCAACTCGTCCAGTTCGGCGATAAAACGCTGCCAGGCTTGTGGGTCGAAGCGCTTGGACGGCTCCTCGAGCAGGGTGTGGAACTGCTTGAGGGCTGGATGGGGGGCATTTTCTTCGCGTGTTGGCTCAGCCTCGCTGGGCGCCTGCTCGCGGGCCAGGCGCAGGGCTTCCTCGTAGGCTGCCCGCAGCGCCTGGAACCCTTCGGGATCGGTTTCCGGGTGGTGCGAGGGCAGGCGGCCGCGATAGGCCAGGCGGATGGCGTCCATGTCCTGGGTCGGTTCGATTCCCAGGCGAATCCAGCAACTCATGACCAGCAGTCCTCTTCCAGCGTGGTGGGTCGTGCGGGCTCGGGCAGGGGCATGTCCCAGGGCAGTTCGGCCAGCAGGTCATGGGCGCCGAGGCGCAGGTTGAGCACGATGCAGCGGTTCCAGTGCTCGCAGCCCTGGCGCTCGAGGTTGGCGGCCAGGGTCTCGTCGCTGCTGTCGCTGGCATTCCACAGCGCCTTGCCGAACAGGTAGCCGGCCAGGTAGCCGTCCCAGCGGTTGTAGTAATGGCGGGCGCGCAGGGCCAGGCGGTAGTGCAGGTAGAGGCTTTCGTCGCGGTCGATCAGGCCTTTCTTGACGCCGGCGCGCAGCAGGAAACCCATGCGCCCCAGGTCCCAGGCCCGGGTGCCGCCCGGGCCGCAGTCGGGGAAGGTGCGGGCGGCGTATTCGTGGCGGATGCGCTCGCGCGGGGGCAGGGTGTCGAGCAGCGCCTGCCACTGGCTGGGCAGGCAGCGCTGGTATTGCCAGTAGGCCTCGCTCATCTCGGTGGCGTGGCCGTTGTCGGCCATGCTGAGCATGTCCAGCAACTGGGCGCGGTTGCTGATGCCCCACCAGCGTTCAAGGTCGGTCTGGTCTTCACCCTCGAAATAGTCGGGTGCGGTATAGCTGGCCCCGTTGAGGGCGGCCATGGGGGCGGAGAGAGCATGCAGCCAGTGCTGCGCGGTTTCGTCCATGAAAGGGTCCTGGAGGTGCTGGGAACTGGCGGGGATTGTATAGGAAGTTTCCCGCCGGGTTCTCAGGGATAGGTCCCGAGTCGATAGGCCTCGGCCACCTCGCGGAGCACTTCGCACACCCATTGCGCCGGCAGGCTCTGGGGCAGCGCCGCATTGCGGCAGATGCCCACCGACCCGCCCGGTTCGAGCACGCCCAGGTCGAGCTCGGCCAGCTCGCCACGCCCGAGGTCGATCAGCACGGCGTCCCGTGGCGCCACCCAGACCGCCTGGCTGCCCAGCACATAGCGCCTGCTCAGGGCCAGCGACAGGGTTTCCAGGCGCTGCGCCGGCAGCGGGATCGCGCATTGCACGAACAAGCTGTCGGCATGCTGGCGAATGGTCGTCCCCGGCGGCGGCAGCACCAGCGGGTAATCACCGACCTGGCTGCGCTCGACGGGCCGTTGCGCCAGCAGCGGATGCCCCGGCCGCACCACCAGGGTCATCGACTCGCTGTACAGGTGCTCGAACGACAGCCCCTGGATCTGCGGGCTGTCGGTCATCCGCCCGACCACCAGCTCCAGTTCCCCCAGGTGCAACTGGCCGAGCAACTGGGCACTGGCCCCGGTCACCACGCTGATCAGCAACGCCTCGTGGCGTTGATGCAGGCGGCACAACACCTCGGGCATCAGCAGCCCTTCGACCGTCGACAGCACGCCGATGCGCACCTGCGACGGTGCCCGCGCCTCGCCGCGCACACTGCCGACCCCGTCGCGCAATGCCTGCACGCTGGGGCCGGCGTAGCGCATGAAGCGCGTGCCGGCCGGGGTCAGGGTAACGCCGTTGTGACCACGTTCGAACAGGCGTGCCTCGAGCAGGTCCTCCAGTTCCTTGAGGGTCTTGGAGATCGCTGGCTGGCTGATCGCAAGCACGTCGGCGGCCCTGGCCAGGCTGCCCTGCCGGGCAATCTCCAGGAAGCACAGCAGGTGACGGAACTTGATGCGGGTATCGAGGTTCATGCCCGGCAGTGTATCCGTGCGGGCCAGACCTGCAACGTCTGGGTGATCTTCGTCACTCGGCGACGGTTCCTCCCTTGCAGGCGAAGCCCTGAACCTTTAGCGTGTGCCGCTTCGATGCATGGAGCAGCGCTATGGCCGCCTACCTGACCCAGGACCTGGTCCTTGAACTGGGCGATGAAACGCCCGAAGACACCACCATGAACATGCTGACCTTCCGTCAGCGTGGCACCACCCTGGTGATCGCCCGCAGTCCGCTGGCTGCCGGGCAGACGCTGGAGGCGCTTTACCTGCAGCAACTGGCGCAGTTGCGTGAGCGCCTGGGGGCGATCATCAGCGAACCACAGCCGGTCAGCGCAGGCGTCGATCGTGGCATCCACGGCCTGGAAGTCAGCCTGCAATTCAAGCGCGGCGAAGTCGTCTCGTACCAGCGTCAGATGGCTTACGCGCCAAGCGGGCAGGCCCGTTTCGTGGCGGTCAGCTATAGCAAGGAAACACCGCTGGAGGCGGTCGATCTCGCCCATTGGGAAGCCATCAAGGCAGGATTGCGGCTGAACTGACCCGGGCACAAGGAAGCGGTTCATGGGCGATAGCCTGCATGCCGCCCGCGAGGGCGATCTCATATTGCATCCGCCGTTGATGGCCGAGCTGGTCAGCGGGCTGACCGAAGCGGTGATCTATGCCGCCGCCACTGCGGCGGTCGCGGCGGCGATCGGCGGTGCCGTGGTGGCCGTGGTTGGTACAGGTGGGGCCGCCGCCACGCTCACACCATTGATCGCCGGTGTCCTGGTCGGTGCCGCCGCTATGTTGCCTGCTGGCGAAGACAAGAGCATAGGCGAGCACATTTCCGATCTGAGCAGTTGGGTCGGCAATTCGATGTTTCCCCCCGAACCCTACGGTGCGATCGACAGCGGATCATCCAACACCCGCATCAATGGCATGCCTGCAGCCCGCGCGGCAGGGATCGTCACGGGTGCCAGTGAGGCCGAACCCTCCGCCGAGGCACCCTCGATACTGGAAAACATCGGTAACTACGCGATGATGGGTGCATCGCTGATGCTGCCGGTCATCGGGTTGGCTCAGGAAATCAACAGCATCTTCAATCCCCCAGTCGCCACCCCGGCGAATCCTGGCACCCAACCTGCCGAACTGGACACCGTCAAGTGCAGCAAGCACCCGGTCCCCAACTTCGTCGCGCAAGGGTCGGACAAGGTTTTCATCAATGGCCATCCTGCGGTCAGGGTCGGGGACAAGAGCACCTGCGACGGCCCCATCGGCATGACCTTCTCGCCCAATGTGCGGGTTGGAGGTGGCACGGTCACCGTGCGAGACATCCGCGACGGCAAGAGCGCAGCGGCAAAGATCATTGGCCTGGTCGCCGGCATGCTGCTGGCAAGGCGCGTCAAGAGCCGCTCGCGGCCACGCAACGCACCCAAGCCCCGTTCCCGTATTCCTGGCTGCAAGGGGCACCCGGTGCTGGTCGCCACCGGCAGCAAACGGCTCGATGGCCCCGAGGACCTGGACTTCAGCCTGCCCGGCCTGCTGGCCATCGATTGGTCGCGTCGTTATGACAGCAACGACCTGCGCGACGATGGTCTGTTGGGCAAGGGCTGGAGCCTGCCCTACGAAGTGCGTCTGGAACGGGTGCCTCATCCGCAAGGTGGCGAGCTGTGGATCTATGTCGACGAAGACGGCAGTCGCATCGAGTTGGGCCGCATGGTGCCCGGCAGCGCGCTGCTCAGTACCTTGGACGGTGTTGCCATTTTCCATCAGGACGATGGCATCACGGTGGTGGAGGACATCTATAGCGGCCAGTACCAGGTGTTCAAGACCGATCCGACAGAACACAGCCGGTCGCGCCTCGTGCAACTTGGCGATCGCAACCTCAACCGCCTTGAACTGCTGTATGACGATCAAGGGCGCTTGCAGTTGCTGGTCGATGCGTTCGGTCGTACTGCCGTGCAGTTGCGCCACGACAACCAGCATGGGCGCCGAGTGCGCGAGGTGTGGCGGCTACAGTTGGCCCCAGGCGATGCGTTCGAGATCGCTGACCAGCAGTTGCTGGTCAGTTACCGCTACACCCAGGCCGGTCAGCTAGCCGAGGTACGCGATGCCAGCGGGCAAACGGTACGCCGTTTCACCTACACCGCAGCAGGGTGCATGGCGAGCCAGACTCTCGCCAGCGGTGTCGTCCATCACTATGAATGGGCCAGCCTGGCGGTACCGCCAGACGGAGTGGCCTCGCGTGGGGGCTGGCCACGGGACCTACCGGCACCGCTCGAGGCGCAGCCCACACACCAGTGGCGAGTGATGCGCCACCACAGCGATAGCGCAGAGGACTATCACTTCGATTACGACCTGGCTCAGGGCCTGACCCGGGTTCGCGACAGCCTGGGGCGGGAGGAGTCGTTCCATTGGGGGCCGCACTATGAGATCCATCGATATGTCGATGCCCTGGGCAACCTCTGGCAGGAGACCTTCCAGCAGGGGCAGTTGATCGCCAGTACCGAGCCCGATGGCAGCCAGTGGTGCTACAGCTACGACGGTGCAGGCCGCCTTGTCTGCAGCCAGGACCCGCTCGGGCGCAGTGAAAGCATTGCCTACGGCGAACATTGGGCACTGCCGCTGAGCATCGTGTCGCCTGGCGGCGCAAGCTTGCGCATGCAGTACGATTGCCAAGGCAATGTGCTCAGTGAAACCGACGCCCTGGGTAATACCACAGGTTACCGCTACGACGATCGCGGGCGACTGCTGGCCATCACCGACGCGCATGGCCGACAACGCCGGTTCACATGGAATGACCGTGGCCAGTTGCTCAGCTACCGCGACTGTTCCGGCCATGTCACGCATTATCGCTACACCGAGCGCGGTGAACTGGCGGAGTCTGTCAATCCGCGGGGCGAGCGTAGCCGCTACCGCTACGATGTGCGGGGCTACCTGATCGAAAGCCAGGGGGCCGACGGGCGCACCGATCATTATCAGGTCAACGCCGCCGGGCAGTTGACCCGCCATATCGATGGCGCCGGGCGCACCACCCACTGGCATTTCGACTCCAGCGGTCGCCTGTTGCAACGTATCGACCCCATGGGGGCGGCGCTGAGTCTGAATTACGATGCCTATGGCCGACTGCAGGCGCTGGTGAACGAGAACGGCGAAAGCTATCGCTTTGAATGGGATGCTCTGGACCGTGCGCTCACCCAGCAGAACCTCGATGGTGGTGGCTACGCCTATACCTACGACCACCGGGGCAACGTCACGTGTGTCGCCCACCACCCGGTCCCGGATCAGGCTCACGACACGGCCATACAGATCCATCAACTGGAGCACGATGCCGTTGGTCGCTTGCTACGCAAGCACACCACCGATGGTTGCACCGAATACGTCCACGACGAGGGCGACAACCTGCTGTCGGTGACTTTCACCGATAAGCAGGGCAATGCCCGGCGACTGGCGTTCAGCTATGACCGCATGGGCCGCCTGCTGAGCGAGACCAGCGCTGCCGGTACCGTGGGTTATGCGCATGACGAGTTGAATAACCTGCAGAGCCTGACCCTGCCCGATCAACGCCGGATAAACCACCTGTATTACGGCAGCGGCCACCTGCATCAGCTCAATCTCGACGGGCGGGTGATCTGCGATTTCGAGCGCGACAGCTTGCATGACGAAGTGCTGCGCACCCAGGGCCAGTTGCAGACCCGCACCCGCTATGACAGCTGTGGGCGCCTGCAACAGAGGGCGATCCATTACCGGGACGCCTCGAGCATGACGCTGGCGTTGTTGCAAAAGGACTATCGCTATGACGACGGCGACAACCTGGTCTGCGAAACCTTTACCCAGACCCAGCGACCCGGCACAGGGAATCCGGCCCAGCAAGAGCATGCGCTGCGCTTCCACAGTGCTGGCCTCGGCAATGGCAGCTGCCAGGGCTCGGTGAGCTACGACTATGGGCCGAGCCAACGCATCTATGGTGTGACCCGCCGCCTGGCGCTGGGAGATGTGCCGATCGTCGAGCATTATGGGTACGACCGCGCTGGTAACCTGATCGAAGGCTACCAGCCCAAGGCTCATGTGCGGCACAACCGGGTCACGGTGCATCAGGACAAACGCTACCGCTACGATGGTTTCGGCCGCATGATCGAGAAGCGCAGCGGCAGCCGGCTGTTACAGCGCTTCGAGTACGATGCCGAGCATCGGCTGGTCCGCGTAAACCAGCAACGCGGCACCGTGCACGAGCGGATTGAGTTCAGCTACGACCCACTGGGGCGGCGCATCGGCAAGCGCCTCTACCGCAGCGGCCATGAGCAACCCGTCAGTCGCACCGACTTCCTCTGGCAGGGCCTGCGTTTACTGCAGGAGGTGCAGGACGGCAAATCGAGCCTGTACCTGTATGCCGACCCTGGCAGCCACGAGCCGCTGGCGCGTATCGACGGCGCACCTGGCCAGGAAGTGGTGCAGTACTTCCACACCAACATTGCCGGGCTGCCCGAGCAACTGACCGACGCACAGGGCAATTCAGTCTGGTACAGCGACTACCTGTTGTGGGGCCGCAGCCGCGAAGAGTGGCACGCGCCCGACCAAAACCGCCAGCAGAACCTGCGGATGCAGGGGCAGTACCTTGACCGCGAGACTGGCCTGCACTACAACACGTTCCGCTATTACGACCCGGACATCGGCCGCTTCACCCAGCAGGACCCGTTGGGGCTGGAAGGCAGCATCAACCTGTATGCCTATGCTCCCAATCCACTGACCTGGATCGACCCGCTGGGCTTGTCGGAATGTTCGCTTCTCGACCGTATCATCCAAGACGCCAACAAGGTCGCTTCACCCGGTGGCGAAGTGACCGCGCGGCAGGCCCAGATCCTGCGCGGCAACCTGCCGGTGGTGCAGAGGCGCAACGCGGCGCAGAACCAGGCGATGCGCAAGGAGTTCGTGAAAACCGAGAAAGGCCTGATCAAACAGTGGGAAAAGAACACCAACCGGACCTGGCCAGACGGCGCCACGGCCCACCATGTGATTCCATTGGAAAGCGGTGGCGCCAACAAATGGTGGAACCTGATGCCGACCCACGGCACGCTGCCCAACCATTCGTTGCCCGGTATCCCCGGCCCGCATGCCGCCGGAGGTGTACTTCGCACCACCATCCAGCAAGGTCGCAAGGCATTGCCACCCAAGACCATCACCGATTTGAGGCTGTAACATGATCGACCTGGAACACACGCTCGAACAGATCGGGCAGACTCGATTCTTCGGCAATCTGGGCAAGCCTGACATCCAGGATCCGCAGGTGATTCTCATCGCCTCGGTCGAGGCGGTGTTCGTGACCCCCTCGGACCAGGCGTTCCAGGGCTTGTACGATGCCACTCAATGGCTCCCCACCTCGGCGGGCGAAGACGATCCGTACTACCCGCGGCAAGAGACGACCAAAGTGCTGAGCGAGCAGCGCATGGCGCTGAACAGGGCAGTTATGGCCGCCACCCGCACGCTCGACAAGGCGCCGTTCATCTGCCGCCCGCACGACTTCAGCGAGGCCGCTCGCGGCGGCGCGGCCTTCGCGTTCCGTCAGTACGCCACCGAGCAGTTCTTCGGTCTGGGCGATCACTGGCGTCGGGTGGTCGACCTGTACCTGGCCGGGCACTGGCCGGTTGGGCATGCTCCCGGCAAACTGATTGTCATCTGAGTCTTTGTCCCAGTTCGACCGTCATACCACGGATACGCACCGGCCACACCGGCAAGCGCTGTGTCGGATCTTCCAGGCAGTTGCCGTTTTGCAGGCAGAAATGTTGCTTGTACAGCGGCGCCGCGACCACAACGGTTGCGCCCAGGCTGCCCACCAACCCACGCCCGATGATGTTCGCGCCCGAGCGTGGGTCACGGTTGCCGACGGCGTACAGCTCCCGCCCTTGTCCCGGCAGGTAGAACAACGCCACCTGCTCACCCTCGTGCCACACTACCACCCCGGAGTCGGCGACGAGGTCGCTGGCCTGGCACACCACCTGCCAGCGGATTTCACTGGCTGAAACCGTGTTGGACAGGTTCATCACATTGCCTCCTCGTGGGTGGGAATCAGCTGAAGCGGCGCAGCCGGTCGGCGTTGGCCACGCTCGCGCACGAAATGCACATCCGGATCGGCGCGTTGGTCGTTGACGAAAGTGCGGAAGCGCTTGAGCTTTTCCGGATCGCCCAGGGCGTTGGCCCATTCGCACTCGTAGCGCTCGACCACCTGCTGCATCTGCGCTTCGAGTTCGGCTGCCAGGCCCAGGCTGTCGTCGATCACCACCTGCTTGAGATAGTCGAGCCCGCCTTCGAGGCCCTCGCGCCACACCGAGGTGCGCTGCAGCTTGTCGGCGGTGCGGATGTAGAACATCAGCACGCGGTCGATCAGCCGTACCAGGGTCTCGTCGTCCAGGTCGGTGGCAAACAGCTCGGCGTGGCGCGGGCGCATGCCGCCGTTACCGCATACGTACAGGTTCCAGCCCTTGTCGGTGGCGATCACGCCGATGTCCTTGCTTTGCGCCTCGGCGCATTCGCGGGTGCAGCCGGATACCGCGAACTTGAGCTTGTGCGGCGCGCGCAGGCCCTTGTAGCGATCCTCCAGGCGCAGCGCCATGGCCACGCTGTCCTGCACGCCATAGCGGCACCAGGTGCTGCCCACGCAGGATTTCACCGTGCGCGTCGACTTGCCATAGGCGTGCCCGGTCTCGAAGCCGGCGGCGATCAACTCGCCCCAGATCAGCGGCAGTTCGTGCAGCTGGGCACCGAACAGGTCGATACGCTGGCCGCCGGTGATCTTGGTGTAGAGGTCGTATTTCTGCGCCACCTGGCCGATCACGATCAGCTTCTGCGGGGTGATTTCGCCGCCGGGAATGCGCGGCACCACCGAGTAGGTGCCGTTTTTCTGCATGTTGGCCATGAAGGTGTCGTTGGTGTCCTGCAACGGTACCAGCGCCGGGTCCATGATCGGCTGGTTCCAGCATGAAGCGAGGATGTTGCCCACCGCCGGTTTGCAGATGTCGCAACCCACGTGACCTTTGCCGTGGCGTTCGAGCAGTTCGCCGAAGGTGCGGATACCCTCCACCCGCACCAGCCCGTAGAGCTCCTGGCGGGTGTAGGCGAAGTGCTCGCACAGGCTCTTGTCGAGCGTCACGCCACGGGCGGTCAGCTCATGCTCGACGACCTGCTTGAGCAGGGCAGCGCAGCCACCGCATCCGCTGGCGGCCTTGGTGCAGCCCTTGACGGCGGCAAGGTCGCCGCAACCACTGTCGATGGCGGCGCACACCGCGCCCTTGCTGACGTTGTGGCAGGAGCAGATGGTCGCGCTGTCGGGCAGCGCATCGGCGCCCAGGGCCGGCGCGCCACCGCCTTGCGGCAGGATCAGCGCGGCCGGGGCGGCCGGCAGGGCGATGCCGTTCTGGGCATACTGCAGCAAGGTGTCGTAGTAGCTGTTGTCGCCCACCAGCACCGCGCCGAGTACGTGCTTGCCGCTGGCATCCACCACCAGCCGGCGGTAGGCACTGTTGGCCTCGTCGCTGAAGCGGTAGCTGCGTGAACCGGGCGTGGTGCCATGGGCATCGCCGATCGAGCCGACATCCACACCCAGCAGCTTGAGCTTGGTCGACATGTCGGCGCCGGTGAAGTCGTCCGCGGGCTCGCCCAGCAACCGCGCGGCCAGGCTGCGCGCCATGGCGTAGCCGGGGGCGACCAGGCCGAACACGCTGCCGTTCCACGACGCGCACTCGCCGATGGCGAAGATCCGTGGATCGCTGGTCTTGCACTGGCTGTCGATCACCACGCCGCCGCGCGCGGCGATCTCCAGGCCACAGGCCCGGCCCAGGGCGTCCCGTGGGCGGATGCCGGCGGAAAAGACAATCAGATCGGTCTCCAGGTGTTCGCCACCGTCGAAGTTCATCCGGTAGCGGTACTGCTCGCCAGCGCTGATCGACTGGGTCGCGCGGGACAGGTGCACGCCCACGCCCAGGGCCTCGATCCGCGCCTTGAGCGCCGCGCCGCCTTCGCTGTCCAGCTGTACCGGCATCAGGCGCGGGGCGAATTCCACCACATGCGCCTCCAGGCCCAGGGACTTGAGGGCGTTGGCTGCCTCGAGGCCGAGCAGGCCGCCGCCGACCACCACGCCACGGCGGGCATCCGTGGCAGCGGCGCGGATTGTGTCGAGGTCCTCGAGGGTGCGATAGACCAGGCGTGCGTTGCCGCTGGAGCCTTCGATAGGCGGCACGAAGGGGTAGGAGCCGGTGGCCAGGATCAGTTGGTCGTAGCCCAGCCGGCCCTCGGCGGTGACCAGTTCCCGGCGCTCGCGATCGATGTCCAGCACCGCCTCGCCCAGGTGCAGGTGCACGCCGTGGCGGCTGTAGTAGTCCGGGGCGCACAGGGCCAGGGTCTCGGCGCAGCTACCGGTAAAATACTCCGACAGGTGCACCCGGTCGTAGGCGCGCTGGCGCTCCTGGCCGAACACATGCAGCTCGAAGTGTGCCGTGGCGCCGCGTTCGATCAGCTGCTCGACGCAGTGATGGCCGACCATGCCATTGCCGACGATGACCAGTCGTGCTCGTTGTGCCCCGTTCGCTGTTGCCTGCATAGCCGATCCTCGATCACGGAAAACGAAAAAGGCGCCTGGAGCCGAAGCTCCAGGCGCCTTTGCCTGTACTCATCAGTGTGAGGCCCCTGTTGACCGCCGTTGGTCGTTGGGGCTGTTGTGCATTGCTTGAAGCAGGGAGCGTGCCAGGCTCCCTTTAATTGCGGGGCAAGCCCGCTTTCACAAGGGTTACAGCTTTGGGCATGTGCTGGCCAGGTGGTGCGGGCGCACAAGCAGGGTGCAGCCCTCACCACCGTGGTGCATCAATACACATCCCGCCGGTAGCGCTTGTCCCGTCCCAAACCTTCGACATAGGCCGCTGCCGCGGTCTCGTCCAGGCCGCCGTGCTGCGCCACCACCTGGCGCAAGGCCGCATCCACATCCCGGGCCATGCGCTGGGCATCGCCGCAGACAAACACATGCGCGCCGTCCTGCAGCCAGCGCCACAGTTCGGCGCCCTGTTCCAGCAGGCGTTGCTGCACATAGATCTTCTCCGGCTGGTCGCGGGAGAACGCGGTGCTCAGGCGTACATGGCCCTGCGCTTCCCAGGCCAGCAACTGCTCGCGATAGTAGAAGTCGTGTACCTCGTGCTGCTCACCAAAGAACAGCCAGTTGCGGCCACTTGCAGCGCGTGCCTGGCGCTCTTCGAGGAAAGCCCGGAAGGGCGCGATGCCGGTGCCGGGGCCGATCATGACGATGGGCGTGCCGTCGTCGTCGGGCAGGTGGAAGTGTTTCGATGGTTGTGCAAAGATGGCCACTTCGACGTCCGTCGCTCGGTCGGCGAGAAAGGCCGAGCAGACTCCCTTGCGTTCGCCATAGCGCACCGTGGACACCGTCAGGTGCACCTGCCCCGGATGCGCCTTGGGGCTTGAGCTGATCGAATACAGCCTTGGCTGCAAGGGCTTGAGTAGCGCCAGCCAGCGGGCCATTGGCCATTGCCGGGGGAACTCGCGCAGCACATCGGCCAGTTGCCGGCCCCACAGCCAGTCCTTGAGCGCGGTCTTGCATTCAGGCTGCAACAGCTGCTGCAGAGAGGGCGCGTTTTCGCTGAGCGCCTCGAGCTGTCGTGGCGTGACATGGGCAATGTCCAGATGCCGTTCCAGCGCCAGGCCCAGGGGCATTGGCTTGCGGCCTTCAAGCTCGACCATGGCCTGGCCATCGAGCTGCATCAGGCCGAGCAACTCCTCGACCAGCGCCGGGCAGTTGCGCGGCCACACGCCCAGCGCATCGCCGGGCTGGTAGTCCAGGCCGCTACCCGCCAGGTCGAACACCAGCTGACGGGTCTCCTTGGTCGAACCAGGGCCATTGAGCAGGCGGTTCTCCACCAGGCGTGCAGGCCATGGCTGGTTTCTGCCGTGGGGCTTGGCAGTCGGTGGCGCCGGCGTAGCGACCGTGTTTGTGCCAAGGGCCAGCAGCAGGGCCTCGAGCCACGTACTGAATGCAGCCTCGAAGTCCGCCTCGCACTCGACCCGCTCCAAAAGGCGCTGGCCGCCCAGTTCCGCCAGGCGCTGGTCGAGCTTGCGACCAAAGCCGCAGAACTGATCGTAGCTGGAGTCGCCCAGGGCCAGCACCGCGTAGGGCAGCTTGGCGCAATCGGTTTCGCCCGCACCCTGCAGGGCCTGCCAGAATGCGGCGCCACTGTCCGGAGCGTCGCCGTCACCGAAGGTGCTGGCAATCAGCAGTACGCTGGCGCAGCCGCGCAGTTGTAACGGGCTGACACCTTCCATGCTGCTGAGCGCCACCGTCAGCCCCGCTTCGCGCAGGCGTTGGGCGCAGCGTTCGGCCAGTGCCTCGCCGTTGCCGGTCTGCGAGGCCCACAACACACGATGACAAGCCAAGGTCGGCTGTGCTTGCGGTTGGGCCAACAGCCCCGCCAGCAGGCCATCGACGAACAGGCGTCGGGCCGGTGCCAGCGGTGCGTTGACCGGCAGACTTGGCACACCCTCGGCCTGCCTGTGTTGCAGGCCAAGCAGGAAGCCTTGCAGGTAATGCCGCTCCTCTTCGGCAAGCATCGCTGCAGGCTGTGCCTCCAGGCCCAGCAGGCGGGCGAGGGTAGCGGTCGGCATGGTGGTGGGCTCCGCGGGAAGGGCGACGTTCAGCTCGAGGGCCTCGATGCGTTCGCCCGCGACCCGCTCCAGGGTAACGGCGCAATACTTGAAGGCCGGTTGCAGCGAGGTGGGGTCGACGGCGTCGCAGGTCACCGCGTTGATCGCCAACTGCTCGCCGAACAGGTCATTCCAGTGGAACGGCGCGAAGCAGCCGCCGGGCAGCATCCGGTCGCTGAGGCGGGCCGGCAGCAGCGCCTGGCCGCGGCGTGAGCGGATCGCCACCTGGTCCTTGTCGCCGATGCCCAGGCGCCGGGCATCGGCGGGGTGGATCTCGACGAAGGGGCCGGGGTCGAGGCGGTTCAGGCTTGGGACCTTGCCGGTCTTGGTCAAGGTGTGCCACTGATGTTGCACGCGGCCGGTGTTGAGGATGAAGGGGTAGGCATCGTCCGGCAACTCGGCGGACGCCAGCCAGGGTCGGGCATGAAAACGCGCCTTGCCGCTGGTAGTCGGAAAGCTCAGCGCCGCTGGCTGGCCGTCTACGTCGTTGCGATAGCGCAGCGGGCTGCGGTTATCCTCGCGCCCCGGCGCGCAGGGCCACTGCCGGGGGCTGGCGCGCAACCCGGCATAGTCGATGCCGCGCAGGTCGTAGCCGGTGTCCGGGTTGTGGAAGCGGCGGATCTCATCGAAGACCGCCTCGGCATTGGGGTAGTCGAAGGCGTGCGCATAGCCCATGGCACAGGCGATGCGCGCGATCAGGCGCCAGTCCTCCAGGCTCTCGCCAGGCGGCTCGACGGCGCGTGGCATCAAGGTCAGGTTGCGCTCACTGTTGATCATCACCCCCTCGCCCTCGGCCCACAGCGCCGCGGGCAGGAGGATGTCGGCGTAGCGGTTGGTCTCGGTGTCGAGGAAGGCGTCCTGGCTGATCACCAGGTGTGCCTGGTTCAGGCCGTCGATCACCTGCTGGCGGTTGGCGACGCTGGCCACCGGGTTGCTGCAGATGATCCAGCAGGCCTTCACTTCGCCGTTCTTGAGCTGTTCGAACAGCGCCACCGTGCCTTCGCCGCCCTCGCTGCGCAATGTGCCGGGCGCCAGCTGCCATTGCCGCTCGACGAAGGCGCGGTCCGCCGCCACCTGCGCCGAACGCTGGCCCGGCAGGCCCGGTCCCATGTAGCCCATCTCGCGGCCGCCCATGGCGTTGGGCTGGCCGGTCAGCGAAAACGGCCCGCTGCCGGGACGGCAGATGGCGCCGGTGGCCAGGTGCAGGTTGCACAGGGCATTTGTGTGCCAGGTGCCGTGGATGCTCTGGTTCAGGCCCATGGTCCAGCAGCTCATCCATTCGCCGGCCTCACCGATCAGGCGGGCGGCTTCGTGGAGGTCGGCCTCGTTCAACCCGGTGATGGCCGCGACCCGTTCCGGGGTGTAGTCCGCGAGAAACGCCGGCAGGTCCTCCCAGCCCTCGGTGTGGCGGGCGATGAAATCCGCGTCGGTGTGGCCGTTGACATGCAGCAGGTAAAGAAGGCCATTGAGCAGCGCGAGATCGGTGCCCGGGCGCAGTTGCAGGAACAGGTCGGCCTTGTCGGCGGTGGCACTGCGCCGGGGATCGACGACGATCAGCCTGGCCCCGGCCTTGAGCCGGTCGAGCAGGCGCAGGAACAGGATCGGGTGGCAGTCGGCCATGTTCGCGCCGATCACCAGGAACACCTCGGCGCGTTCGAAGTCCTGGTAGCTGCCCGTCGGTCCGTCGGCACCCAGTGACTGCTTGTAGCCGCTGCCGGCACTGGCCATGCACAGGCGCGAGTTGGATTCGATATGACGGGTGCGGATGAAGCCCTTGGCCAGCTTGTTGGCCAGGTACTGGGCTTCCAGTGACATCTGTCCGGACACGTACAAGGCCACGGCATCCGCGCCATGGGTGTCGATGATCGCGCGCAACCGCGCGGCGGCTTCGCTGATGGCCATGTCCAGGCTACAACGCGCCGGCTGCTGGCTGCGCTGGTCGCGCACGAAGGCGTGGGTCATGCGCCCGGCCTGTAGCGGCACATGGGCGCTCAGGCCCTTGGTGCACAGGCGACCGAAGTTGCTCGGGTGCTGCTTGTCGCCACTGACCTTGACCACCTTGGCATCGCTCACGTGCATGACGATGCCGCAGCCGACCCCGCAATACGGGCAAACACTGCGCACTTGGCTGTCGCTCATCGGCAATCTCCTGCTGACGAAACGACAAAGGCGCCGGCTGCCCGGCCTGCAAGCGGCAAGCGGGGCAACACGGCGCCTTCGTCGTGATGAAAGGGACCATCGGCGTTGATGGTCGCGATGGCAACCAGGCAGCAAATCCCGGGCCATGTCATCGCGGGTCAAGCCCGCTCACAGGTTCGATGGTTGGCTTGGCAAAGGCGTGCACCAATACGGGGAACCACGCACCAACGGATGGCGCGTGCATACGGGTGGATATATGATTCGCGTACGTTTCATATATGCGAGTAACTACACCATGGGTATCGTCAAGATCTGCGACGACCTCCACGAAGACCTGCGCGTGGCCAGCTCCGCGCTGTCGCGTTCGATCAACGCCCAGGCCGAGCACTGGATCCGCCTCGGCATGCTGGCCGAACTGCACCCGCAAGCCACCTATCAGGAACTGCTGCGCCAGTTGCTGCGCCAGGAGCAGGCCAACCTCAAGGCGCTTCTGCAATGAGCAAGGTCATCCTCAAGGACGCCGCCGAGCTCGAGCTGATGCGCCGCGCAGGCCAACTGCTGGCCCGGGTGTTTGCCGACCTCGACGGTTTCATCCGCCCCGGAGTGACCACCATGCAGATCAACGACCGCGCCGAGGCCTTCATCGTCGAAACCCTCAAGGCCCGACCGGCGAGCAAGGGCCAGTACGGTTTCCCCTATTCACTGAACACCTCGGTGGACCATGTGGTCTGCCATGGCATGCCCAAGGCCGACGAGGTGTTGAAGGAAGGCTCGATCGTCAATGTCGATATCACCCTGGAGCAGGGCGGCTACATTGCCGACTCGTCGAAGATGTACGGCATCGGTCAGATCGGCGACCAGGCCCGGCGCCTGGTCGATACCACCTATGCCGCGTTGTGGAAGGGCATCGAGCAGGTGCGCCCCGGCGCGACCCTCGGTGATATCGGTCATGCCATCCAGGTCCACGCCGAGGCCGCTGGCTACAGCGTGGTGCGCGAATACTGCGGGCATGGCATCGGCAGGCAGATGCACGAGGCACCGGAGGTGCTGCACTACGGCCAGCGCGGCATGGGCATGAAGCTGCAACCGGGGATGGTGTTCACCATCGAGCCGATGATCAACCAGGGTGGGCGTGGGACCCGTGGTCTGCGCGATGGCTGGACGGTGATCACTCGCGATCACACGCTATCGGCGCAATGGGAGCACACGGTGGCCGTGACCGAGAGCGGGTTCGAGGTGCTGACCTTGCGTGAGGAAGAGCGGCAGGCTGCAAAGGGTTCATAAGCACGGATGCCTGGGTCATGGTGCAGCCCGTCATCGGAACTTGGCGCTCAGGCTCGCCTCCCATCTTCATGGTCTAGTCTGAAACTACCGGTACCGGCCCACGCTCGACTACAACCGCCGGCCCGGAAACCATTGGAGTCCCTGGGAGGTGCCCCATGAGCCTGCTGCTCGAGCCATACACCCTGCGTCAGCTGACCCTGCCCAACCGCATCGCCGTTTCCCCCATGTGCCAGTACTCCGCCGTCGACGGCCTGGCCAACGACTGGCACCTGGTCCACCTGGGCAGCCGCGCGGTCGGTGGCGCGGGTCTTGTGATCAGCGAGGCCGTCGCGGTCACCGCCGATGGGCGCATCACTGCCGAGGACCTCGGCTTGTGGACTGACGACCAGATCAAGCCCTTGCAACGCATCACCCGTTTCATCACCGCCCAGGGCGCCGTGCCCGGTATCCAGCTGGCCCATGCCGGGCGCAAGGCCAGCACCCACAGGCCGTGGCTCGGAAAGCAAGGCAGCGTCAAGATCGAGGAGGGCGGCTGGCAGCCGGTCGGGCCGTCGAAGATCGCCTTCGATCCGCAGCACACCGCACCACGTGAATTGACCAAGGACGAGATCCAGGACGTGGTCGCCGCGTTCGTCGCCGCGACCGAGCGGGCATTGCAGGCTGGCTTCAAGGTGGTCGAGATCCACGCCGCCCACGGTTACCTGCTGCACCAGTTCCTTTCGCCGTTGAGCAACCAGCGCCGCGATGAGTACGGCAGCTGCTTCGAAAACCGCATTCGCCTGACCCTGCAGGTTGCCGAGGCGGTACGCAAGGCCTGGCCGCAGGAACTGCCGCTGTTCGTGCGGGTGTCGGCCACCGATTGGGTCGAGGATGGCTGGAACCCGGACGAGACCGTCGAACTGGCCCGTCGCCTGCGCGCCCTGGGCGTCGACCTGATCGATGTGTCGTCAGGCGGGACCTCGGTCAATGCCGAGATCCCCACCGGCCCCGGCTACCAGACCCGCTTTGCCGAACGGGTACGCAAGGAGTCGGAAATCGCCACCGGCACCGTGGGCATGATCACCGAACCGGCCCAGGCCGAGCATATCCTGCGCACCGGCCAGGCCGATGTGATCTTCCTCGCCCGCGAGCTGCTGCGCGACCCCTATTGGCCTTTGCATGCCGACGACGACCTGGGCGGCAACAAGGCGACCTGGCCAGCGCAGTATCAGCGGGCCACCAGCCGGGCCAACCCCATCCACGAGTCGGACCTGCGCGACTGATTCAGCGACAGGCCGCCTGGCTGAGAATGTCGCTGACCCACTGGTTGATGCTCTTCTGCGCCAGCTCGGCCTCGGCCGCCACGCTGGCGTGGAGGGTGGGCTCCAGGCGCAGGCTGAGTGTTCCGGAGTAGGTCTTCTGCGGTTCACGCCCCAGGTGCTTGCAAGTTTCGAGGTAGTCATCGACGGCTTCCTCGAAAGCGATTGGCTGAACAAACCAAGCTGGGCAACATCCGGATGCAAATGCGTTAAGCGTGGCTTCAGCTTGCCGGCCTACTCTGCAGTCCTACCTACTTTGGATGCTTGCGAGGTCTGCCAGATGAACACCCGTGGTCTGCTCGATCAGCTATTGAAAACCGGTCAATCCATGCTGCAGAACCAACAGGGCAAGGGCACCAGTCACAAGGGCTCCGGGAGCCTTGGCAGCCTGTTGTCCGGTGCCGGCGGCGGCGCATTGGCGGCTGGAGCGATGGGCCTGCTGCTGGGGAACAAGAAGGCGCGCAAGTACGGCGGCAAGGCACTCGCCTACGGCGGGCTGGCCGCACTTGGCGTGCTGGCCTACAAGGCCTATGGCAACTGGCAGGCGCGCCAGGGCGCGGGCAATCACGAGCCGCAAACCCTCGATCGTCTGCCGCCGGCCCAGGCCGAGCAGCATAGCCAAGCCGTGCTTCGGGCACTGGTGGCAGCGGCCAAGTCCGATGGCCATATCGACGAACGGGAGCGGGCATTGATCGAAGGCGAGTTCACCCGCCTGGACAGCGACCGTGAGTTGCAGCACTGGCTGCATGCCGAACTGAACAAGCCGCTGGACCCGGCCGAGGTGGCCCGCGCCGCGCAGACCCCGGAGATGGCCGCCGAAATGTACCTGGCCAGTGTGATGATGGTCGATCAGGAGAACTTCATGGAGCGTGCCTATCTCGATGAACTGGCCCGCCAGCTGCGCCTCGACCCGAACCTGCGCCAGGAACTGGAGAATCAGGTCAGGCTTGCCGCAGGTCAGTGAACCGGCATTTGGCCGCCTGAACGGGCACGGACGCCTGAATACCGCTGCATTCAGCCGCAATTGAACGGGAAGCCTGGGCTATACTTCGGCGATTTTTCCCGCTCGTATCGAATTCCTGAGGGCTGAATGTGAAGAACTGGACCTTGCGCCAACGGATCCTGGCAAGTTTCGCCGTGATCATCGCCATCATGCTGCTGATGATTGTGGCCGCCTACTCGCGGCTGGTGGCGATCGAGTCCAGCGAGGAGGCCGTGGGGTCCGACAGCATCCCCGGCGTCTACTACAGCTCGATGATCCGCAGTGCGTGGGTCGACAGCTACGTCACCAGCCAGCAGTTGGTGGGGCTGTCGAACCACCGCGAGATCACCTCGGCCGACCTGGAGCTGTTCAAGGGCTTCAACGATCGCCTCAAGAAACACATGGCCAGCTACCAGGCGACTATCCGCGACGCTGCCGACCAGGCGGCGTTCGACGACTTCACCCGTCTGGAGGAGGAGTACGTCAAGCTCGTCGACCAGGTCCTGGAGACCTACCGCCAGAAGAACTACCTCGAAGCCCAGCGCTTGATCATGGATGTGCTTACGCCGGCCTGGAAAGAAGGGCGCCAGCACCTGAACGAAGTGATCGAGCGCAACCGCGAGTCCGCCGACAAGGCCACCAACGACATCGTCAGTGCGGTGAACACCGCCAAAGGCAGCATGGTCGTCTCGCTGCTGCTGGCCATTATCGCCGCCGGTGTTTGCGGACTGCTGCTCATGCGCCAGATCACCGCACCCATGCAACGCATCGTCCACGGTCTGGACGGTCTGCGCTCGGGTGATCTGAGCATGCGCCTGAACCTGGACCGCAAGGATGAGTTCGGCGCGATCGAGGGTGGTTTCAACGAGATGGCCGAGTCCCTGGCCAACCTGGTGGCCCAGGCCCAGCGCTCGTCGGTGCAAGTGACCACCTCGGTCACCGAGATCGCGGCCACCTCCAAGCAGCAACAGGCCACCGCCACCGAAACTGCCGCCACCACCACCGAGATCGGCGCCACGTCGCGGGAAATCGCCGCCACCTCGCGGGACCTGGTGCGTACCATGACCGAAGTCACCAGCGCCGCCGACCAGGCCTCGAGCCTTGCCGGCTCCGGCCAGCAGGGCCTGGCGCGCATGGAAGAAACCATGCACCAGGTGATGGGCGCCGCCGACCTGGTCAATGCCAAGCTGGCGATCCTCAACGAAAAGGCCAGCAACATCACCCAGATGGTGGTGACCATCGTCAAGGTCGCCGACCAGACCAACCTGCTGTCGCTCAACGCCGCCATCGAGGCCGAGAAGGCCGGCGAATACGGCCGTGGCTTCGCCGTGGTCGCCACCGAGGTGCGGCGCCTGGCCGACCAGACCGCCGTGGCCACCTACGACATCGAGCAGATGGTGCGCGAGATCCAGTCGGCGGTGTCGGCCGGGGTGATGGGCATGGACAAGTTCTCCGAGGAAGTGCGCCGCGGCATGTTCGAGGTGCAGCAGGTCGGCGAGCAACTGAGCCAGATCATCCACCAGGTGCAGGCGTTGGCGCCGCGGGTACTGATGGTCAACGAGGGCATGCAGGCCCAGGCCACCGGCGCCGAGCAGATCAACCAGGCATTGGCCCAGCTAAGCGATGCCAGCACCCAGACCGTCGAGTCGCTGCGCCAGGCCAGTTTCGCCATCGACGAACTGAGCCAGGTGGCCGCCGGGCTGCGCGGTGGTGTGTCGCGGTTCAAAGTCTGACGACGATGAACGACATGTCCCCCCGCGAGGCGCGCGCCAGCACTGAAAAGGGCGTGCTGTACCTGCAGTTTCGCATCGCCGACCAGCGTTTCGCCCTGGACGTGCGCGAGGTGATCGAGGTCCTGCCGCAACGTGCGCTCAAGCCCATCGCCCAGGCCCCGGTCTGGGTGGCTGGCGTGCTCGCCCATCGCGGTGCGCTGGTCCCGGTGATCGACCTGTCGGCGCTCAGTTTCGGCTCGCCGGCCCAGTCGCGCAGCAGCACGCGCCTGGTGCTGGTGCATTACCGCGCCGATCCACAGCGTCCGCAGTTGCAGCTGGGGCTGATCCTGGAGCAGGCCACCGACACCCTGCGCTGCGCGCCTGACGACTTCCAACCCTACGGGCTGGACAATGCCGAGGCGCGTTACCTCGGGCCCGTGCGGCAGGACGCCCGGGGCTTGCTGCAACGCATCGAGGTGGACGACCTGTTGTCGGACGCGGTGCGCGAGTTGCTCTATCCGCTGGACCCAGGGCAGGTACAGGCATGACTGAGCAGCGTTTCTTTCGTTTCCTGCAGGAGCGCATCGGCCTGGACGTCGAGTCGGTCGGCACGGCGATGGTCGAGCGTGCCTTGCGCCAACGCTGCACCCTCGTGCAGGCGCAGAACCTGGACGACTACTGGGTGCGCCTGTTGCAGTCGACCGATGAACAGCAGGCCCTGATCGAGGCGGTCATCGTTCCGGAGACCTGGTTCTTCCGCTATCCCGAATCCTTCACCGCGCTGGCGGGCCTGGCCCACAAACGCGTAGCGGAGCTGGCCGGTGCCCGGCCGCTGCGGATCCTCAGCCTGCCTTGTTCCACCGGCGAGGAGCCGTACTCGATCGCCATGGCGTTGCTCGACGGCGGGCTGGGCCCTGGGGCATTCCGAATCGACGGCCTCGACATCAGCCCCAGTTCGGTGGCCAAGGGCGAGCAAGGGGTCTATGGCCGCAACTCGTTCCGCGGCAGCGAGCTGGCCTTTCGCGAGCGGCATTTCACCGCCGTCGGCGAGGCCCATCGCCTGGATGAGCGGGTGCGCCAGCAGGTCAGCCTGCAGGTGGGCAACGTGCTCGACCCGGCGCTGCGGGCGCGCCAAGGTCTCTATGATTTCGTGTTCTGCCGAAACCTGTTGATCTATTTCGATGTGCCGACCCAGCAGCGAGTGTTCGAGGTGCTCAAGCACATGACCCATGTCCAGGGCGTGCTGTTCATCGGGCCGGCAGAGGGCAGCCTGCTGGCGCGCCTGGGCATGCGGCCGTTGGGGATCGCCCAGTCGTTCGCCTACGTGCGCCAGGACCAAGCGCCGCCTGCCGTCATTGCCAAGCCGGCGCCGGTGGCCCGTCCAGCAGTCGCGCCGCCTGTGCCACCGCGTATCGTGGCTCTGCCGCCGCGGGTCGGCAGGTCGAACGCCGCGCCAGCCACCAGGGCGATGCCGGCCGAGGATGACGCGCAACTGCTGGCCAGCATCGCCCGGCATGCCAATGCCGGCGACAGCGCCCAGGCCAGGGAAGGCTGCGAGCGCTATCTACGCAAGTTCGCGCCCAAGGCACAGGTCTACTACTGGCTGGGGTTGCTCAGCGATACCGAGGGCGATGCCGCGCAGGCCATCACCCATTACCGCAAGGCCCTCTACCTCGAGCCGCAGCACCCGGAGGCGCTGATGCACCTGGCCATGCTGCTGGCCGCTCAGGGCGACGAGGCGGGCGCGCGACGCCTGCAGGAGCGTGCCGCTCGGGCAGGCAGGGAGTCTGAACGATGAGCGGCGGATACCATATGCAACTGATCGCCCACGATGACGAGCAGATCGATGACTGCTGGAATCGTATCGGGGTGCATGGCGACAAGCAGTGCCCCTTGCTGCCACGGCATGTGCACTGCCGCAATTGTGAGGTCTATGCCGAGGCGGCAACGCGCCTGCTCGACCGTTATGCGCTGATTCAGGATGAACCGCTCGAGGCGCCACTTGTGCAGGAAGAAGCGGTCGGCCGCTCGATGCTGCTGTTCCGCCTGGGCGAGGAATGGTTGGCCATGGCGACCGCCTGCCTGGCCGAGATCGCCCCGTCGCAGCCGGTGCACTCATTGCCTCACCAGCGTTCGCGAGTGCTGCTGGGGGTCGCCAATGTGCGCGGGGCGCTGGTGCCTTGCCTGTCGCTGGCCGACCTGCTGGGCGTATCGGTCGAGGCGGGCGGCGAGCGCGGTGGGCGGAGCATGCCGCGCATGCTGATCCTGGCGGCCGATGGCGGGCCGGTGGTGGTACCGGTGGACGAGATAGACGGTATCCATCGCCTCGACCCGGCGAGCCTGGACAACGGCCGCGATGCGGCGCACTTCACTGCGGCGGTGCTGCAGTGGCGTGGGCGCAGCGTGCGCGTGCTGGATGAAAAACACTTGATGTCAGCCGTGAAGCGGAGCCTGTCATGACCCCGGAGCAAATGCGCGATGCGTCGCTGCTCGAGCTGTTCAGCCTGGAGGCCGAGGCCCAGACCCAGGTGCTCAGCGCGGGCCTGATGGCGCTGGAGCGCAACCCTGCGCAACCCGATCAGCTCGAGGCCTGCATGCGTGCGGCGCACTCGCTCAAGGGCGCGGCGCGGATCGTCGGCATCGACGCCGGGGTCAGTGTCGCCCACGTCATGGAAGATTGCCTGGTAGCAGCCCAGGAAGGCCGTCTGCTGCTGCGCCCCGAGCATATCGACGCACTGTTGCAGGGCACCGACCTGCTGATGCGCATCGCCACGCCGGGCGATCAGGAAAGCGAAGCCGCCGTGGCGGTGTTTCTGGCGCAGATGGCGGCCTTGCTCGACCCCTCGGCGCCCTTGCTGGCCAACGCACAGCCGAGTGCACCGAGCCTGCCGCCTGTCGTCCAGCCTGCACTGCCGGAGCCCGAGCCCCTGCCGCCACCTGAGCCCGACGTCGAAGCGGAACCGATGCCTGCCCGCAAGGCTGGAAAACGCGGTGGCGAGGGCGGCGAGCGGGTGTTGCGGGTCACCGCCGACCGACTGAACAGCCTGCTGGACCTGTCGAGCAAGTCGCTGGTCGAGACCCAGCGCCTGAAACCCTACCTGGCCACCCTGCAGCGCCTGAAACGCATGCATGGCCAGGGCATGCGGGGACTGGACGGGCTGAAGGCCCAGCTGGAGGAGAGCGGCCAGGGGCCAGAAGTGCTCGAAGCCCTGGCCCAGACCCAGCAGTTGCTGGCCGAAACCCAGCAAATCCTGTTGCAACAGGCGGCTGACCTGGACGAATTCGGCTGGCAGGCCAGCCAGCGCGCGCAGTTGCTCTACGACACGGCTTTGGCCTGTCGCATGCGTCCGTTCGCCGATGTGCTGACCGGGCAGAGCCGGATGGTCCGCGACCTTGGACGCTCGCTGGACAAGCCCGTGCGCCTGCTGGTCGAGGGCGAGAAGACCCAGGTCGATCGCGACGTGCTGGAAAAACTCGAGGCTCCGCTGACGCACCTGCTGCGCAATGCGGTCGATCACGGTATCGAGCTGCCCGAGCAGCGCCTGCTGGCCGGCAAGCCGAGCGAGGGCACGGTACGCCTGCGCGCCTCGCACCAGGCCGGGTTGCTGATCCTCGAACTGTCCGATGATGGTGCCGGTATCGATCTGCAGCGCCTGCGCCGCAGTATCGTCGAGCGTGCCCTGTCGCCGGCCGAGACCGTGGCGCAGATGAGCGAGGCCGAGCTGCTGACGTTCCTGTTCCTGCCGGGCTTCAGCCTGCGCGACACGGTCACCGAGGTGTCTGGTCGCGGTGTCGGGCTGGACGCGGTGCAGCACATGGTCCGCGAACTGCGCGGGTCCATCGAGTTGACCCAGGTGGCGGGGCAGGGCTGCTGCTTCCACCTGGAAGTGCCGTTGACCCTGTCGGTGGTGCGCAGCCTGGTGGTCGAGGTGGGCGGCGAGGCTTATGCCTTCCCCCTGGCGCATATCGAGCGCACCGTCGAAGTGCCGGCCGAGGCCATCGTGCAGATCGAAGGCCGTCAGCACTTCTGGCACGAAGGCCGGCATATCGGCCTGGTGGCCGCCAGCCAGTTGCTCAACCGGCCGGCGGCGCAGGGCGACGAGCAGAGCCTGCGGGTGGTGGTGATCCGCGAGCGCGAACAGCTCTATGGGGTGGCGGTCGAGCGCCTGATCGGCGAACGCGTATTGGTAGTGATGCCGCTGGACCCGCGCCTGGGCAAGGTCCAGGACATTTCCGCGGGCGCCTTGCTCGATGATGGCTCGGTGGTGCTGATCGTCGATGTCGAGGACCTGTTGCGCTCGGTGGACAAGTTGCTCAGCACCGGCCGCCTGGAGCGTATCGAACGGGGCGGGCGGGGCGGCAAGGGTGTGGCGCGCAAGCGCATCCTGGTGGTCGACGACTCGCTCACCGTGCGCGAGCTGCAGCGCAAGCTGCTGGGCAATCGAGGCTACGACGTGGCGGTGGCCGTCGATGGCATGGACGGCTGGAACGCCCTGCGCAGTGATGATTTCGACCTGCTGATCACCGACATCGACATGCCGCGCATGGACGGTATCGAGCTGGTTACCCTGGTAAGGCGCGACAGTCGCCTGCAATCGCTGCCGGTGATGGTGGTTTCCTACAAGGATCGCGAAGAAGACCGGCGTCGTGGACTGGATGCCGGCGCCGACTATTATTTGGCCAAGGCCAGCTTCCATGACGATGCGTTGCTGGAGGCGGTCGTGGAGCTGATCGGAGGTGCCCAGGGATGAGAATCGCCATCGTCAACGACATGCCCATGGCCGTGGAGGCCCTGCGCCGCGCGTTGGCCTTCGAACCCGCGCACCAGGTGATCTGGGTGGCGGGCAATGGCGCTGAGGCGGTGCGCCTGTGCGCCGAGCAGACCCCGGACCTGATCCTCATGGACCTGATCATGCCGGTGATGGATGGTGTCGAGGCCACCCGGCGGATCATGGCGGAGACTCCGTGCGCCATCGTCATCGTCACCGTGGACCGCAAGCAGAACGTGCATCGGGTGTTCGAGGCCATGGGCCATGGCGCCCTGGATGTGGTCGATACCCCGGCGCTGGGCGCGGGTGACGCCCGGGAAGCGGCCGCGCCGCTGTTACGCAAGATCTTGAATATTGGCTGGCTGATCGGCCAGCAGCGTCCCAGCGCCGCTCGTACGGTGGCCGCGCCGCTACGCGAGACCTCGCAGCGCCGTGCCTTGGTGGCCATCGGTTCGTCGGCCGGAGGGCCGGCGGCGTTGGAAGTGCTGCTCAAGGGCCTGCCGCGCAGTTTTCCGGCGGCCATCGTGCTGGTCCAGCATGTGGATCAGGTGTTCGCCGCCGGCATGGCCGAATGGCTCAGCACAGCGTCGGGTCTGCCGGTGCGCCTGGCCCGCGAGGGTGAGCCTCCGCAGCCGGGGCAGGTGCTGCTGGCCGGCACCAACCACCATATCCGCCTGCTGAGGAACGGCGAGCTGGCCTACACTGCCGAGCCTGTCAACGAAATCTACCGGCCCTCGATCGACGTGTTCTTCGAGAGCGTGGCGCGCTACTGGTCAGGCGACGCGGTGGGCGTGCTGCTTACCGGCATGGGGCGCGACGGCGCCCAGGGCCTGAAACTGATGCGCCAGCAGGGCTTCCTCACCATCGCCCAGGACCAGCAGAGCTGCGCGGTGTACGGCATGCCCAAGGCCGCCGCGGCGATCGACGCGGCGGTGGAAATCCGTCCGCTGGAGCGAATTGCCGGGCGACTGATGGAAATCTTTTCGAAATGAAGATATGTATTGAGGCGCGCCGCGTGGCCGGCGGTCAACGGGTGACTACGGATGAATGATCTACCGATCGAAGGTTTCACGACCATCAACGAAAGCGCGGCGATGGTCCTGCTGGTCGACGATCAGGCGATGATCGGCGAGGCGGTGCGCCGTGGCCTGGCCCACGAAGAGAACATCGACTTCCACTTCTGTGCCGACCCGCACCAGGCGGTGGCCCAAGCCATGCGCATCAAGCCCACGGTGATCCTCCAGGACCTGATCATGCCGGGCCTCGATGGCCTGACCCTGGTGCGCGAGTATCGCAACAACCCGGCCACCCAGGATATTCCGATCATCGTCCTGTCCACCAAGGAGGACCCGCTGGTCAAGAGCGCGGCCTTTGCTGCCGGGGCCAACGACTACCTGGTGAAGTTGCCGGACACCATCGAGCTGGTGGCGCGTATCCGCTATCACTCGCGCTCGTACCTCACGCTGTTGCAGCGCGACGAGGCCTATCGCGCACTGCGGGTGAGCCAGCAGCAGTTGCTCGACACCAACCTGATGTTGCAGCGGTTGATGAACTCGGACGGTCTCACCGGGCTGTCCAACCGTCGTCATTTCGATGAGTACCTGGAATTGGAGTGGCGCCGGGCTATCCGTGAACAGCAGCAGTTGTCGCTGCTGATGGTCGACGTCGACTACTTCAAGGCGTTCAACGACAGCTTCGGTCACCTGGCCGGTGACGAGGCCCTGCGTCAGGTGGCCGAGGCCATTCGCGGCTGCTGCTCGCGGCCGACCGACCTGCCGGCGCGTTATGGCGGCGAGGAGTTCGCCCTGGTGCTGCCTAACACCTCCCCTGGTGGTGCGCGGCTGGTGGCGGAGAAGCTGCGCCAGACCATCATGGGCCTGAAGATCGCCCACACCGTGCCTGAGGCGGCCTCCCTGCTGACCGTGAGTATCGGTCTGGCGACCTTGACGCCGAGTGTCGGCAGTCATTGCCGTCAGCTGATCTCGGCGGCGGACAAGGGGCTGTACCTGGCCAAGAACAGCGGGCGCAACCAGGTTGGCATTGCATGATCCGGTCTCCATCGGCTCGTTCCCGCCGCGCAAGAGCCGTCAATGCTGGCCATAGGCTGCAACTGCGACCATGAACAACCTTTCACCCAGGAACTTCCTGCGCGCAACCCGCTCTTATGCCGGTAGCCATTGGTCGCGGCCGCCTGCTAAGCTCGCGGCTTTACCCTGATTGCCCTCATGGCGCATGAACAAGGAAATTACATGAAACAGCATCGTTTGGCGGCCGCGGTTGCCCTGGTAGGCCTGGTCCTCGCGGGCTGCGACGCCCAGACCAGCAGCGTCGAGCTGAAGACTCCGGCACAGAAGGCCTCCTACGGTATCGGCCTGAACATGGGCAAGAGCCTGGCCCAGGAAGGCATGGACGACCTGGATTCGAAAGCCGTCGCCCAGGGCATCGAGGACGCGGTAGGCAAGAAAGAGCAGCGCATCAAGGACGAAGAGCTGGTCGAAGCCTTCACCGCCTTGCAGAAGCGCGCCGAAGAACGCCTGGCCAAGGCTAGCGAGGAAGCTGCCGCCGCCGGCAAGAAATTCCTCGAGGAAAACGGCAAGAAGCCTGGCGTGATCACCACCGCTTCGGGCCTGCAGTATGAAGTGGTCAAGAAGGCCGACGGCCCGCAACCCAAACCGACCGACGTGGTCACCGTCCACTACGAAGGCAAGCTGACCGACGGCAAGGTCTTCGACAGCTCCGTCGAGCGCGGCAGCCCGATCGACCTGCCGGTCAGCGGCGTGATCCCGGGCTGGGTCGAAGGTCTGCAACTGATGCACGTCGGCGAGAAGTACAAGCTGTACATCCCGGCCGAGCTGGCCTATGGCGCACAGAGCCCGAGCCCGCTGATCCCGGCCAACTCGGTCCTGGTCTTCGACCTGGAGCTGATTGCCATCAAGGATCCGGCCAAGGCCGACCAGGCACCGGCCAAGTAATACCCGGCCCGTTGCAAGACGACGCCCCGTTTCGACGGGGCGTCGTCGTTTTCAGTCCGGCTTGACGCGAACCGTCGGCGTCATTCACTGTCGCAAGCAGTACCCACGCAGACACGGGGGCCGGTGTCGCAAAACGTTTGCGCGATTGAAACGGTTGTGTAAAAAACGCCCGATTCGTACCTGGCCCTTGCCCGGCGGGCACCACGCGGCGCCAATGTCGCCCTGTTCACAAGGTTATCCACAATAAATGTGGATAACCCCTGCTCCTCTGGAGGTCCCATGAGCGCACCCTGGAATTTCGCCCGCTTCCTGCCCCTGGCCGAACGCCTGCTCAGCCGCGGGCGGCTGCCGGCCCTGTTGTTCGCGGTGGCCCGCAAGGGGCCGAAACTGGGCCAGTTGTGCGAGGATCTGCGCTTGATGCAGGCGCTGTGCCTGGCCTGGTGGCGTGGCGAGTACCGCGCCGTCAGCCCCAAGGCACTGGTGATCATCGTCGCCGGACTGCTGTACTTCGTAAGCCCCCTGGATGCGATCCCTGACTGGCTGCTGGGCGTCGGCCTGCTCGATGACATCGCCGTGCTGGGCTGGGTGCTCAAGACCGTCGCCGATGAGCTGGGCCGCTTCAAGGCCTGGCGCGACGCCCAGTCGCCGGAACGGTTGCGGGTGGTCGAGCGCCTTCCGGACACCCCGGAGGCGCTGCGTCTCGAGCGGCCCGGCAGCTGATTCCGCACAGACCCCCGAGCTTGGTAATATAATTGGCATAAGGGTTATGCCTACGGATTACATGCCGTAATCCAACGTCAAGGGGGTTGTATGGGTATTCAGGTCATCAGCCGGGACGGTCAGCCCGAGTACGCAGTGGTTCCCTGGGAGCAATATCAGAAGTTGCTGGCGGCCGCAGGCCAGGCGCCGGCCGCGGCTCCCGACTCAACCAGTCACAACGAGAGCACTCAACCAAGCGCCAGCCTGTCCTCCTTGGACCAGCTGGCGTCCTTGCGTCAGGCCAAGGGGCTGGCGCCGGAGCAACTGGCACGCAGCGTCGGCATCAGCCCGGCCTACCTGGCGATGATCGAGTCCGGGGAGCGCCGCCCGGACGCTGCGATCCTGCGCAGCCTGGCCTGGCACCTTGGCGTGGCCGGCTGGAGCGAGCCGTCATGAGCCAGGTCAGGATCAGCCGTCAGCAATGGCAGAACCTGCTGAACGAGCTCGACCTGGCCCGCCGTCAACGCCACCTGCTCACGTACCGTGCGCTGCTTGAGCGCCTGCAATTGCCCAGTCCGGCGATGCAGACCCTGACCGCGGCGCTTGAATACCTGGCGGCGCTTGACGCCCGCGCCGAACAGCCACTGCGCAGTTCGCTGGTGATCAGCCAGGGGGCCAGCCGCCTGCCGCGCACCGGCTTCTTCGAGTGCGTCGAGCGCCTGGGACGGTTTTCCGGACCGGTGGATGGCATGGAGGCGGCGTCCTGGCATGCCTCTGAAGTGGTGCGGGTGTTCGAGTATCGCTATCCGGAAGAGGCCTGAAATCGTGGCTGTAGGCTTGGTTGTGGGAGCGGGTTTGCCGGCGAAAGGACCGCAGAGCGGTCCCCTGGTTTAACTCAGCACGGTTGTATCGATCAGGCTCAGCCCTGAGCCACCGTCATCCTTGGCTTGACGCTTGGCCTGGGAGGCAAGCTCGGCCAATTGACCGGCATCCAGCCCGTCGCTGCTGCCGGGCTCCAGCCAGACCACGCCGATTGACAGCGACAGCAAGGCGAAGGTCTCCCGCTGCCCCTGGCGGTTATGAGCGATGAAGCAACCGGCCTCGAGATGATCGCTGCGGTAGAAGCGCCGGCATTGCCGGCCAAAGGTCTCCAGCAGCAATTGCAGACGTTCGCGCCAGTCCGCCGAGCCCAGCACCAGCATGAAGTCGTCGCCGCCGATATGGCCGACGAAATCCCGGCTTGGGTCCACGCAGTCGTTCAGGCACTGGGCCAGGCACAACAGCACTTCATCGCCACGGGCATAGCCATAGATATCGTTGAAAGGCTTGAAGCTGTCGATGTCCACGTAGCACACGGCGGCCTCGCGCCGCTGCAGCAACAGGCGCGCCAGGCACTGCTGGATCGGCACGTTGCCCGGTAGCAACGTGAGCGGATTGGCGTGCCTTGCCTGCTGGATCTTCTGCTCGGTGATCAGCTTGAGCACGTCGATCACCCGCCCAAGCCCCAGGTAACGCCCATTCTGGGTAATGATGAAGTCTTCCTCGATACGCTGGCGCGCACGGCTGGTAAGCAGGCGGCTTACCTGCTGCAGCGACTGGCCGCGCTCGACGGCGAGAAAGTCCTGGCTCATCAGCCGGCTGATCGGCTTGCGCGCGAACAGGTCGGTGCCGAAGGGTTGGAGCAGGGCATCGGCAAGCGAGTGGCGATGGACGATGCCGCAAGGGCTGCCTTGCTCGTCCAGCACGGCGAGGGAGTTGAGGTTGGCCTGGCGGCGGAAGGCGTCCAGTACCTGTTGCGTGGCAGTATCGAGGGTGACCGAAGGCTGCTGGAGAAGCAGGGCGCTGAGGTCGCGGCTGTCCTCGCCCAGCGCTACAACCGAGTCTGGCGCCGGGGGTGGCAAGCCTAGGTAGTCTGCAACTGGAAACTCCTGGGGGCGGCCGAGCAGGTAGCCCTGGACCAGGTTCACCCCCATCTCGCCCAGCACTGTCAGTTCCTCGGCCAGTTCGATGCCCTCGGCGAGCACCTGAGCGCGGGAGGCCCGGGCGATCTGCAGGATGGAACCGACGAACTCGCGCTTGAGCGGGTCCTGGTGGATGCCATCGATGAAATGACGGTCGATCTTCACATAGTCCGGGCGCAGCTCCGACCACAGGCGCAGGCTCGAGTAACCGGCGCCCAGGTCGTCCAGGGCAATGGAGAAACCCATGTCGCGGTAGTGGTGCAGGGCGTTGTACAGCAGTTGGAAATCTTCGGTAGGCGTCTGCTCGGTCAGCTCGATGACTACGCGGCTTGGCGCCAGGCCGACCTGTTCGAGCATTTTCAGGGTGCGCCCGGACGGGTAGTCGGGCTCGACCAGGGACTCGGGGGAGACGTTGAGGAACAACTGGCCCGGCAGGTTCAGCTCGGTGAAACGGCGGCAGGCGGTTTCACGGCACAGCACCTCCAGTTCGGCGAGGCGACCGGCCTGGCGGGCGATGGCGAAGAGGTTCAGCGGCGAGTGCAGCGGGCTGTTGGATGGGCCGCGGCTCAGGGCCTCATAGCCGAGGATGCGCCTTTCAGAGAGGCAGACGATGGGTTGGAACAGACAGTGGATACTGCGTTGAGCCAGGATGGCGCTCAAGGCGCTGAGCTGTTCGGTGACGGTCATGGACTGCTTCCTGAAGTGAAAAAGGCCGGACGCTTGCACGTCCGGCCCTTCCATTTCACGACAGTCCAGTGACTGTTTGATGACAGGTCACATTATTTCGCCATCACTTCAGTGCTTGGCCACCGACGTGCTGAGGCTCAGGTAGTCGAGCAGGATACGACCGGTCTCGGACAGGTAGGCATCGTCCTCGGGCTTGGTGTCGTCCGGCTCGGCGGGCAGGGCGTCCTCGTCTTCCTTCTTCAACTCCTTCAGCGGTTCTTCGCCCTTGGCTTTGCGGCGGATGTTCTCCAGCGTCAGCTGCTTGGCCTCGATCTCGTCGTGGCGGGCGCGACGCTGCTGCTCGTTGAGGCTGACGGTCTTCTCGTTCATCAGCTTCTGGGTCAGCGCCAGGCGGTCGCGGATGTAGACGAACTCGGCATCCTTGTCGCTGCGCGCGTCATGCTGCGCCTTGAGCTGGGCCAGGAACGGCTTGAACGGATCGGAGGCAGGCTTGACCACCGGGCGGATGGTGTCCCACGGCATGGCCTCGGGGAGCGCGCTTTCGCCGATTTCCTTGGTGTCGATGATCGACGGATAGGCGATGTCCGGCAGTACGCCCTGGTGTTGGGTGCTCTGCCCGGAAACCCGGTAGAACTTGGCCAGGGTCAGCTTGAGCTCGCCGTGGTTGAGCGGCTGGATGGTCTGCACGGTGCCCTTGCCGAAGGTCTGGCCGCCAATGATCAGCGCGCGGTGGTAGTCCTGCATGGCACCGGCAAAGATTTCCGACGCCGAGGCCGACAGGCGGTTGACCAGCAGCGCCAGCGGGCCTTTATAGAAGGCGCCCGGATTCTCGTCCTCGAGCACGTCGACACGGCCGTCGGCGTTGCGCACCAGCACGGTCGGGCCTTTCTCGATGAACAGGCTGGTCAGCTCGGTGGCTTCCTGCAGCGAGCCGCCACCGTTGTTGCGCAGGTCGATGACCACGCCGTCGACCTTTTCCTTCTGCAGCTCGGTGAGCAGCTTCTTCACGTCGCGGGTTGTGCTCTTGTAGTCCGGATCGCCAGCGCGATAGGCCTTGAAGTCCAGGTAGAAGGCCGGGATCTCGATGATCCCCAGCTTGTAGTCACGCCCGTCCTGCTTGAGCTTGAGCACCGACTTTTTCGCCGCCTGCTCTTCGAGCTTGACCGCTTCGCGGGTGATCGAGACGATCTTGCTGGTCTGGTCGTTCGGCGCGTTGCTGGCCGGAATGACCTCCAGGCGTACCACCGAGCCTTTCGGGCCGCGGATCAGCTTGACCACTTCATCCAGGCGCCAGCCGACCACGTCGACCATCTCCTTGTTGCCCTGGGCCACGCCGATGATCTTGTCGGCCGGGGCGACCTGCTTGGTCTTGGCGGCAGGGCCTGCCGGCACCAGGCGCACGATCTTGACCTGGTCGTTGTCGCTCTGCAGCACCGCGCCGATGCCTTCGAGCGACAGGCTCATGTTGATGTCGAAGTTCTCGGCGTTGTCCGGCGACAGGTAGTTGGTGTGTGGGTCGTAGGACTGGGCGAAGGTGTTGATGTAGGCCTGGAAGATGTCTTCCGCGCGGGTCTGGTCCAGGCGCGCCAGCTGGTTCTTGTAGCGCTTGATCAGGGTTTCCTGGACCTGCTTGAGCTCCTTGCCGGAGATCTTCTGGCGCAGCACCTCGTCTTTCACGCGTTTGCGCCACAGCTCGTCGAGCTCGGCCTGGTTCTTCATCCACGGCGCGTCCTTGCGGTCGACCAGCAGGTCTTCCTTGACGCTGAAGTCGATCTTGTCGACGCCTTTGTTCAACTCGCCCAAGGCATAGTCCAGACGCTGCTTCACGCGGTCCAGGTAGCGCTTGTAGATAGTGAAGCCAGGTTCGAGGTTGCCGCTCTTGAGGAAGTCGTCGAACTGGGTCTTCCATTTGTCGAATTCGGCGATGTCGGCTGCGGTGAAGTAGCTGCGCGACGGGTCGAGCAGCTTGATGTAGCTGTCGTAGATGATGACCGAACGGGCGTCGTCCAGCGGCGGCTTGCTGTAGTGGTGGCGCTTGAGCAGCTCGACGATGTTGAGACTGGCCACGACCTCGTCGCGGTCCGGCTGCAGGCTGTCCCACTTGTTGGCGGCGGCCGCATTGCCACCGAGCGTGAGGCTGCCCAGGCCGATCATGAGGGCGAGGGCGGTGCTGGGGAGGAAATGCTTCATGCTGATTCGACGTGGAGGCAATTGATCACGCATAGTAGGCCGTCTTTTCCGTTCGCCGGTTCCATCGGAGCCGGACGCATACTGCAAAAAGCCTGGGACTTGGCGTTCCCAGGCTCGGTCATATGATTCAACTATGGAGGCACTGTGAAGGCATTGCAAGGCGTTGACGGACATGTGGCGTGGGTTGAGGCTGAGCGCCCGGCCTGTGATGCCGGGCAGGTGCGTATTCGCGTAGCCGCCGCCGGGTTGAACCGCGCCGACCTGCTGCAGCGGGCCGGGCTGTACCCGCCGCCGCCCGGGGCCAGCCCTTATATGGGCCTGGAGTGCTCAGGGATCGTCGAGCAGGTCGGGGCCGGCGCCGACTGGCGCGTGGGCGACCGGGTATGCGCGTTGCTGGCCGGTGGCGGCATGGCCGAGGAAGTCGTGGTCGACGCCCGGCACGTGCTGCCGGTGCCCGAAGGCCTGAGCCTGCACGAGGCGGCGGCTGTGCCCGAGGTGTACGCCACGGCTTGGCTGAACATCTTCCAGCTGGGTGCATTGAAAGCCGGTGAGAAAGTGCTGGTGCATGCCGGTGCCAGTGGCGTGGGTTCTGCAGCCATCCAGTTGTGCAAGGCGTTCGGCAACCCGGTGTGGGTCAGTGTCGGGTCGCCGCAGCGCCTGGCCTATTGTCAGTCCCTCGGCGCCGTGGGCGGCGTGGTACGCAATGGCAATCTTGATGATCTGGAACAGCTCGGGCCGTTCGATGTGATCCTCGACCCGGTGGGCGCCAGCTATGGCCCGCTCAACCTCAAGCTGCTGGCACGTGACGGGCGCTGGGTGATCATCGGCCTGATGGGCGGTCGCAAGGTCGAGCTGGACCTGGCGCTGGTGCTGGGCAAGCGCCTGGAAATCACCGGTTCGACCTTGCGCAATCGCGATGACGCGTTCAAGGCGCAGTTGTTACAGGAGCTGCGTCAGCAAGTGTGGCCGCTGTTCGCCGAGGGACGCCTGTCGCCACAGTTGGTCGACACCTACCCGGTAGCCTTCGCCGAGGCGGCTTATGCGGAGCTGGCGAGCAACCAGGTATCCGGCAAGCTGGTGCTGGTGATCGACCCGACGCTCGTGTGATCAGGATGCAAGGCTACTCCTACAGGGATCGCGCAGACTGCAACCTCACTCGTGGTTCTGCGGCACCAGAATGGTGTCCCGGGCTTCGGGCAGCATCCCCGGATAGTCCAGGGTGTAGTGCAGGCCTCGGCTTTCCTTGCGTTGCATGGCCGAGCGGATCATCAGCTCGGCCACCTGCGCCAGGTTGCGCAGCTCGATCAGGTCGCGGCTGACCTTGTAGTTGCTGTAGAACTCGTCGATCTCGTCCAGCAGCATGCGCACCCGGTGCTCGGCGCGCTGAAGGCGCTTGCTGGTGCGCACGATGCCGACATAGTCCCACATGAACCGCCGCAGCTCGTCCCAGTTGTGGGCGATGATCACGTCCTCGTCCGAGTCGGTCACTTGGCTTGCGTCCCAGCAAGGCAGGGCGCGGGGCATGGCGACCTGGTCCAGGCGCGCCTCGATGTCGGCGGCGGCGGCGCGACCGTAGACAAAGCATTCGAGCAGCGAGTTGCTGGCCATGCGGTTGGCGCCGTGCAGGCCGGTGAAGCTGGTCTCGCCGATGGCATACAGGCCGGGCACGTCGGTGTGACCGTGCTCGTCGATCATCACCCCGCCGCAGGTGTAGTGGGCTGCGGGCACCACCGGAATCGGCTGGCGGGTGATGTCGATGCCGAAGGTCAGGCAGCGCTCGTACACCGTCGGGAAGTGGCTGGTGATGAAATCGGCCGGCTTGTGGCTGATGTCGAGGTAGACACAGTCCACTCCGAGGCGCTTCATCTCGTGGTCGATGGCGCGGGCGACGATGTCCCGTGGCGCCAGCTCTTCGCGTGGATCGAAGCGGGGCATGAAGCGCTCGCCATTGGGCAGGCGCAGCAGGGCGCCCTCGCCGCGCAGTGCCTCGGTGATCAGGAAACTCTTGGCCTGCGGATGGTACAGGCAGGTCGGGTGGAACTGGTTGAACTCCAGGTTCGCCACCCGGCATCCGGCGCGCCAGGCCATGGCGATGCCGTCGCCGCAGGCGCCGTCTGGGTTGCTGGTATACAGGTAGACCTTGGCCGCGCCGCCGGTGGCCAGCACGGTAAAGCGCGCGCCGAAGGTGTCCACCTCGCCGGTGTTGCGGTCCAGCACGTAGGCGCCCAGGCAGCGGTCGCCGTCCAGGCCCAGGCGGCGCTCGGTGATCAGGTCGACGGCCACGCGCTGTTCGAGCAGTTCGATGTTCGCGCGTTGCCTGGCCTGTTCCAGCAGGGTGGTAAAGATCGCCGCGCCCGTGGCGTCGGCGGCATGGATGATGCGCCGGTGGCTGTGACCGCCCTCACGGGTCAGGTGGAACTCGAAGCCGCCGTCGTCGACGCTGTAGTGCTCGTCGCGGGTGAATGGCACGCCTTGTTCGATAAGCCACTGGATGGCCTCGCGGCTGTGCTCGACGGTGAAGCGCACGGCATCTTCGTGGCACAGCCCGCCACCGGCGTTAAGGGTGTCCTCGACATGGGACTGCACGGTGTCGGTATCGTCAAGCACCGCGGCAACGCCGCCCTGGGCCCAGAAGGTCGAGCCGTTGGCCAGGTCGCCCTTGCTCAGTACGGCGATGCGCAGGTGGCGGGGAAGGTTCAGTGCCAGGCTGAGACCGGCGGCACCGCTGCCGATCACCAGGACATCATGTTGGAATTGTTGGCTCATGTCGGGACACTAGTAATCTTTGGAGGGGGCACGGCACAATAGTCGAGCGCAGATGGCACTGTGAAACTATCGTGAAACCTGGCCGGGATGCCTTTATAGCAGCCCCGGGCGCCTGATTTCCAATGGCGCATACGGGGTGGTGGCGATCTTTTTAGGAACTTTCCGATACTCTTGGAAATCCTATGAAGGCTGCCCATACGCCACAGATTGCCGCGGCGACGCAAGGCGGCAGCTCTATCTTGGGCTGACACCTGCGTAACGAAACCAGATTATCGACGCAGCCGGCCGTGACCGCGCTGCGTCTTTCGTGCGAGCCGACCAAGGGCCGCAGGAAACTTGCTTGGAGGGGGAGAACTTTTGCGCAAAGCCCGAGTCTATGGTTGCAAGCCTGAACGATGGCTGATGCAGCGCTCCTTCGAGATCACTGAGGAGTGTTCATGCTAACCCAGGAAGAGGATCAGCAGCTTGTAGAGCGCGTGCAGCGTGGCGACAGGCGAGCTTTCGATCTGTTGGTGCTGAAGTATCAGCACAAGATTCTCGGGTTGATCGTGCGTTTCGTACACGACACCCATGAGGCGCAGGACGTGGCGCAGGAAGCCTTCATCAAGGCATACCGTGCGCTTGGGAATTTTCGCGGTGACAGTGCGTTCTATACGTGGCTTTACCGCATCGCCATCAACACGGCGAAGAACTACCTGGTGTCCCGCGGAAGGCGGCCACCAGACAGTGATGTGAGCTCCGAGGATGCGGAGTTCTATGACGGCGATCATGGTCTCAAGGATCTCGAGTCCCCAGAGCGCTCGTTGTTGCGGGATGAAATCGAAGGCACCGTCCATCGAACCATCCAGCAACTGCCGGAAGATTTGCGTACGGCGCTGACCCTGCGTGAGTTCGATGGATTGAGTTACGAGGACATTGCCAGCGTCATGCAATGTCCAGTGGGTACCGTGCGCTCTCGAATCTTCCGCGCTCGGGAGGCCATAGACAAAGCCCTGCAACCCTTGTTGCAGGAAACCTGAGACAGCGGCGACAGCCAAGAGAGGAACCGCCATGAGTCGTGAAGCTTTGCAGGAATCGCTGTCCGCGGTGATGGATAACGAAGCGGACGAACTGGAACTGCGTCGCGTGCTGAATGCCGTCGACGATGCCGAAACCCGTGCTACCTGGTCGCGTTACCAGATTGCTCGCGCAGCCATGCACAAGGAGCTGCTGCTGCCCAAGTTGGACATCGCCTCGGCGGTTTCCGCAGCGCTGGCCGATGAGGCCGTGCCGGCCAAGGTCAAGCAGGGCCCTTGGCGCAGCCTCGGTCGCCTGGCCGTGGCCGCATCGGTGACCGTTGCCGTGCTGGCCGGCGTGCGCTTCTACAACCAGGACGAGATCAGCGGTGCCGAACTGGCCGCCCAGCAGCCTGCCCAGCAGGGTCTGAGCATGCCGCAGGCGCAAGGTCCGGCCGTGTTGGCAGGCTATAGTGAAAGCAACGAGCAACCGACCGGGCCAATGGCCAACGGTGTGCTGCAGAACCAGGCCGGCTGGGATCAACGCTTGCCGGGCTACCTGCGCCAGCACGCCCAGGAGTCCGCGCTGAAGGGCAACGAGACCGCGCTGCCTTACGCCCGCGCCGCCAGCCTGGAAAATCGCTAAGTTAAGGAGGATCATGCGCGCGCTACCTCTCCTGTCGCTGCTGCTTGGCAGCAGCCTGACGGTGCAGGCCCTGGCCGCCAATTCCTCGCCCGAGGCGAGCGAGTGGTTGAACAAGTTGGCACGGGCCGAGCAGCAGCAGAGTTACCAGGGATCCTTCGTCTACGAACGCAACGGCAGCTTCTCATCCCATGACATCTGGCATCGCGTCCAGGACGGCAAGGTCAGCGAGCGGCTGCTGCAGCTCGACGGCTCGGCCCAGGAAATCGTGCGGGTCGACGGCAAGGTGCAATGTGTCAGTGGCAACCTTGCCAGTAGCGTGGGCACACCACCGGACAGCGCCCCGCGGGTGCTCGACCCCCTGAAGCTGATGAGCTGGTACGACCTGAGCGTGTCAGGCAAGTCACGTGTCGCCGGGCGCGATGCGGTGATTGTCGCGCTCACACCGCGTGACCAGCATCGTTATGCTTTCGAATTGCATCTGGACCGCCGCACCGGCCTGCCCCTGCGTTCGTTGATGCTCAACGACAAGGGCCAGTTGCTCGAGCGCTTCCAGATGACCCGCCTTGACACTGACGCTGCGCCAACCGACGCCGAACTGGCCGCCAGCGCCAGCTGCAAGCCGGTTGAGCGCACGCAGTCCGGCACCGCCGAAACCGTCGCCGGGTGGCGTTCGGACTGGCTGCCGCCGGGGTTCGAGCTGGTCAACAGTTCGGTCCGCCGCGATCCGGAGCGCAAGAATACCGTCAGCAGCCTCATGTATGACGATGGCCTGGCCCGTTTTTCGGTGTTCCTCGAGCCGATCGGCAACGAGGCTGGTGTCGATACCCGTGCCCAGCTCGGCCCCACCGTCGCGGTGTCGCGGCGTCTTACCACGCCCAAGGGCAAGGTGATGGTCACTGTGGTCGGCGAGATCCCGCTGGGCACCGCCGAGCGTGTCGCCCTGTCGATGCGGGCCCAGGATGCCCAGGCGCGCCAATGACGGCGCGCCCTCTGACAGCTCTTGTTACACAGAGCTGACATGAAATTAAGGCATTGTCATTTGCAATCCTGCCGCAAATTTTCTATAGGTCAGGCTTCTCGGAGTCTGGCCTTTCCTGCGTCTGCGGGAACCTTACTGCTAACTACGCTCGTTGTGACGGGAGCCGTATGTCAATACCACGCTTGAAAACCTACCTATCGATGTTCGCCGCCGTGCTCATGCTTGGCCAGGTGCTCACCGCGCAGGCCGAAGAGTCCCTGCCGGACTTCACCACCTTGGTCGAGCAGGCCTCGCCGGCGGTGGTCAACATCAGCACCAAGCAGAAACTGCCGGACCGCCGCGTCGCCGCCGGGCAGATGCCGGACCTCGAAGGCCTGCCGCCGATGTTCCGCGAGTTCTTCGAGCGCAACATGCCGCAGCAGCCGCGTTCGCCTCGTGGCGATCGCCAGCGCGAGGCGCAGTCACTGGGTTCGGGCTTCATCATCTCCAGTGACGGTTATGTGCTGACCAACAATCATGTGGTCGCAGACGCTGACGAGATCATCGTCCGTCTGTCCGATCGCAGTGAATTGCAGGCCAAGCTGGTGGGCACCGACCCACGTACCGACGTGGCCCTGCTCAAGGTCGAGGGCAAGAACCTGCCGACCGTCAAGCTGGGTGACTCGGAGAAACTCAAGGTTGGTGAGTGGGTGCTGGCCATCGGCTCGCCGTTCGGCTTCGACCATTCGGTGACCAAAGGGATCGTCAGCGCCAAGGGCCGTACGCTGCCCAACGACACCTATGTGCCGTTCATCCAGACCGACGTGGCGATCAACCCGGGTAACTCTGGTGGTCCGCTGTTCAACATGAAGGGCGAGGTGGTAGGTATCAACTCGCAGATCTTCACCCGTTCCGGTGGCTTCATGGGCCTGTCGTTCGCCATCCCGATCGACGTCGCCATCGATGTGTCGAACCAGTTGAAAAAAGACGGCAAGGTCAGCCGCGGCTGGCTGGGCGTGGTGATCCAGGAGGTCAACAAGGACCTCGCAGAATCCTTCGGCCTGGACAAGCCGGCCGGCGCCCTGGTCGCCCAGGTCCTGGAAAACGGCCCGGCAGCCAAGGGCGGCCTGCAGGTGGGCGACGTGATCCTGAGCATGAACGGCCAGCCGATCGTCATGTCCGCCGACCTGCCGCACCTGGTCGGCAGCCTCAAGGACGGCGAGAAGGCCAAGCTGGAGATCATCCGCAATGGCAAGCGCCAGAACCTGGACGTCACCATTGGCGCATTGCCCGAGGATGACGCCGACATCGGCCTGGGCGCGGGTGCCGATGGCAGCGCAGAGCGCAGCAGCAACCGCCTGGGTGTGTCCGTGTCCGACCTGACCGCCGAGCAGAAGAAGTCGCTGGAGCTCAAGGGCGGCGTGGTCATCAAGGAAGTCCAGGATGGTCCGGCGGCCATGATCGGCCTGCGTCCGGGCGATGTCATCAGCCACCTGAACAACCAGGCCATCGCCTCGGCCAAGCAGTTCACCGAGATCGCCAAGGAACTGCCGAAGAACCGTTCGGTGTCCATGCGCGTGCTGCGACAGGGGCGTGCCAGCTTCATCACCTTCAAACTGGCTGAATAAGCGGGTGGTGCGGTAGGTAAAGGGCAGCTTCGGCTGCCCTTTTTCATGAGCAGCAGGCTTGATGGTCCCGCTCCCACGCTAACCGATAGGCAGGTGACAAGGGTTCTCCCATATCCCTCCGGCTTGAGGTACAATTCCCGGCTATTTTTCGGCGGGCGTCCGGCTCGCAGCCTTTTCGAGTGTTGACCCGTGAGTGATTTGAGTCATATCCGCAATTTCTCCATCATCGCCCACATCGACCATGGCAAGTCGACGCTGGCCGACCGTTTCATCCAGATGTGCGGTGGCCTGTCGGCGCGCGAAATGGAAGCCCAGGTCCTGGACTCCATGGACCTCGAGCGCGAGCGCGGGATCACCATCAAGGCCCACAGCGTCACGCTCAACTACAAGGCGCAGGACGGCAAGGTCTACCAGCTGAACTTCATCGACACCCCCGGCCACGTCGACTTCACCTATGAAGTCTCGCGCTCGCTGGCCGCCTGCGAGGGTGCGCTGCTGGTGGTGGACGCCGGTCAAGGCGTCGAGGCCCAATCGGTGGCCAACTGCTATACCGCCATCGAGCAGGGCCTGGAGGTGATGCCGGTCCTGAACAAGATGGACCTGCCCCAGGCCGACCCGGACCGCGTCAAGGACGAGATCGAGAAGATCATCGGTATCGACGCCACCGACGCCGTGGCCTGCAGCGCCAAGAGCGGCATGGGCGTCGACGAGGTGCTCGAGCGCCTGGTGCAGACCATCCCCGCGCCGGAAGGCGATATCGACGCGCCGTTGCAGGCGCTGATCATCGACTCCTGGTTCGACAACTACCTGGGCGTGGTCTCGTTGGTGCGCGTGCGCCACGGCCGCGTCAAGAAGGGCGACAAGATCCTGGTCAAGTCCACCGGCAAGGTGCACCTGGTCGACAGCGTCGGCGTGTTCACGCCCAAGCACACCCAGACCGCCGATCTGAAAGCCGGTGAAGTGGGCTTCATCATCGCCAGCATCAAGGACATTCACGGCGCCCCGGTGGGTGACACCCTGACCCTGTCCAACACCCCCGAAGTCGAAGTGCTGCCAGGCTTCAAGAAGATCCAGCCGCAGGTCTACGCCGGCCTGTTCCCGGTCAGTTCCGACGACTTCGAGGACTTCCGCGACGCCCTGCAGAAGCTGACCTTGAACGATTCGTCGCTGCAGTACATGCCGGAAAGCTCCGACGCCCTGGGCTTCGGCTTCCGTTGCGGCTTCCTCGGCATGCTGCACATGGAGATCATCCAGGAGCGCCTGGAGCGCGAGTACGACCTGGACCTGATCACCACGGCGCCAAGCGTGATCTACGAGCTCGAACTCAAGACCGGCGAAACCATCACTGTCGACAACCCGTCGAAGCTGCCGGACGTCTCGGCGGTCAACGACTTCCGTGAGCCGATCGTCACCGCGACCATCCTGGTGCCGCAGGAGCACCTGGGCAACGTCATCACCCTGTGCATCGAGAAGCGTGGCGTGCAGCGCGACATGCAGTTCCTCGGCAGCCAGGTCCAGGTGCGCTACGACCTGCCGATGAACGAAGTGGTGCTGGACTTCTTCGACCGCCTGAAGTCGACCAGCCGCGGCTATGCGTCGCTGGACTACCATTTCGATCGCTACCAGTCGGCCAACCTGGTCAAGCTGGACGTACTGATCAACGGCGACAAGGTCGATGCCCTGGCCCTGATCGTGCACCGCGACAACGCCGCCTATAAAGGCCGCGCGTTGACCGAAAAGATGAAGGAACTGATCCCTCGGCAGATGTTCGATGTGGCGATCCAGGCAGCTATCGGCGGCCAGATCATCGCGCGGACAACCGTCAAGGCGCTCAGAAAGAACGTACTGGCCAAGTGCTACGGTGGCGATGTCAGCCGTAAGAAGAAGCTGCTGGAGAAGCAGAAGGCCGGTAAGAAACGCATGAAGCAGGTGGGTAACGTGGAGATTCCACAGGAAGCCTTCCTTGCCGTGCTCAGGTTGGATAGCTAGGTCCTATGTCGCTAAATTTCCCGCTGTTGCTCGTCATCGCCGTCGCCGTCTGCGGTCTGTTGGGTCTGATCGACCTGCTGTTCCTGGCCCCGCGCCGGCGTGCGGCGATCGCCAACTACCAGGGCAGCGTCAGCCAGCCCGAAATGGCCGTGGTTGAACGCCTGAACAAGGAGCCCTTGCTCGTCGAATACGGCAAGTCGTTCTTCCCGGTGCTGTTCATCGTGCTGGTGCTGCGTTCTTTCCTGGTCGAGCCGTTCCAGATCCCGTCGGGGTCGATGAAGCCGACGCTGGAAGTGGGCGACTTCATCCTGGTGAACAAGTTCTCCTACGGCATTCGGCTGCCAGTGATCGACAAGAAGGTCATCGAGGTGGGCGATCCGCAACGCGGGGATGTGATGGTGTTCCGCTACCCAAGCGACCCCAATGTCAACTACATCAAGCGTGTGGTCGGCCTGCCGGGTGACGTGGTGCGCTACACCAGCGACAAGCGACTGTTCGTCAACGGCCAGTCGATCGCCGAGCAACTGGTCGGCAGCGAGCCGGGCACCCTGGGCAGCGCCGAGCTGTACAAGGAGAAACTCGGTGAAGCCGAGCACCTGATCCGCAAGGAAATGACCCGCTACCGCATGCCGCCGGACCAGCAATGGACCGTGCCGGCCGGTCATTACTTCATGATGGGCGACAACCGCGACAACTCCAACGACAGCCGCTTCTGGGATGACCCGAACATTCCCAAGGAGCTGCATGGCATGGTTCCGGACCACAATATCGTCGGCAAGGCGTTCGCGGTCTGGATGAGCTGGCCCGAGCCAAAACTCAGCCACTTCCCGAACCTGTCGCGGGTCGGGCTGATCCATTGAGTAACGACGGCGCTGTCCACGGACAGCGCCGATTGCATTTCTGACATAGGCTGTGTTCTCAAGGAGCGAGAGCTTTCGCCGTTTCCGGCGACAGACCGCAGTCAAACCGTCTTTCAGGATGTTGATTTGAACAACGCGTTGAACATTGCACGGGTGGCCCCATGAGCGCTTCCCTGGCCCGCCTGGAGCGCAAGCTCGGCTACACCTTCAAGAACCAGGACCAGATGCTGCTGGCCCTGACCCATCGCAGCTATGCCGGGCGCAATAACGAGCGCCTGGAATTCCTCGGCGATGCCATCCTCAACTTCGTGGTCGGCGAGGCGTTGTTCGAGCGCTTTCCGCAAGCCCGCGAAGGCCAGCTGTCGCGCCTGCGCGCACGCCTGGTCAAGGGCGAGACCCTGGCCCGACTGGCTCGCGGCTTTGACCTGGGCGAGTACCTGCGCCTGGGCTCGGGCGAACTCAAGAGCGGCGGCTTTCGCCGCGAGTCGATCCTTGCTGACGCCCTCGAGGCCCTGATCGGCGCCATCTACCAGGACGCCGACATGCAGACCGCCCGCGAGCGAATCCTGGCCTGGTTGACCGATGAGTTCGATGGGCTGACCCTGGTCGACACCAACAAGGACCCCAAGACCCGCCTCCAGGAGTTCCTGCAGTCGCGTGCCTGCGAACTGCCGCGCTATGAAGTGGTGGATATCCAGGGCGAACCGCACTGCCGGACCTTTTTCGTCGAGTGCGAAGTGGTCCTGCTGAACAAGAAAAGCCGCGGCCAGGGCGTGAGCCGGCGTATCGCCGAGCAGGTCGCCGCTGCCGCCGCATTGATCGCCCTGGGCGTGGAGAATGGCAATGACTGAGAACACTTCGACCCGCTGCGGCTATGTCGCCATCGTCGGTCGCCCCAACGTGGGCAAGTCCACGCTGCTCAACCATATCCTCGGGCAGAAGCTGGCGATCACTTCGCGCAAGCCGCAGACCACCCGCCACAACATGCTCGGCATCAAGACTGAAGGTGACGTGCAGGCGATCTATGTCGATACCCCCGGCATGCACAAGGCCAACGACAAGGCGCTGAACCGCTACATGAACCGCAACGCCTCAGCGGCCCTCAAGGACGTCGATGTGGTTATCTTCGTGGTCGACCGTACCAAGTGGACCGACGAGGACCAGCTTGTGCTGGAGAGGGTGCAGTACGTGACTGGCCCGTTGATCATCGCGGTCAACAAGACCGACCGCATGGAAGAGAAGGCCGAGCTGATCCCGCATCTGCAATGGCTGCAGGAACAACTGCCGAATGCCGAAGTGATGCCGATTTCCGCGCAGCAGGGGCACAACCTCGAGGCGCTGGAAGCCCAGATCGCCAAGCACCTGCCGGAAAACGAGCACTTCTTCCCGGAAGACCAGATCACCGACCGCAGCAGCCGCTTCCTCGCCGCCGAACTGGTGCGCGAGAAGATCATGCGCCAGCTCGGTGCGGAGCTGCCGTACCAGATCACCGTGGAAATCGAGGAATTCAAGCAGCAGGGCCACGTGCTGCACATCCATGCGCTGATTCTGGTCGAGCGTGACGGGCAGAAGAAGATCATCATTGGCGACAAGGGCGAGCGTATCAAACGCATCGGTTCCGAGGCGCGCAAGGACATGGAAGTGCTGTTCGACTCCAAGGTCATGCTCAACCTGTGGGTGAAGGTCAAGGGTGGCTGGTCCGACGACGAGCGCGCCTTGCGTTCTCTGGGTTACGGCGACCTGTAAGCCTCAAACCCTGCTTTTGCTCCTGTGGGAGCGGGCCTGCACCGCGATGGCGATCTCGGGGCAAGCCCGCTCCCACAGGCATTTCTGGCATCGAGAGATCCGAATGGACCAACCCACCCCCCAACCCGCCTACGTGCTGCACAGCCGCGCCTACAAGGAAACCAGCGCGCTGGTGGACTTCCTCACCCCCCAGGGGCTGGTGCGGGCGGTGCTGCGCCGGGCGCGAGGCAAGGGTGGCAGCCTGGTGCGGCCGTTCGTGCCGCTGGAAGTCGAACTGCGCGGGCGCGGCGAACTGAAGAACGTCGGTCGCATGGACAGCATTGGCATCGCGGCCTGGCTGCATGGCGATGCGCTGTTCAGCGGGCTCTACCTCAACGAGCTGTTGATGCGCCTGCTGCCCGCCGAGGCGCCGCATCCGGCGTTGTTCGAGCACTACACCCTGACCTTGCAGGCCCTGGCCGCCGGACGCCCGCTGGAGCCGCTGCTGCGCTCCTTCGAATGGCGCCTGCTGGACGAGCTGGGCTATGCCTTCGCCCTGGATCATGACGTCAACGACACTGCCGTCGCCGCCGAAGGGCTCTATCGCCTGCAGGTGGACGCCGGCCTGGAGCGCGTCGAGCTGTTCCAGCCCGGACTGTTCAAGGGCAGCGAACTGCTGGCCCTGGCCCAGGCCGACTGGGAAGCGCCTGGTGCCTTGCTCGCCGCCAAGCGCCTGATGCGCCAGGCCCTGGCGGTTCACCTGGGGCCCAAGCCGCTGGTCAGTCGGGAACTGTTTCGCAAGCGCTGAGCACGACGTATGCTGTGGGGCTAAATCTTCAGGAGAGCCCTTTCGTGACTCACAGCAACCGCATGCTTCTCGGCGTCAACATCGACCACGTGGCGACCCTGCGCCAGGCCCGGGGCACCCGCTATCCGGACCCGGTCAAGGCCGCCCTGGACGCCGAGGAAGCGGGTGCCGACGGCATCACCGTGCACCTGCGCGAAGACCGCCGGCATATCCAGGAGCGCGACGTGCTGCTGCTCAAGGACGTGCTGCAGACCCGCATGAACTTCGAGATGGGCGTCACCGAGGAGATGATGGCCTTCGCCGAGAAAATCCGCCCGGCGCATATCTGCCTGGTGCCGGAGACGCGCCAGGAGCTGACCACCGAAGGCGGCCTCGATGTGGCCGGCCAGGAGGCGCGGATCAAGGCGGCGGTCGAGCGTCTGTCGCGCACCGGCGCCGAGGTGTCGCTGTTCATCGATGCCGACGAGCGGCAGATCGAAGCCTCGCGCCGTGTCGGTGCGCCGGCCATCGAGCTGCACACCGGCCGCTATGCCGATGCCGAGACGCCGACCGAGGTCGCCGAGGAGCTCAAGCGCATCGTCGATGGCGTGGCGTTTGGTGTTGGCCAGGGCCTGATCGTCAATGCCGGCCATGGCCTGCACTACCACAACGTCGAGGCGGTGGCGGCAATCAAGGGCATCAACGAGCTGAACATCGGCCATGCGCTGGTGGCCCATGCACTGTTTGTCGGCTTCAAGGCGGCGGTGGCGGAGATGAAGGCGCTGATCGTCGCCGCTTCGCGCTGATTCAGCCCCTGGGGCTGCAAGGCAGCCCCAGCGTCATTCGGCTTTGAAGAGGAGGGTAAAGCGAGTCGGCCCTTCGACCTGGCTGCTCACCTCGACCCGTCCCCCATGCAGCTGCATGATCGACTTGACGATCGCCAGTCCCAACCCCGTCCCGCCTTCCAATCGTGAACGCCCGGCCCCAGCCCTGTAGAACCGTTCGAACAGGTGCGGCAAGTATGCCTCGCCAATCCCCGGCCCGCGATTCTCCACCCACACACCGATCTGGTCGCCGATTCGCTCGATGCCCACGGCCACTGGCTGGCCTTCAGGGCCATGGCGAATCGCATTGCTGAGCAGGTTCGACAGCGCCCGCTGGAACATCAGCTTGTCCGCCATCGCGGTACCCCAGCCTTGCAGGTGCAGGGAGATACCCTTGAGCTCGGCGCTGAAGGCGAACAGCTCGCTCACCCGCGCCACTTCGTCCGCCAGCGCCACGGGAACCAGGGCCACCTGGGCCTGCGGCTGGCTGACCTGGGCCAGGAACAGCATGTCGTTGATGATGCGGTTGAGCCGAGTCAGCTCCTCGACGCTGTCTTCCAGCGCCTCGCGGTACTTGTCGCCATCACGCTCGCGGGCCAGGGTGACCTGGGCCTTGCCCATCAGGTTGCCGATGGGCGTGCGCAGTTCGTGGGCCAGGTCGTCGGAAAACTGCGACAGCTGACGCACGCCCTGGTCGAGCCGGTCGAGCATCACGTTGATGGCGCGGGCAAGATCGGCCAGTTCGGTAGGGAGACCTTCGTCCGGCAGACGATGCCCAAGGTCCTGGGCCGAGACCTGCCCGGCGATCCGGCGAAAGTGCCGCAGCGGGCGCAGACCTCGCTGCACCAGCTTCCACGCGGCGATGCCGATCAGCACCAGCAGCAGCGGCAGGGCCAGCAGGGTGGAGTGCAGGTAGGCCTGCAACAGGCTGTTGTCGTCGCTGCGGTTGAGCGACATCAGCACCTTGACCGGGGTGTTGTCGCGCAGGCGCATCAGGCGGCTGGCAGTGAGTATCTGGTTGCCATCGTCGTCGCGCCAGGTGTGGAAGGTCAGCCGGTTGTCGGCCTCCAGGTCCAGCAGGTGCTGCGACTGCAGCGCCGGCCCCAGGCTGAGCAGGGCCGGGTGGCGGCCGTTGATGGCCATCACGCTGAGGCTGAGGTTGTCATGGCCCATGACCAGGTCGAGCAGCGGGTGGGCGCGAGCGCCGAGGTCGTCGCTTCGCAGATCGACGCGCAGGTTGTGCTCGACTTGCAGCATCTTGCGCGCCAGGTCCTTGCGCGCCCGGCTGTCCAGCTCATGATCGAGGGCGAATACCGCGAGGCACGCCAGCAGCAAGACCAGCGCCGCCCCCAGCAGGGTGACGGTCAGGCCCAGGCGCAGCGACAGGCTGGGGCGCTTCACGTCCGCGCCTCCAGCACATAACCGACGCCGCGTAGGGTGTGGATCAGCTTGTCCTCGAACGGGTCGTCGATCTTTGCCCGCAAGCGGCGGATCGACACTTCCACCACGTTGGTGTCGCAATCGAAGTTCATGTCCCACACCAGCGAGATGATCTGTGTACGCGACAGCACCTCGCCGCTCTGGCGCATCAGCAGGTGCAGCAGGGCGAACTCCTTGGCGGTCAGGTCGATGCGCTGGCCGCCGCGCCAGGCGCGGTGGCGGCCGGGGTCGAGTTCGAGGTCGGCGACCTTCAGCGTGCTCGGCTGCAGGTGCTGGTCGTTGCGCCGCAGCAGGCTGCGGATGCGCGCCAGCAGTTCGGGAAACTCGAAGGGCTTGAGCAGGTAGTCGTCGGCGCCCAGGTCCAGCCCCTTGACCCGGTCGGCCAGACGGCCATGGGCGGTGAGCATCATGATCCGCGTCGAGGATTCGGCGCGCAGGCGCTGCAGCACGCCCCAGCCATCGAGCCCGGGCAGGTTGACGTCGAGGATCACCAGGTCGTACGCCTGCTGGCGGGCCAGGTGCAGGCCGTCGGTGCCGGTATGGGCGCAGTCGACCACGTAGCCGTTCTCGCGCAGGCCCTGTTGCAGGTAGTCGGCGGTGCGGGGTTCGTCCTCGATGATCAGTAGGCGCATGGTCGGGCTCTGTGTGGAAAGGGGGCGATTCTCGACCCTGTAGTGACATCAGGGTCAAGCGGCGAGGATGTTACTGGATGCGAATAGGCAAGCGGCGGGAATAACGGATTTGTAATGCGCGGGTCATGTGCCTGACAGGGTGATCCTGTGGCAGCGGGCTTGTCCCGCGATACGGCTCTCTTGCAAGACTGTAATGTCCGCCTCACCTTGGTGTTAGCTCCCGCTTGCGATGATGGCCCTGTCGAAACGGTTATCACGAGGCAAGCACGATGAACCTGACCAAGTACCTGCTGCTGGCGATTCTCGCCCTGGGCAGCACCAGCGCTTTCGCCGAGGGAGGCGCGGAGCGTTCGAAGCAATTCTGGCAAGCGTTCCGCGACGACCAGGCGCGCCTGTACGGCGACAAGCAGCAGGCGCTGGCTGAGCGCGAGCGCAAGGCCGAGGAAAAGGCCCGCGAACTGGCCAAGGACTGAGTACCACACACCTGCGCCACGACAGCTCCTCGGCGCAGGTGAGCCTGGGCGCCCGAACGGGCGCCCTTTTTATTTGCGTGCCAGCAGCGTGGCGCGGCGCGGGGCTGGCAGGCCTTCGATGGTCTTGCCGTGGTCGTTCGGGTCGAGGAAGTCGCCCAGCGACTGGTAGCGCATCCACTCGGTGCTGCGCTGCTCCTCGACGCTGGTGACGCTGACATCGACGCAGCGCACATCGCTGAAGCCGGCGCGGCGCAACCAGCGCTCCAGGGCCGGTACCGACGGCAGGAACCAGACGTTGCGCATCTGCGCGTAGCGATCCTCGGGTACCAGCACCTGGTTTTCGTCACCCTCGATCACCAGGGTTTCCAGCACCAGTTCGCCGCCCTTGACCAGGCAGTCCTTGAGCGCCAGCAGGTGCTCGATGGGCGAGCGGCGGTGATAGAACACGCCCATGGAAAATACGGTATCAAAGCCTTCGAGGTTGGCCGGCAGCTCCTCGAGGGCGAACGGCAGGTGCCAGGCCGGCAGTTCAGGCAAGTACTGCTGCACGGCCTGGAACTGGCAGAAGAACAGCCAGTTGGGGTCCACGCCGATGACCATGTCGGCGCCGGCGCCGAGCATGCGCCACTGGTAGTAGCCGTTGCCGCAGCCCACATCGAGCACGCGCTTGCCCTTGAGGTCCAGGTGTGGGCCGACCCGTGACCATTTCCAGTCCGAGCGCCACTCGGTGTCGACATGCACGCCAAACAGGTCGAACGGGCCCTTGCGCCAGGGCGACAGGCCCATCAGTGCCTGCCGCATCTGCGCCCGGGTGGCGTCGTCGCAAGCGCAGTCCAGGCGCAGGCCGTCGACCAGGTCGATTTCGCTGGGGGTCAGCCGCGGCAGTGCCTCGAGGGCGCCGCGCCAGCGGTCGAGGTCGCCGTGGCCCTTTTCCAGCTTGGCTTCGAGTTGCGCCTGCAGGCCCTGGGACCAGGTGGCAAGGGGCGTGCCCGCCAGGCGGCGGACGAGGGGGGACAGATCGATCATGGCAGGGCTATCAGCGAGGCGAAGTTGAGGCATTGGAACCAGGGCACGACCTTGGAGAAGCCGGCGGCGCGCAGGCGCTGCTCATGGGTTTCCAGGGTGTCGGGCTTCATCACGTTCTCGATGGCGCTGCGTTTCTGGGCGATTTCCAGTTCGCTGTAGCCATTGGCACGTTTGAAGTCCAGGTGCAGTTCGTTGAGCAGGTCCTGCTCCTGCGCGTCGGTGAAGCGCAGTTTTTCCGAGAGAATCAGCGCACCGCCCGGCAACAGGGCCTGATGGATGCGGCCGAGCAGCTCCAGGCGTTGCTCTGGGGCGACGAACTGCAGGGTGAAGTTCATCGCCACCACCGAGGCCGGTTCGAAGGGCAGGGTGAGGATGTCCGCCTCCAGCACCTGTACCGGCAGCAGCTCCTGGAACATCGAGTCCTGGGCGGTGAGGTACTGGCGGCAGCGCTCGACCATGGCCGCGGAGTTGTCCACCGCAATGACCCGGCAGCCGTCCGTGCGCACATGGCGGCGCAGCGCCTGGGTCACCGCGCCCAGCGAGGCGCCGAGGTCGTACAGCACGGAGTTCGGCTGGGCGAAGCGCGCGGCCAGCACGCCGAGGTTCTCGACGATGGTCGGGTAACCGGGCACCGAGCGCTTGATCATGTCCGGGAACACCTGCACCACGTCTTCGTTGAAGACGAAGTCGGGCACCTGCTCCAGGGGCTGGGCGAAAAGGCGGTCGGGTTGTTTGCTCACGGGCGGGTCCAGGCGGCTGGCAATCTACAGGGGCGGCATTCTAGCCAAACCACGGCAAGCTTGCATGACTCGCTGACCGGCGCCGTGCGCTCACTTCACCCGGATGGCGCAGTCGAAGGTCTGCACCGGTCGCACTTCAGGGGCCCAGGGCTGCTGGTAGACCAGGATCAGGTGGCCTTCGCCGGCGGCCTTGGCCTGGAAGCGCCAGGTGGAAAGCCCGCCGCTGCCGACGATGCCGGCTTGTTCCGGGGAGCTGTAGACCTCGGGACCGAGGCTGCGCAGGATCTCCGAAGCCGGGTTCTGCAGCAGCCAGCGGTAGCCGGTGGTGGGGTTGCTGGGCAGGGTGAGGGTCATGGTCTGGCCGACGACCAGGCGCTTGGGGCACTCGCTTTCGCCGTCCAGTTCGACGGTGCGTTGCGGTTGCTGGGCGCAGGCGGTGAGCAGGGCCAGGGCGGCGGGAACAAGCAGGCGAGGGAGAGACATGTTGGCTCCTGAAGCTGGAATGGCCTGAGGATAACCGAAGCTGTCGCAGTTTTGTGGGGTGGTGGGGGGCCATCGCGGGGGCCCCCCCCCCCCCCCCCCCCAGGGGGGGGGGGGGGGGGGCCCCCCCAAAAAAGCGCGAAGAAAAACAAAAAAAACACCCCGAGAAAAACCAAGTAGAAGATGACCC